>JAVMKH010000022.1:0-40228 GCA_031732935.1 Candidatus Contendibacter sp.
GGTCGAGGCGGCGACGCCGGTGGAAGACCGGACGGCGCGCGAGCGGTTGTGGGAGATTTTGGACATTTGCCTGCGCGATCAGCGCCAAGCGTGGCTGATGCAACCTGACGGCAGTTACATTCGGAGCCAGCCGGCGGAAGATGCGACCGGACCGGCCGCGGTGGGCGCCCACACCTGGCTGATGGACCTGACGCGCCGCCGAGCACCGGGCGCTTAACTCCAAACGACATGGTGGATACGTGCGAATCTCTTTCGATATCGACGATACCCTGATTTGTGACTGCTCCGTTCCCACCGAACAATACGTCTCCCGGTGGCGCCGCTGGCGTTACCCCGAACGACTCCGCCGTGGCACGCGGTCGCTCATGACCGCTTTGATCCAGCGACGTTGCAAAATCTGGATTTACACCTCGTCCGCTCGCTGTCCGCGTTACCTGAAATCCTGGTTCGCCAGTTTCGGGATTCCAATCGAGGGCGTCGTCAACCTGGACCGGCATGAGCGAACGGTCGGTTTGCGGGGACCATCGAAATTCCCGCCCGCTTTCGGCATCGACCTTCACGTAGACGATTCGTCCGGCGTTGCCATGGAAGGCACCGATCACCGATTTTCGGTCTTGGTGATCGCGCCGCACGACTCGGATTGGGTGGAGCGAGTGTTGAGCGAAGTCGACGCGCGGATCGACTCGAACGCCCACTGGAGCGCGAGGCAGCTCGCTTCAAGCCAGCCATCCGATATCAAGCGAATGCTGCGGGATGGTCTGGCCCGCCTGTCGCGATGGGACTACCGAACCCCCGCCTATGCGGTTTCTGCTCCGCGGCTTTCAGGGTACGCAAATCCAAGCGATCTCCAACCAGCAGGGCCCGGACGCGAACGTGATTTTTATTGACGAATAACCTTCGAGCATAGATGTATTCCTGGGGATAGCGGATGTCGCATTAAGTACAAGTCCAATTTCAGATGAACCCCATTCATCTGGTACTCACAGTTGTTTAATGTGGTTAGGACCATTTTGTCCAGGAGCATTTCGAATGCCTAGGATGCTGGGCATGGCGGCGGTCTCGCTGCTCGTGCTGCTTATTCTCTCAAGGCGATTCTAGCGAGCTTCCTGAAACTCCCTGGAAAGGCTAGAATTTTGAGCACGAATCTTTCTTAAATAAAGACACCGTTATGCAAATTCTGGGCATTGATGTCGGTGGAACGGGGATCAAAGGCGCGGTCATCGAAACCGCGACAGGGAAACTGGTGGGCGAACGCCTTCGTATCGAGACACCCAGTCCGGCGACGCCGGAGTCCATCGGTTTGACCATCAAGGAACTGGTCAAGCAACATCGTTGGTCCGGGCTAATCGGCATCGGCTTTCCCGCCGCCATCCAGCACGGCGTGGCCCGCACCGCGGCCAACATCGATCCCTCCTTTATCGGTCTGCCGGTGGCCGACCATTTTTCCACGCAAACCAGTTGCCGGGTTTGGGTCGCCAACGACGCCGATGTCGCCGGACTGGCTGAAATTCGGTTCGGCGCCGGCCGGGGTGTCGCTGGCGTGGTGCTCGTCGTCACCATCGGCACCGGTTTGGGAACGGCTCTGTTTAGCGATGGCCATCTGCTGCCCAACACCGAACTGGGCCATATTCTTCTCAGCAACGGTCTGGAGGCCGAACGCTACGCTTCGGAAGCCGTGCGCGACGCCCAGAAGCTGAAATGGAAAGATTGGGGCGACCGTTTGAATCACTATCTGCTGACCATGGAAAGCCTGTTCTGGCCCGATTTGATCGTGCTCGGCGGCGGCGCCAGCAAAAAGCTACCCAAGTTCGCGCCGCAAATCACGACGCGGACCCCCGTGGTTCCCGCCCATTTTCTCAATCGAGCCGGCATGGTCGGCGCGGCGCTGTTTGCCGAGGAACGGTTCAGCCGCCACTGACCCGGAAGCGGATCACGCGCTTTGGCCTCCTCCGCCAAGAGCCCTACGCCTCAACCTGGCGTGTTGAAGGGCGGGTCAGGAGCATTAGCGCAAGTCAGCCTTGATGGAACCCTTAATCGCTCGTCCCGAAGGTCTTGATAAAACGCGCCCAGTGCCTGGGCCGGACCCCGCGCGGTCCATTGTCTGGCGTAAGCCCGGCCCTCCTCGCCTAACCGCCGCCGCAATTAAAGCCCCAATACGATGCTCCTTCATCAGGACAGCGGCCTCACGAACACTGACTTCCGGGGCAATGCCAAAGACTGTTTGATTTTTGACCATCTCGCGGATCGAAGGACTCATGGTGTTTCCCCCCGCAAGGAATTATGAATCGATGGGTAGCGCGCTATATTAGGTCGAGGGCATCAACCTGATCACGCTGCCATGGACCGAGATCCGCCCCGCCGCGCGGGCCTATTTGACCAATCCGCTTTATACCTTACCGGCAACTGCGTAACTCCCAGATGTGTGATTTTCATCTTTCATTTGCTTTAAATATGACCCGCTTGGCTGGTGTGTTGCTGGGGTCGCTGGGGCTGATCCTGGAGCCAGGCGGCGCGGGCCATCTGGCCTTCGCCAAGGAAACCGCGGTGGATCTCACCCGCTTCAGCCTTGAGGATCTCATGCAAATGGAAGTGTACTCGGCTTCCAAGTTCGGCCAGAAGACCAGCGAAGCGCCCTCGGCCGTGACGGTGATCACGGCCGAGGATATCAAGACTCATGGCTACCGAACGCTGGCCGACATCTTACGCACCCTCCCAGGCGTCTATGTGAGCTACGACCGCAACTACAGCAGCGTGGGTGTGCGCGGGTTCGGTCGCCCCGGCGACTACAACGATCATCTGCTGTTCCTGGTGGATGGCCACCGGCTCAACGACAACATTTACGACGCCGCGCTGGTGGGGACCGATTTCATTCTGGACGTCGACTTGATCGAACGGCTTGAGTTCCTGCCGGCCGGTCCCGCGACGGCGCTTTACGGCAACAATGCCTTTTTCGGCGTGGTGAGCATCACCACCAAGCGGGGACGGGATATCGGCGGCATGGAACTGGCCGGCTCGATTGCCAGCGCCGAGACTTACCGAGGCCGGGCGACCTTCGGCCGCACGCTGGACAATGGGTTGGATCTGCTGCTATCCGCGTCCGCCTACGACAGTCAAGGCAATGATCTTTATTTTCCCGAATTCGATGACCCGCCGACCCATAACGGTATCGCGACCGGCCTTGATGACGAGACCGCGCGTCAATTCTTTGGAAAGCTGTCTTTCCAGGACTGGAATCTGGAGGTGGCTCACGTCGACCGCGAGAAAGACGTTCCGACCGCCTCGTTCGGCCAGGATTTCAACGATCCCCGTAGTCGCACCCAGGATCGACAAACCTTCGTGGACCTCAGTTATCGTGCGCCATGGAGCACCCAGGTCGAGGTGCTAGGCCGGTTGTTTTACGGCGCTTACGACTACCAGGGACACTATATCTACGACGGTGTCGACCTTCCCGATCAGGCGGTGGGCCGCTGGTGGGGTGCCGAACTTCAGTGGGCGAGTACCGCCTTCGACCGGCACAAACTGGTGTTCGGGGCGGAATACCAGAACGATTCGCGGCGCGACCAAAGCGCGTTCGACGAAACCGGCGCCGCTATTTTTGACAGTGCCGTCAGCGGTGATCGCTGGGGGCTGTATGCCTTGGACGAGTTCGCGTTCAGCGACGAAACAAATCTCAGCGTCGGAATTCGTTACGACCGAGCCGCCAACGGAGAGGGAAGCTTCAACCCCCGCATCGGCCTCGTTCACCGGTGGGATGAGCAAACTACCCTCAAATTTCTATACAGCATGACCTCCCGCGCCCCGAACGCCTACGAACTTTATTACGCTGCTCCTGGCTATTTGCTCAACCCCAACCTCCAGGCCGAGACGATCAAGACGTATGAAATCATTCTGGAAAAGCGCCTGGACGAACGCACCCGTCTCAACGCCTTCGTTTATCACTACGACATCGCCGACTTGATCGACTTGACCACCGACCCTGAATCAGGACTGCTGATATTCCAAAATCTAAGCCGGGCGCGGGCCAACGGGTTCACGGTGGAAGCGCTGCGGAACTGGGCCGATGGCGCGCGGCTTCGGGCCAGTTATAGCTGGCAACTGGTCGAGGACGAAGCCGGAAGATGGCTTGACAACTCGCCCCGTCAACTGGCCCAGTTGAGTTGGAGCCAGCCGTTTTTCGGCGATATCTGGCGCGCGGGACTGGATTTGCAATACATCGGCCAGCGCCGCGCAACCCAAGGCAACATGGTAACCGACGCGCTGGTCGCCAACCTGAATCTGGTCGGCCACCCGTTCGGCAAAAACCTGGACATTGCCTTGGGCGTTTACAACCTGTTCGACCAGGATTACGCCGATCCTGGGGCGGACGAGCATCTCCAAGCGGAAATTCCCCAGGATGGCCGAACCTGGCGATTGAAGCTCGATTACCGGTTTTGAGCCGGCATGGCTGGCTTGCGGAGACATCCGACTTGGCGGCGCTTCGCGCTGATCGCGGTATTTTGCCTGATGGAGAGTGGTGCTCACCGGCAGGTCGCTTCCGCCGAAGGCCTTTCCTTGGAGCAGGTCAAGGCGTCGATGCTCTACAACTTCGCGAAATTTGTCGATTGGCCGCCGCGCGCGAATTCGGAAATGGTGCTTTGCGTGTTCGGTTCCGACCCATTCGGCCCGGCCCTCGACTCCCTTGACGGCAAGCCGCTGAAGGACAAAACCTTATCGGTGCGGCGCATCGTTTCGGCAACCCAAGGCCAAACCTGCCACGTCCTGTTCGTCTCCTCCTCGGAAAGTAGCGATCTACCTTCCCTCCTGAAAATCCTGCGCGACATGCCGGTGCTGACGGTCAGCGACACGGAAGGCGCGGCGGCGCAAGGCATCATGATCGAAATCGTAGTCGTCGAGCAGCGAAGATTGGGGTTCAAGATCAATCTAAAAGCCGCTCGCCAAAGCCGACTTGAAATCAGTTCGCAGTTGCTCAAGCTTGCCCAAACCGTCTACTGACCCCGTATCCGTAAGCTTCACATGGCGGTGGGAAAACGGCTGACCATCATCAAACGGTCATGGCGGCGTAATCATCCGGTTATCGTCGTTTCCCAAACTTCCTGGCTAGTCGTTTCCCCAACCCTGGCTCAAGACGGCATGGTCAAGCAATTCGGCGCCCGACTCGGCAATCACGCCCACGATCTATTGTTCAAAACAATTCATCAGCGCTATCTGATCTACAACATGTGTTGGGAAGACCCACGCATCGACCGGCAACTCCTGGGACTAGACCAGGACAGCCGGGTGGTGGTCCTCACCAGCGCCGGTTGTAATGCGCTCGACTATCTGCTGGAGATGCCGGCGGAAATCCATGCGGTGGACGTAAACCCGCGCCAGAACGCTCTGTTACAGCTCAAGCTGGCGTTGATCGAACGCGGCGATTTTGGCGATCTGGAGCAGATGTTCCGCCGGGGAGTACATCCCCGCTTTCGGGAGCTGTATCAGGCGTTGCGCCCGCGCCTGCCACCCTACGCGGCGGCGTTCTGGGACAAAAAAATCACCTATTTCGACCCAGCCAACCGCAAGCACTCGTTTTACTATCATGGCACCTGCGGGGCGGTGGCCTGGCTGGTCAGCCGCCAGTTGCTCAAGTCGGGGCGCAAGCTGCGCGGCTATCTGCTCGACCTGCTGGACGCCCAAACCCTGGTCGAACAATGCACCCTGTACGAAAAAATCGAACCCGCCCTGTGGGGCCGATTCAGCACCTGGCTGCTGCGGCAACCGACCGCCCTGGCCATGCTCGGCGTGCCCCGCCCGCAAATCCGCCTGATTCAGCAACAATACCCCGGCGGCATCATCGGCTACGTCAGCGACAAGCTACGCCATGTCCTCACCAATGTGTTGATCCACGACAATTACTTCTGGCGAGCCTACCTGACGGGTTCCTACACCGAGCAATGCTGCCCCAACTATCTGATGGAGCAGAATTTCGCCAGGTTGCGGGCCAACCTTGACCGGGTTCACACCCACGACGCCACGGTTAGCGACTTCCTGCGCGCTCATCCCAGCGCGTACAGCCATTTCGTGTTGCTCGACCATCAGGACTGGCTGGCCTGGCATCAGCCCCAGGCACTGGAGGAAGAGTGGCGGCTAATCCTCGCTAACAGCCGTCCCGGCAGCCGAATCCTGCTGCGCTCCGCCGGCGACGATGTCGGTTTTCTGCCCGCCTGGACTCGGCGGGCGCTGCGCTTCTTCCCAGCCCTGACCGAACCGTTGCATTCCCAGGATCGCGTCGGCACCTACGGCAGCCTGCATTTCGCGGAGGTGGCATGAACTCGTCCGATTCATTGTTACTGGCGACCCCGGCGGATCACACCGCCGTTCTCAGCCGCTATTACCGCTGGCACGCCCGGCTGTACGACGCCACGCGCTGGAGTTTTCTGTTCGGGCGGACGGCGCTGATCCAGTCCATCACCCGCCTCTCCCCGCCGCCGCGTCGCATTCTGGAAGTCGGCTGTGGCACGGGCGGAAGCCTATTTCAACTCGCCCGCCAGTTCCCCGATGCCGCGATGACCGGCCTGGATCTGTCGTCCGACATGCTATTGCGGGCACGGCGTAAGCTGGCGGCCCATCCGGCGCGAATCACCCTGATTCAATGGCGCTACGACCAGCCACTGAATCCGCGACCCACCTTCGATCTAGTCGTGTTCTCCTATTGCCTGTCGATGATCAATCCCGGTTGGGAACAGGCGATGGAGGCCGCCCTGCGGGACTTGCGTCCGGGCGGCCGGTTGGCGGTGGTGGATTTCCACGACACCCGTTTCGCCGGATTTCGCCATTGGATGGGCATCAATCATGTACGGATGGACGGCCATCTGCTGCCGCGTCTGAATGTGCTCTGCTCGCCAGTCGAGCAAATCGTGCGCGACGCTTACGGCGGCGGTTGGCGCTACTTCCGTTTCATCGGGCAAAAACCGGGGAACTAGCCCATGGAGTCCCCAAGGTTTCGTTCCCTGTGGATCTCCGACGTGCATCTCGGCTTCAAGGAATGCAAGGCCGAATATCTGCTTGACTTCCTGCGCCAGACCGACTGCGAACGGTTGTATCTGGTGGGCGATCTGATCGACTTTTGGAGCCTGCAAAAGGGCGGGCGCTGGCCGGCGACCCATGGTGAAGTGCTGAAAACCATCCTGGCCAAGGCGCGGGCTGGAACCCGGGTGATCTACGTGCCAGGCAACCACGACGAGGTGGTGCGCGACTATCTCGGTCTGCGGGTGGACGATATCGAAATCGCCCCGGAAGTGATCCACGCCACCGCCGATGGACGCCGTTTTCTGGTCACCCACGGCGACGAATGCGACAGCGCGGTCCGTTGCGGGGGCCCGCTGCTCAACGGGCTGGGCGACGGCGCTTACGAGCTGTTGCTGTTCCTGAATCGCTGGTACAACCGCTGGCGGCGGCGCTGGAATCATCCCTACTGGTCGCTGGCCAATTTCCTCAAGCAGCGCATCGGTCGGGCCGCCGCCTACATCGCCCGGTTCGAGGCGGCGGCGGCGCACGAGGCGGCGCGGCGCGGATTGGACGGCGTGATCTGTGGCCATATCCACCACGCCGCCCTGCGCGATTTTCACGGGGTGCTGTACTGCAACGACGGCGACTGGGTGGAAAGCTGCACCGCGCTGGCGGAACGCCCCGATGGCGCGCTGGAAATCCTGCGTTGGACCCATCAGCAGGCAGCGGTAGTAGCGATACGGGAACCGCGCCACCTTCCGGAAATGCCACCCCTTCCTGGATGGGCGACCAGTTTGCCGAGATAAACGATATAGCCTTGCTCCCTGATCAGCCGGTAGAAGGTCGAAAAGGCGAAGCAGGGATCACAAGCCACCCGCTTATCAAGCCAAAATTTCGGCGAGAAAATCATCAATTCGTTGGATAGATTGGAAACCCAGCACGATCCGCTCCGCATCCATTTCATAAAAATGTCATTGGCAACATGCTAATATACCTCATCCTGAAAATATCATCAGCTTTCTCAAAAGGAAAGATTCCAATGTGCTTGTCAAGACACTTGTTAAACATAAAATTTATACAGATAAAGTGGTCAGGAGCATTATTTAGATTGTTCATAATTCTTCATATTTTCATATCCAATAATGCCGCGTCCTTGGAAGTAAATATTGATGGAAAAGGCACAAACATTCTTATAGGATCCATAATGCCTCTAACCAATGATAGTCTTTATAAAGATCTTAATAATTATAGTGTCAATATGAAAAAAGGTATTGAAGCCGCTTTAGATGGAAAAATGATTAGGAATCATAGGAAAATAGAACTTGAAGTGATCAGCGACTTTAATAGCGATCCAATTACCACTGTTCAAGCTGCTAGGGAATTAATGGATAAGGGTGTCTTTCTCATGTTAGGTAACATCGGGGCAGTCTCAACTCTCAAGCTAAGCAAGGTATTGGAAGCTAATCATATACCTGCCGTTGGTTTCTATACAATGGGCGATATCAGTACTGAAAGCATGTTAAGCTATCGTCCAAACACTGCTCAGGAGGTACTCGCGCTTATTGATAACTTCGTAACAAAAAATGATGCTAGAGCAACCGAAGTCTGTATTTTTGCTCAGGATGATATCTTTGGCATGGCGGGTGTCAACGCTTTAAAGACAGCTCTAGAAAAGCTCCCAGATACACAGACCATAATCAATAAATTAGATCAGATCCTTGACATGATGATGGGTGGTATCAATCCTGCGCTCAATAGTATTGGACCAATTGGATTTTATCAGTATGAAACCGTATTCATCAGGGATGGCTACTTTTCATTGAAAAACTGGGAACGGGAAAGTGGAAATCAATGCAAGTTTGTTGTCTTAGTGGCCATGCCAAAGGTTGCCGCTGACTTCATAGCATATGCGCATTATAAAAATGAATCCTGGTCCTATGGCGCGGTATCCACTACAGCCGCCGGTTATGCAATCAGTGATTATTTAAAATCTTATGGAATTGAAAAAAATATAGTTGTCAGCCAAGTAGTTCCAGATCCAAACTCATCCCTTCCCATTGTAGTCGATGCTAGAAATACCTTGGGAGACGCCTTGAACCACATAAGCCTGGAAGGCTATATTGTAGGGCGTATGTTCTTAGCTATCCTAAACTCGATGAAAGATCCTGTAACACCATCCAACTTCATTAAAACAGCTCGCCAAAGTCCTTTGGAATTAGGAGGATTAAAGATTGATTTCACCAAAGGGAACCCAGGTTCAACCATGATTTCATTTAATCACATAAATTTGGGTTCGTATAACCTAGCTAAGCAATAGGCTGGCGACCAATGGGAAAAAGCCTCCCCATTCAGATTACTGACTAGGGGCGGAAAAACCATTCAAACGTACAGCCCGACCATCTTGCGCCAGGCGGAAGCGCTATGAGCCCGGCCCCGCCAGAGATGTAGCGCGTGCCAGATGTCCTTGTTCCACAAGACATGGCTGAATTGTTGGTTGTTTTCCAGGAACGGGTCGGTGTCACCAATGGTGAGGACGATATCCAGCCGTCGCAATTGATGAAGCAACCCCTCATCGTGAACATTGGGCAGAAAATGGCTAGGGGTGTTGTAGTAGACCAACTCGTCGTAATACCCCTCGAACAGTCCCCGGAAATCCTCGACGGGCTGGGTTAGGTCGTAGCGGCCGCTGAAAGCCACCACCTTGCTGAAACAATAGGGATGGCGGAAGGCGAAATTGACCGCGTGAAACGCCCCAAAACTACACCCGTGCGAGATCACGCAAGGATGCCGGTTCTTGGCCCACATCAAAGGCAGCACTTCGTGGAGCAGGTAGGCTTCGTATTGCAGGTGCCGGCGAACGCGGTCCTGGGGATGGTTCCAGAAACAATAGAAGCTTTCCTGATCGATACTGTCCACGCAGTATAGCTGCAAGTGACCATGTTCGATCTTGTCATTCAGCGCCGCCACCAGTCCGATGTCCTCGTATTCGTGAAACCGCGCGCAGCGGGTGGGAAACACCAGCACTTTGGCGCCGGCATGACCGAATACCAGCAGTTCCATGTCGCGGTGGACCCGATGGCTATACCACCTGTGATATTCCCGATTCATCTTCAACGACCATAAAACCCTTATTTATCAACTAAAAAGGGACTTTATCGTTGAAACACTGCAAGCTTATGACACTGGGAAGACAGTTTTTGGTCACGCGCGGCGCGACCGACAGCGGGTGATGGCAACCCGGAAATCGCCGCCTGCCGGAGAAGCTGGCGGTTCCGGGGTGGGCATGAATTGAACCAACCATTAACCACCGGGCGCCGATTCGAACCGCAAGGGCTCGACCAGCAGCGGCACGTACTCCGGAAAATAGGTTCCACCGGTTTCGAAGAGCTTGTCGGGATCGATCAGAGTTTCGGCGTTACCCACGCCGTAGGTGATCGAAGCGGGATTTTCCAGATCCACCGGGCGGTCGGTAATCACCTCACCGACCTGGTACGGCCGCCCATCCTGATGGGCAAAGCCCTCCTCCCCTTCCCGGAAGTACCGGAGGGTCACCGGCGTGGCCGGGAACACGTCCTTGCCCTGGACGTAGCGCTGGGTGACGACCACCTGTCGATAGCGGCGGGCAGCGGCCAGGGCATCGTTTTTGGGTGGATACAACAGTTCGCCGCGAATGGCGCCGGCGGCATCCAGATAGCCCCCTCGCGCGGTCAACTCGCGTAGCAAAGTTTGCCGCAGCGCCTGGCTCCGTTGGAAACCCGCCGCGTTCGCGGTATCCAGCGCTGGCCAAGCGGCGGAATAACCGCGGGCGGGCTGGATCAGGCCAGCCAGAAAGCGTTCGATGGCGGCGGGCATGTCGCCATACAGGCTCGCACCAACCACGTTGTCCAGAAAATGGCGAAATTCGCCCTTGTCCAGTTCCCGGTTCAACGGATCGCCCAGGCGGGCCTGGCCGGGGGTTGCTTCAGGCCGGGCGTCGGCTTGAGCGAGATAGCGCAGGTAGTGCATTTCCCGCCAGCCCAACTCGCCGGGGAACTTGCGCGGCAGCGACCAGGTGGAGTCCACGGTGTTGCCGACCCCGGAGGTGAACTGGGAGAACTCGGTGCTGGCGACGCCGCTGTGGCAACCGATGCACTGCGTCAGTTCCTCGCGGTTCTGCGGCCGCAACGCGCCGGTCTTATCCTCGATGTAGCCGGCTAGATACCAGCCCACGCCGTTATCAACCCAGCCCTGCGTGTCGTTGCCGTAGACCGGCGCGCCCTCTTCCTTGGTGCCGGGACGGAACTGGCTCGGTTGGAACGGTTTCCATTTGTACATGTAGCGAATTTCCTTGACCCGACGGGCGCGCGTACCTGGATAGGGACTCACCGTTGGATCGTTCCCATCCGCCGCCACATCCACGTAATGCAGGGGATGGGCGATTTCCGCGCCGACCGGGTACAGGCCGCGCTCGATGGCCACCGCCCGGGCCGCGCCCTGGTAAAACTCGCCGTCTTCAGGACGCAGACGATCCTGAATGGCCCGCTCCAGCAGGTCGAGGTTGCGGACGTAGACCGCCAAATCGAAGCCGCCGTCCTCGCGCTGCATGAACGGTTTGGGCAGGCGGACATAGATGCCGGACACCGATCCAGTCATGGGGGTAAAAATACCGTAGGGCATGAAATTCACCGAGCGCCAGCCGGTGATCCAGCGTCCGGCGCCGTCCTGGAAAAAGCCGTTGCGCGGCGTGCCGGAACGGACGAAACCGTCACCGGCGGCGGGCAGATCCGCCGGGTCCAACCCCGGAAACAGCCGGAACGGCGCGTCCCCGCCCCCACCGTCCCAGTCGCGCGGGTCGCCGGGGCGCTGGGCAAAAGCGGCCCCCCAGTTGTCCTGACGGATATAGGCTTCCATGTCCCATTCTTCCGGATTCACGCCCAGCGCGGCGACGGCTTCACGCAACTTCTCCGGCGTCAAGGTGTTTTCCCAGGGATTGCGGCTCGGCGAAGCGGTGAAGGGGCTGATGGGCGTGAATGAATACTCAAGTTGCAGGTTGCCAAGGCGCGGCTCCGCGCCAGCCTGCGGGAAATTGTTGCCCAGCCCCCGGCGATAAACGCCGTTGGTATGGCAAAACAGGCAGGCGTTTTGCGCGCCCCGCGCAGTTTCGATATAGCACTGGGCGGGAATGTGGGCGTAGGGATTGGCAAACGTCAGGGGCTGCGAAAATCACCCTTTGGGAAGCTGGAAACGGTGGTGGACGGGATTGTCGCGACCACCGCCGGTTCGTCCACCCGACCCTGGCTATCACTGCAACCCATCAGTACAACGCCCAACAGAAAAGCGACCAAGGCCCCGTGTAAACCTGGCTGGAGACGATTCATGCGATGCTCCTCAAACGAAAAAAGCGGGCAGCTTGCGACCACCCGCTTTTCCAATCTCACGGCAACCCATCAAAGACCCGGAATGCCCCCGATATACCCGACCGGCGCGTGGAACTTGTCGATCAGCGGGTTCAATCGCGCCTTGAGATCGGTATTGATCGTGCTCGGAAAATCACCGTGGTGTTGGGCGTTGCTCATGATGTAGGCATGGCCATCCAGGTTATCCAACACCTGTAACCCGGTGGACTCAGCGCCGGCGGTCAGGCTGAGAATTCGGGTTAACTGCTGAGTATCCACGTTGTAGGCCCACACGAAATTGTTGACGTGCATCCCGGAATCCTCGCCGATGAACAGGGCGCGCATCTTCTCGGAGAAGAACAGGTTGTCGGTGTTGGCGATGGTGTTGACATCGGCGGT
Organism: Candidatus Contendibacter sp.; assembly: GCA_031732935.1. Taxonomy (GTDB): domain Bacteria; phylum Pseudomonadota; class Gammaproteobacteria; order Competibacterales; family Competibacteraceae; genus Contendibacter. The sequence goes on from JAVMKH010000022.1 coordinate 12,759, forward strand.
GTTGCCGAAAGCGTCGGTGGCAATCGGCTTGCCGAGCAGCTTCGGCTCCACGTACATGCTGGTCGCCACCCACTCGGAATCGATGGCGTTTCCCCGGGTATCCTTGATCCCACCCTTCAACTCCAGGGTGTAGGTCGCGCCCGCCTTGTTTTCGGGCAGCTTGATGTGGTCGGCGGGCTCGGTGGCATCGGACCGCATGCTGGTCTCGATGCGCGACATCGCTATGTACAGTTTCTTATCCTTGGCGTTGACAGCGATGCCCTCCATCTTGGTCCACTCGGTGGTGCCGCCGAGCAGGGCGGTATAACGCCGGGTTTCCAGGAAGGCAGCAGCTTTTTCCATGCCGGGTTTGAGTACCAGGCACTCGTCGGAAGAAGAACCAGCGCGCACTCGCTTGTAGCCAGCGGGACATTGGCCTTCGCTTGGCGCGATGGCATCGAAGATATCGTTGAATTTAAGGCTGTTGGCCAGTGCGCTGATCTCGGCGTCGGTGCCGTGGCCGAGGCGGATCCAGGTCAGATCGGCGCGGCCACCACCCTGATCGCTGGTCTGGTTCCATTTAGCGGTGTAGACCGTGCCGGCGGACAGATCACCGTACTTGTCGGCCACGAACAGCGTCATCTGCACATAGGCGCCGTCGTCGCCTAGATAGGCGGTGCGGCCGTCCGGCATGAGTTTGGCCACTTCCCAGGTACCGCGCGACATGGCGTTATGCTTGACCACGCTGGTGGAGCCATCGGCCTTGACGGTGACCTCGGGGATAATGCCGTAATGATAGGGATTGGCCTCCCGCTCGCCCTTGAAGTACAGCTCGCGCATCGCCTTAAGGCCGGCGGCGGTGGTGCCGTAGTTCTTGGAATCGAGCGGGTTGTAGATCAGATCGTAGTCTTCCTCGGAACCCAGATGCGTGTTCCAGGGCGTTTGCGAACCAAAGCAGGGAATCCAAAGGCCGTTGACGCTGGAGAAATCAATCGGCCTGACCTTGGTGGCGGTCAGCTTGCCGTCGCTGGCCTGAGCGATCTCGCTCAAGGTCATCGACATTGGCATCCGGGTGTACCAGCCCGGGGTGGTGAAAGCAACCGAACCGTCGCTCAAAATCCAGTCGTACTCGTAGTGAGTCACCAGAAACAGCTTGTTGTCGATTTTCAACAAGCTGTTGGCGTCCGGAGTTTCGGCCACCACCGGATTGCCCAGCGGATCGAGCAACGGTTCCATCCTGTAGTTGTAGAGCTGGCCAGCGGGATATTTTTTGCCGCCCACCTCGGCGATTTCGTCCTTCACACTGAACAGCACGTTGTAAGAGAGAGGAAGCTCCTGGACGCGCCCATCCATGTAGGTCAGCTTCACGTTGGACTGGGTATAGGTTCTGGCGATCTGGTCCGTGGTGGTCGGCGCGGGGGTATCGGTGAATTCCACCGAGCGCACCGTAGCGACCGGATCATCGTCGTCACCGCCGCAACCAGCCAGCCCCAGCGCGGACAAAAGCGCAACCGCCAACAACCTCACGTTCATGGAAAAACTCCCCTAGCGACAGGTTAATTTCAAACGGCATTCTGGCGCGCTGGGGTTGCTAAACGATGACGGTCAAGTGACGTTCTCGTTACATCAGGAAAAGATTTTCACCATGATTCAAAGACAGACGGATGTTGCTCAACCCACCACCTTCTTACTTTCTTGATCTTCCAGTCTTGACTAAAAATGAGGAGTGTCTTAAACAAACTATTGAAAAATAGCTGCAACGTGGCCAGGGCCAACTCTCACGCTCGGGAAGAATCAATGCCAAAATCCATCCCCGTAACGCTGATCGCGCTCGCTCTCGCCTCCACCCTGGGCGCCTGCGCCTGGCTGCCACCCACGGACTCCGACAACGTGGCAGATTCTCAAACAACGGCCGACACCGTCTATGTGGACTACTGGCAAACCCGCGCGCCCTCCGACTACCGCCAACGAGTGGCTGGCGCCACAAACCCGCAAGCCGTGACTCCCTCCCCCGATGTCGTGGTGGCACGGAAATCGGCCTCTCCCGCAAAGACCGAAAGCAAATCCAATTCCCGAATCGTGGCCCTCATCCCAGTGTGGGGCGGACCAACCCCCCCATCCACCGGGGCCGAAACGGGAGGAAAAATCTCGACGGTCGCCGCCGCGGCGACCAATCGATCCACACCCCCGACCCTGGCCCGACGAGCCGCTGCCTCGGGCCAAGCCAAGGGCAAGGGCAAACCGTCTCCACTCGCCAGCAAGGATCTTTGGGGTCGGATGCGAGGGCGGCTGGCGCTGATCGATGTGGAACATCCTCGAATCACCGAGCGGATCGACTACCTGAAGCGCAATCCCGGCTATCTGAACCTGTTCGTCCAGCGCGCCCAGCCGTATCTGTACTACATCGTGGAACACATCGACCGGAGTCGGCTACCCATGGATCTGGCCCTGGTGCCGATGGTGGAAAGCGCGTTCGAACCCACCGCCGTGTCCCCCAAGGACGCCGCCGGACTTTGGCAAATCATCCCGGCCACGGGGCAGGAATGGGGATTGCCGCTGACCGATGGTTACGACGGCCGCTTCGACATTCATACCTCGACCGACGTTGCCCTGCGCTATCTGCGCTATCTCAACAAGCTGTTCGATGGCGACTGGTTGCTGGCGCTGGCGGCGTACAACGCTGGGCCGCGCGCCGTGCGGGAGGCCATCGCGGCCCAGGCCGCCACCCCACCTCCGACGATCGCCGTGGAAACGCACCCCGCCGTGGTTCGCGCCCTAGTACTGGCGGATCCCGCTCGCCTGGCCGCTGCTTTCGAGCCAGCGCCGCAATCGCTGTTTTGGAGCCTCAAGCTACCCAAGGAAACGCAGGATTACGTGCCCCGGATCGTGGCGCTGGCGCGCATCATCGCCGACCCCGACGCGCAGGGTCTGCGACTCCAGGCCATCGCCAATCAACCCTATCTGTATCGGGTTGACCTGACGGCTGAAACCAAGGTGTTCGACAGCGTCACGGCCGCCGGTATCCCCATCGAGGATTTCCTTCGCTTTAATCCGGGATTCAAACCCGGCGTCGAGCCGCCGGCCCAAGCCTACAAGTTATTGCTGCCCCGCGAGCAGGCTCAAAGCTTGGCGGCCAACGCACCGGGATCCCGCCTGTTGGCTCCCAGCAGACACACGGTTCAAAAAGGCGAAACTTTGGACACCATCGCCAAGCGTCACGGTGTTCCTTCCCAGCAACTGGCGCAGTGGAATGGACTGGACAGCAAGGGCCGCCTGAAAACCGGTCAGCAGTTGATCGTCTATCCTTCCTCGTAAGCGGGAGGGGGACGCGGATCGGCGATTCAGTTGTTCCCTCCATGTGGGGTACCGGATTCAGGGGCGGGTAGTGGCGGAACGCGGAAGGGATGCGCGGCCTTGAATTCCTTGACTTGTCGTTCCACCTCCCCAACCTGGGCCGGAGTCATCTTTTTGGCGACGTCCTGTTTGGCTTGTGGCGCCTGGCTATCGCCCTGAGCGTCGGCCAGGGTGTACCAGAAGTAGGCCTGCGCATAGTCCGGCGCCACGCCCTGTCCTTCCTCGTACATGATGGCCAAGTTGACCTGCGCCTGCGGCAACCCCTGCTCCGCCGCTTTCCGATACCATTGCATCGCCAGAGCGTTATCCTGTGGCACTCCCTTACCCTGGTCGTACAGCACGCCCAAATTGAACTGAGCGAATGGAACGCCCTTCTCGGCCAGCGGCCGGACGATGGCGACCTCAGCGGCGTAATCGCCACGCTCGTGGGCATTCCTGGCCCGATCCCAGTCGCCATCGGCCGCCCAAGCTGGAACGGTCGTCAACAAGCTGCCCGCCAGCAGCAGGAAAAACGGTTTGTTCATGGTCTGATTACTCGGTTGCGATAGATGCTCGATTGCGAACCCGTCCAGTTTAACATTTCATCATCGAATCCATCCGTCAGCGGCTAATGGGAATTTTTAGTGGGGCGGGTGTTCCATTGTGCTTTAATGGCACGTGGGTTTTGCCTGTACACTTTTAAAATATCCGCCCATTATCCGGGTAGCGTCGCCGTGGTCCCGCTATCTTTCGAGCTTCGTCACATCCCCAATCTGATCACCGGCCTGCGCATCCTGCTGGTGGCGCCTTTTCTATGGCTGCTGCTGGAGGAGCATTACGGCGTGGCGCTGGTCCTGTTCGTGATCGCCGGCGTTTCCGACGCGCTGGACGGCTTCCTGGCCAAATATTACGGCTGGACCAGCGAACTGGGCGGTCTGCTCGATCCCATCGCCGACAAGCTGCTGCTCATGGGGGCGATTCTGGTGCTGGGCTGGTTGAACGAGTTGCCGACCTGGCTGGTGGCGCTGGTAATCGCGCGGGACTTGGTCATCGTTAGTGGCGCGGTCGCTTATCACCTGCGGGTTGAACGCTTCCACGCCGCGCCGCTGATGATCAGCAAGCTGAACACATTCATGCAGCTTCTGCTGGTTGGCGTGGTAATCGTCCATTACGGTCTAGCTCCGCTGCCGGCGTGGCTGCTGACCGGCGGGATTTATCTGACCGCCCTGACCACCGTCTCGAGCGGCGCGGCCTATGTCCGGCGTTGGGGAGGGCTGGCCCAGCGCAAGACCCAACATTCGGTAAAACCCCCTAGCCACGACGCACCTTAGAATTTTCCACCCGAACGATTTCCCCCATGGAACCCGCATCCCGTACCCGCTTCTGGCTGATCGTGACAGCGATCTTCGTCAGCCTGCTGTACCTGCTGGCGCCGGTGCTGACGCCATTCCTAGTGGCCGCGCTGTTGGCCTATCTGGGCGACCCGCTGATCGACCGGCTGGAGGCGCGCAAGCTGTCGCGATCCTGGGCGGTGACCTCGGTGTTTGGCGCGATCATCGTGGGACTGCTGCTGTTGCTGCTGTTGCTGATTCCCCTGTCGGCGCATCAGTTCAAAAGCCTCGTGCACAAGTTGCCCGTTTACCTCGACTGGCTGGAAACCAGCATCGTTCCCTGGCTGAACAACGCGCTGGGCATCGACTCGACTTTGTTCGAATTGAGTCAGTTGCGCGACAGGTTGCTGACCTATGCCCGGGAGATCGGCGATCTAGCCGGCGGTCTGCTGGAATCGTTGCGGGCCTCGTCCACCGTCATCTTCACCTGGATCGCCAATCTGGTGCTGGTTCCGGTAGTCACTTTTTACCTGCTGCGCGACTGGGATCTGTTGGTCGCCCGGGTTCGCGACCTGTTGCCACGCCGTGTTGAACCGACCGTAAGCAAGCTGGCGCGGGAGGCCGACGATGTCATCGGCGCGTTCCTGCGCGGCCAGTTCATCGTGATGGCGGCCCTGGGGGTTATCTATTCGGTGGGACTCGCTATCATCGGGCTGGATTTCTCCCTGCTCATCGGGATGCTGGCCGGCCTGGTCAGCTTCGTGCCCTATCTGGGCCTGATCGTCGGCATTCTTGCCGCCAGTATCGCCGCTCTGCTGCAATTCCACAGTTTTCTGAGCCTGATTCCGGTCCTGATCGTGTTCGGTATCGGCCAGTTGATCAGCGATTTTTTCCTGACCCCGAAACTGGTCGGCGACCGCATCGGCCTGCATCCGGTGGCGGTGATGTTCGCGGTGCTGGCCGGCGGCCACCTGTTCGGCTTCCTGGGCATCCTGCTGGCGCTGCCGGTGGCGGCGGTCATCGTGGTGGTTCTGCGCCACGCCCACGACGAATACCTCAAAAGCGGGTTTTACCAAGGCTGAAGGGCGGCGCATTCCTCATTCCGCTCACAGTCGATACAGCTCGTGGTCCGCCAGCACCTCCAAGCCGCGCGCGGCGATCAGGCGCGCGGCCGCGTCTGGGTCGTCCACTTCCATGCACCACACCGCCCGTTGGCCCGGCGCGATGACGAAGCCATAGGCATCCAGCACATTGATCGAACGTTCGGCCAGAACCTCCAGCAATTCGTGCAGGCCGCCCGGCCGATCCTCGATGGCGATGGCCAGCACCGGCTTGAGGGCGGCGGCGAAGCCCTGGTCCACCAACGCCCGATGGGCCAGGCGCGGATCGCTGACCAGCAGTTTCACCACCCCGTAGGCGCGGTGATCGGCGATGGTCATCGCCCGAATATCGATTTGGTGATCGCGCAAAATGCCGGTGACAGCGTTCAGCCGCCCTGGCCGGTTATCCACGAACACGCTCAATTGTTCCGTCATGGCTCGCTTTTCCCGCCCGCTCAGAACGCGGGCCGCAAATCCACTACCCGCTTGGCCTTGCCCTCGGACACCGGCAGACTGCCCGGCTCGTGCAATTCGACGGTCGGCTTGATCAGAATGGCCGAGCGCAGCGCCTCGCCGATCCGTTCGCGCAGATCATCCAAGGTTTGTGGATCGCCGGTGAATAGTTTGGCGTAGATCTCGGTCTTGACCACCAACCGGTCCAGCGAACCCCGCTTTTCCAACTGAATCAAATAATTGGTCCCGACTTCCGGCGTTTTCATCAGCACATCCTCGATCTGGGACGGAAAGACGTTGACACCGTTGACGATTAACATGTCGTCGCTGCGGCCCTTGATCCGCGCCAATCGCCGATGGGTGCGACCGCAGGGGCAGTTCCCGCTAACCAGGTGGGACAAATCCCGGGTGCGATAGCGCAACAGCGGCGTGGCCTGTCGTTGCAGAGTGGTCATCACGATTTCACCAGTCCTACCCTCCGGCAGTGGTTGCAGGGTTTCAGGGTCGAGAATTTCCAGAATGTAGGCGTCTTCCCATAGGTGCAGACCGGTCTGGTACACGCACTCGAACGCCACGCCGGGACCGTTCATCTCGCTCAGACCGTAGGAGTTGTAAGCCTGGATGCCGAACAGCGCCTCGATCTTGCGGCGGGTCTCCTCCGAATGCGGCTCGGCGCCGATGAACGCCTTGCGCAGCCGCAACTGCTCCACGGTCACGCCCTCGCCGGTCAGCGCCGCGTGCAGATGCAATAGATAGCTGGGGGTGGCGTGAACCACGCTGGTTTGGAAATTTCGCATCAGTTGAATCTGGCGACCGGTGTTGCCAGAACTGGCCGGAATCACCAGCATCCCCACCCGCTCCGCGCCGTAATGCAGGCCCAATCCGCCGGTGAACATCCCATAATTGGTCATGTTCTGGAACACGTCGCGGGCAGTGGCGCCGGTGGCGACGATGCAGCGAGCCACCAGTTCGGTCCAGTGATCAATATCGCGCCGAGTGTGATAAATCACTGTCGGCATGCCGGTGGTGCCACTGGAAGTATGCAGGCGCACCGTCCGTTCCAGATCGACCGCCAGCAGACCGTTGGGGAAAGCCGCGCGCAGATCGTCCTTGGTGGTATAGGGGAGATTGCGCACGTCGCGCAGGCTGCCCAGGTCTTCCGGGTGGGTCAGCCCAACCTCAGCCAGTCGGCGCCGGTAGAAGGGTGTCTCCAGCGCCCAGGCCACCGTCTGGCGCAGGCTAGCTAGCTGCAAGCGCTCCAGCGCCTCCCGCTCCATGAATTCAACCGCCGGGTTCCAGACCGGTACGCTCATGCCTCTGCCTTTTTTCTTCGAATGATTTGACGAAATGGTAACATGCCCATCCCGCGTCGCCGCCACCGTCGTTTTGGAGTTTTCATGCCTCGCCTGATCTTGCTGCTCGCGCTGGTTTTGGGGTTACCCGCCAGTGGATGCGCCGCGCGCGAGTTTGAGGCAACCCCGGTTTCGCTGGCCGATCAGATCGATCCAGGCGATACCTATGCTGGCATCCGGCTGCTGGGTGCGCTGCGGCTGAGCGATACCTCCATCGACGGCTTGCGGCTGTGCGGCCTGTCGGGACTGGCCTGGGACGAGAGCGCTGGCCTGCTGTACGCCCTCTCCGACGAGGGCCGCTTGTTTCATCTGCGACCGGAGTTTGATGCCCGTGGATATCTGACTGGGGCACAACTAGTCGCCGCCCATCCGCTGCGGGATGAAAACAACCGACCGTTGCGGTCGCTGTTCAACGATTCCGAAAGCCTGGCCATTCGCAAGGAGGCGAATCGGAGATCGGGCGACACGGAACTGGTGATCTCGTTCGAGGAAAAACCGCGCGTAGTGCGCTACAGCCCCACTGGCCAGTGGCGGGGCGAGGAAATCCTGCCGTCCTTGCTGCGAGATATCCGCAATTACCACGACCCCAACCAGGCGATCGAATCCGTCACTCTTGATCCACGCTGGGGCGTCTTGGTCGGCTCTGAAACACCGCTGCGCGATGATCCCACCGGGCAGGTGCGTATTTTCACCCACGATGGTCGATTCTGGACCTATCCGCTCAGTAAGGCTCCCAACAGCGCGCTGGTGGACATGACCACGCTACCGGATGGTGGCCTGCTGACCCTGGAACGCGCTTTCGTCAATCCCCTGCGGCCTTTGATCATCAGCCTGCGCCGCGCCGCACCGCTACCCGCGCCGGGAACGGACCAGACGTTACTGAATATCACCGACGTGGCGGTGTTCGACAGCGGTCAGGGCTGGCTGCTGGACAATTTCGAGGGATTGACCCATCACCGCGACCAGCGGTTTTTCATGGTCAGCGACGACAACTGCAACACCTGGCAAGCCACCCTGCTAGTGTATTTTGAACTGCGATCATCGGCGCCATGAGAGGCCGGAAGCGGTTGACAAGAATTAGGGTAACGGTCAATATGCCGCGTTCAAATTCACTAATGATTTCGCGAGCCTTACCTAGCGCTGGCCCGCGTGGTTACCGCATCGCGGAATGTGTGGACTGTGGTGGGGTTGAGGCGCGCCGCACCAAGATGCGGCTTAAATTTAAGCCTTCACCATAACCAAACCAGGCTATTTCGACGAGGTTAGCTAATGGAAGATGTGGTTATCGTCGCTGCCGCCAGAACCGCGATCAGCAATTTCATGGGTTCCCTGGCGACGATTCCAGCCAACATTCTGGGCGCCAAGGTCATCGAAGGCTTACTGCGGAAAACTGGCATCGAGCCCGCCCGGATCGATGAGGTTATCCTGGGCCAGGTTCTTACCGCTGGCACCGGCCAGAACCCCGCTCGCACCGCCGCGCTGAACGCGGGCCTGCCTATCGAAGTTCCCTGCCTGAACATCAACAAGGTTTGCGGCAGCGGCCTGAAAGCAGTTCATCTGGCCTACCAATCCATCCGCGACGGCGACAACCGCGTCGTGATCGCCGGCGGCCAGGAAAACATGAGCCTGTCCCCGCATCTGTTGCTCGGCTCGCGGCGTGGCACCACCATGGGCGATGCCCGGTTGGTGGATTCGATGCTCAGCGAAGGGCTGCAATGCGCCACCAATCATTACCACATGGGCATCACCGCCGAGAACATCGCCGCGCGGTGGGCCATTTCCCGCGAGGAACAGGATACCTTCGCCGCCGATTCGCAGGCCAAGGCCATCGCCGCGATCCAGACGGGTAAGTTCAAGGATGAGATCATTCCCATCGAAATCCCGCAGCGCAAGGGCGATCCGCTGCTGTTCGACACCGACGAATTCCCCCGGCCGGGCACCACCGCCGCCGCGCTGGCCAAGCTGAAGCCCGCGTTCAAGAAGGACGGTACGGTGACCGCCGGCAACGCATCCGGTATCAATGACGGCGCCGCCGCCGTGCTGGTGATGGCCGCCAGCGCGGCCCGCGACCTTGGCCTTGCGCCACTGGCTCGCATCGCTGCCTACGCCAAGGCTGGCGTGGACCCGGCGATCATGGGCACCGGCCCGATCCCAGCCTCCCGTCTCTGCCTGCAAAAAGCCGGCTGGAGCGCGGACCAACTCGACCTGATCGAAGCCAACGAAGCCTTCGCGGCCCAAGCGATCTCGGTCAACCGGGAAATGGGTTGGGATACTCGCAAGGTCAACGTCAATGGCGGCGCCATCGCCCTGGGCCACCCGATCGGCGCCTCCGGTTGCCGCATCCTGGTCACCCTACTGCACGAAATGGTCCGTCGCGACGCCAAGAAGGGTCTGGCGACCCTATGCATCGGCGGTGGTCAAGGCGTCGCCCTGGCCGTCGAGCGCGACTGAATCACGGCCCACTACAGTCTTTCATACCTACAACAAACCCGAGGAGGATACAGCATGTCCAAAGTCGCAGTCGTCACGGGCGGTATCGGTGGTCTGGGCACGGCCATGTGCAAAGCGCTGATCGAGCAAGGCCGGCGCGCGGTCGCGGTCGATTTCCACGGCCTCAAGCCAGAAGTCGTCGACAAGTGGAAAGCTGACCGCAAGGCGGAAGGACTGGACATCCCGGTCTATCTGGGTGACGTGACCAATTTCGAATCCTGCGCCGAAGTCTGCAAGAAAATCGAGGCGGAAGTCGGCCCCATCGAAATTTTAGTCAACAACGCCGGCATCACCCGTGACGCCCTGTTCCACAAGATGACGCCCGAGCAGTGGGACGCGGTCATCAAGACCAACTTGTACAGCCTCTTCAACATGACCAAGCAGGTTTACGAGGGAATGACCGCGCGGGGTTGGGGCCGCATCGTCAACATCGCGTCGGTAAATGGCCTCCGGGGCCAAGCCGGCCAGACCAACTACTCCGCCACCAAGGCGGCGGTCTACGGCTTCTGCAAGGCACTGGCCCAGGAGTGCGTCAGGAAAGGCGTAACGGTCAACTCCATTTCGCCGGGCTACATCGGTACCGAGATGGTGCGGGCCATCCGCGAGGATGTTCTACAAAAGGTGATTGCTGGCATTCCGGCGGCCCGGTTGGGCGAACCCTCCGAGATCGCGCGCACCGCCGCCTTCCTGACCGCTGATGACGCCGGCTACATCACCGGCGAGGACATCACGGTCAACGGCGGTCTTTACTATCACTAAGTCCCTAGTTACGCGGCGTTTGTCCCTCTGGGCAGCGCCGCGTCGTCTTTTTACTGCCTGCCATGAGCGAACCGCGCGTCATCAAAAAATACCCGAATCGCCGACTGTACGATACGGCCATCAGCAGCTACATCACCCTTGAAGATGTCAAGCAGCTAGTGCTGGAGCGCGCGGAATTCCACGTGATCGACGCTCGGACCAGCACCGACATCACGCGCGGAATTCTGCTGCAAATCATCAGCGAACAGGAAGAGCAGGGCAATCCGATCTTTACCGCCGATGTCCTGGCGCACATCATCCGATTCTACGGCGATACGCTGCAAGGCATGATGGGCAACTATCTGGAGAAGAGCCTGCAAGCGTTCGTGGACCAGCAACACCTGTTTCGGGAGCAGATGCGCAGCCTCATTGGCAGTAATCCGCTGACGATGATCACCGAGTTGGTCGAGCACAATCTATCGCTATGGAAAAGCGTCAATCAACAGCTACAAAAACCCTATCTTCCCTTAGCAGACAGCGAAACGGTCTCTTCATCGAAACCCGCCCCCCAGACAGGCAATCCCACCGCGACCGCGCCGGACAAATCCGACAAGGACCGGAAAGGCCGAAGGGATCGGGAAGGATGAATTGAACCTGACCGCGCTTGCCCTCCCCTAGCGCGCCAGCAACCACGCTGCGATCACCGGTGGCACCTCGCGCTGAGCGCGTCCGCTGACGTAAATGCCGATGTGTCCCCCCTCAAAGGACAGTTCCGAGTAGTCTCGACTGCCGCAGCATCCGGCGAGCGCCCTGGACGCGGCCGGCGGCACCAGATGGTCTTGATTGGCGTAGACATTCAGCACCGGCATGGTGACGTTGTGTAAATCCACCCGCTGCCCGTCAATGACCACATCGCCCTTGACCAGCTTGTTTTGCTGGAAAAAATCCTTGGCGAACTGACGGAACGCCTCGCCGGCCTGATCCGGGCTGTCGAAAATCCATTTTTCCATCCGCAGAAAATTCTTTACCGCCTGGGCATCGTCGAGGATATCCACCAGATCGACATATTTCTGTCCGGCCAGCCGGAATGGGCTGAGGGACAGAAAGGTAAAGTTCAACAGTTGCCCTGGCAAGTTGCCCAGCGTGTCCACCAACAAATCCACGTCCACATATCGGATCAGGTGGGTGAGTACGTTGTCGGGCGTATGAAAGTCCACGGGGGTCACCATGGTAACCAGGTTGCGGATCTTCTCGGGATGCAGCGCCGTGAAGCACAGGCTCAGCGCGCCGCCCTGACAAACGCCCGCCAGATTGATCGAATCCCGTTGATGGTGCTCGCGCAGGTGATCCACGCAGTGGCCGATATAACGCAGGATGTAGTCCGCCAGACTCAGATGGCGATCACCGGCGTCCGGATAGCCCCAGTCGATCAGGTAAACGTCCAGCCCGGCGTCCAGCAGACCCCGAATCAACGAGCGGTCCTCCTGCAAATCCATCATGTAGGGCCGGTTGACCAGAGCGTAGACGATCAACAACGGGACAGGGTGCGGCTCCGCCACCCGGGGTCGGTAGCGGTACAGGACCAGCTTATCTTCCTGGTAGACCGGATCGCAGGGCAACACACCGGTTTCAATGGGACCAAGACCGCGCAGGGTTCGGGCACCCTCGGTCAAACGAGCCTGGAAGTGACGCAGTTCCTCGGTAATCTGGGCAGGGGTTGGACCGATCATGTAGGGGCGTCTCCACGGACATGGCAACTCACCAAGGCATTGAGCAGGCGGCCGTTCAGCATGGCGTAGTCGAGGCTGCGCAACATTCGCCCATAGGTCTCTTCGTTGCACTCCACCCACAAGTTGTACAACTCACGCAAGCTCTCCACCGTCGCGCCCGCCGTCGCCCGCTCGCTCAGCCGTTGTTCCATCAAGTCCAACGCGTCCCGGGCGGCTTGACGCAGGCAATCGAGATACTGGCCCTGAAGCTGTTGGTACGCCCGCCACGCCTCGGCGTTGGCGCCCGTCGGCGGAACGAGGGCAGTGGAAACGCCCAGCGACGCAGCGGCCTGACGCCAAGTATCCAAGGTGACAGTCCATAAGCGAGTCAGGTCAGGGTGGCCGTTCGGATCGTCGGTCGCCCTGGCCAAGGCCGCCTTGAGTTGATCGAAATGCTGGCGCAACGCCTCGCCCCAATCGCCGCCCTGGCCCAAGGTTTCGTGGAAGCGCTCGCTAAGCGGCTGGAGTTGTTGGCCAAACGCCAGATAGGTGCGCGCCTGCTTGAGCAGCAGTTCGATATCGAAGCCGCTCGGATCGGGAGGGTCGGTTCGTTCGGCCATGGTTGGAGAGGAAGGTTGGCTTGGGAAACTTCAGTATAGCCGGTTAAATCGCCAGCGTTGGGCCGGCGTGACCAAGCCCGGCGCTTTACGGCGCATCCCGTTTGGGAACCGGCAGGCCCTGGGCGATGGCCTCGGCCCTGATCTGCTTGAGGCGGGCGCGCAACTGGGCTTCCTGATTCGGCGAAAGGCCCGGGTTTCTGAGACCCTGTTCAAGCTGTTCGATGGCGGGCAGCAGTTCGCCATTCAGATAGTAGTGTTCAGCCATGGTGGCGTGAGTCGCCGCCAAATCGCCGGAACGCTGCGCCGCCTGGGCGTAGCTGGCGTACAGCGTCGGATCGTTGGGCCGTCGGCGCAGATGCGGTTGCAGCAGGCGCATGGCCAGCCTGGGATCGCCCTGGGTGGCCAAGGCGCGGCCATAGTGCATCGCCAAGGTAAAATCATCGGGATAGAGCTGCCGCGCTTCCTCGAACAGCCGCCAGCCCTGGGACCGATCCTCCCGCGCCAGCGCCAACTCGGCGGCCTCGATCCGAAAGGCCAGTCGGTCGGGATTGCTTTTGAGCAAGCGATTGATTTGTTGCTGGGCGTCGCCGTAACGGCCGGCCTGGCGCAGCGCCAGCGCATAGGCGTAGCGCTCGGCGGTCTCATTGGCGTAGCCGCCCTTGGCGAGCGTGGTTTCGAGATCGCGGATCAGGGAATTGTTGTCGTCGGTCGCCAATACCCGTACCCGCGCCTTGATCAAGTCATAGGCTTTGCGGTCGCGCGGCGCGGTCCGCCGTGCGGGTGGAATGTCGATCCGGTCCTGGGTATCGGCGGCCCGACTTTCCGGGCGCGGGTGGGTCAATAGCATTTCCGGAACCTGGTTGCGCGCCTCGCCGCCGGCCATGCGCTCCAACTTGGCGAAAAAGTCGCTCATACCTCGGGGATCGAACCCGGCCCTGGCCAAAAACTGCATGCCGATCCGGTCGGCCTCCTGTTCGTTGGCGCGGGTGAAGCTGATCTGATGCTGGGCGCCGGCGGCCATGGTCCCGACCATCGCCGCCTGCCCCGCCTGCTTGCTGGCCGCCGCCAGCGCCGCTCCGGCGACCATGGCCGCCGCCATCGGGAGGGTCATCCGCTTCATGTCGGCAATGGCGCGGACGATGTGACGTTGGGAGACGTGGGCGATTTCGTGGGCGATCACGCCAGCCAGTTCGTCTTCCCGCTGGGTGGCTAGCAATAGACCGGCATTGACGCCAATGAAATTGTGTGGCAAGGCGAAGGCGTTGATGCTGGAATCGCGGACCATGAAGAAGGTGAACGGCACGCCGTTCTGGTCGGCATAGGCAACGATGCTCTGACCGATGGAATTGAGATACTCGTTTGCCTGGACATCGTCCACCACCGCGCCGCGTGTGCGTAGTTGTCGCATGATCTCCAACCCCATCCGCTGCTCCTCGTCGGGGCCAAAATAGGCTTGGGAGGGGTCACCGATATCCGGCAGGCGGATGGATTGGGCGGTGGACCGAGCGGCGGGCGCCAGCGCGAGGATCAGGCTCAAGCTTAGGAGCAAAAGACGTGGAGGCATGGACTTTTCGGCGGGCAGGATAGTCGACGATAAGACTGGGAAACCCGCCGCGCGTTCCCCGGGGAAGGCGGGAATTCTGGATGGAGCCCAAACACGATGGGCAGCCTGCGCTAGCGCTTGAACGCCAAAATCAAGACTCCACCCGCCACGAGGGCCATACCCAGCCACTCACGCATGGAAGGTCGCTCGCCAAGAAACACGACCGAGAACATTGCGACGAGAACCAGGCTGAATTTGTCCACGGGCGCTACCTTGGAGGCATCGCCCATTTGAAGCGCGCGAAAGTAGCAAACCCAAGAGGCGCCAGTCGCCAAGGCGGACAAACTGAGAAATAGCCATGTATTGGCTGAGAGCGCGGATGGATCGCTCCATTTACCCGTGAATCCAATGAACCCAAACAGCACAAGGACAACGATGACGGTGCGAATCAGCGTGGCAAGATCGGAATCAACGCCTTGGATGCCTATCTTTGCCAGGATAGTGGTCAGAGCGGCAAAAACGGCTGACAGCACCGCCCAAAAGAACCAACCGTTCGATATCATATTTCAGAATCCTTGAAACCATTTTTCGGCGCACCTTTTCAAGTCAGATAAGGTACGCAATGCGTACCCTACCTGGCTTTATCATCATCACGAATGCAGTGCCCGCTTCAGCAGGTGCAAACTCAATACGCTTTTAGGCATTGTCAGTCACCTCGTCTGCTTAAGATGAATTGACTTCTGCCGGTTATGGGTCTTTGTCCAATATGGGTGGAACGCACGCAGTGCGCTATACCCCAAGCGAGCGTAGCAACAAAGTCGTGTCGCTCGAACGTTCGTCAGCGCTTCGCGCCAACGAACGCCATTGCTCAGGCACGCAGGTTTCCCGCGTCGCCTGCAACAATTTTTTGGGCCTGAACCCATGGATGCCAACGCCCTGCTACGATACGCCGACGAACGTAACCTGCATACGATTCATGTGAGCGAACGCGCTTGGCCTTGTGACGTGTTTGATTGCAAAAGCGGCACGCGGCCACAATGTTTGCGACTTCATTGCAACCACCTTGCGATACCGGAAGCAAATGCTCTGCCGTGCACTGCCGCTGACGAGCAGTCGTAACAGTGATACCGAAGAGCTGCGCGAACTGCGCGCAGTCTGTAATCCACATTTGAGACTGGCAGTAACAGCATAGGCCGGACTGACGAACGAAAGCTAACTGACGAAGGCGGCGAATCGATTTTGACATACGAAGCTCCAAAAAACTGTGGGAGCCCCGTATCATCCGGATGTGGGTATCAGAGGGTGAGCTAGTACGGGCCCAGCCCGACAGCCGCAAATCAATGCCGAGAGTATTTGGCATTGCCGCCGCAATTTTTGTATCACATCCAGTCACAGATGGCAATAACCTTTAGCATCGCCGATACATGATCCTTAGCGTCACAGAAACGAGTTGCTCAATAAAAAAGCGTTAAAATATTCAGTGATTATGAATGTCAAGCTCAGGTTGCTTGATCCGTCGGGCCGATTCGACGCTATACCACATACAACACCGGCAGAACTTAGAAGTACCCACCCCAAGTCTCGCGCTGAATCTGACTGTCCTTCGGCACCAGAGCGAAATCGCAGGCACGCAAAAACGGAATATCGGTCAGGCTGTCCCCAGCACCGAGGGTGACGATGGGACCGTCCCGCTCCAACTCCATCGCCACCCGACGCACGGCGTCGTGTTTTTGCGCGCCCCGGACCATTACCGCCAGATTGGCGCCGTTGCGGTGCAACGCCAATTCCGGCGGCAGACCGAATTGCTCCAGTCGTGCCCACGCGCCCGCCAATGCCTCATCCTCTTCGTTGGCCTTGACCGAGACGTAGGTCAGCCACTCGTCCACCGTATGGCAACTCACCCGGTAGCCGCCCGCCGCCGCGCCGGCGCCGAGGTGAGCGGCGATTTCTCGCAGCAACGGTTGCGCCACTATCAACAGCGGCCTGACTTGATCAGGCCACCATGCCGGTAACGTGCCATCAGGTTGGCGAATCACCGCGCCATGATGGGTAATGCGCCAGGACGTGAAGGCAACCGCCACTCGCGCCAGCGCCACGTCGGTGCGGCCGGTCACCGGAACCACCGTGCCCTGCTCCAGCCAGAACGCCAGTAGGCGTTGCTGGGTACGGGTCATGAACGAAAGAATCTGGCCGTTGCGATCCACCGCCGCTGGCTTCACTGGTTCGCCCGGCGGGCATTTCGGCGCGGTTTGCAAAATCGTATCGTCAAGATCGAGAAAGATCACGATCCTCGGCATGGTTCCTCCACCGTCAGCGCCAGGCCGCCGATCAGGCTGGGCAGCGGGTGCGTCGGCAGCATGGCGGGATGTTCGTAAACGACGACCGGCAACCGATCCGGATCAAGGTTGTAAAGATAATTGGGAATACCGTCGCCGTAGTGGTCCTGAAATTCCCGCCGGCTGACGATGGCGTCGCCAACTAGGATCGGCGAGCGAGTAGTGGACTGGAAGCGCACGTCCCAGCCCGCCGCCTCCAGCGCTAGCGCAAGGCGAAACGGGGTATAGGCGTATTCGCCGGTGCCAACGATAGTCAACGGCCGGCCGTGTGGACACGCTGACCAGCCGCCGGGCAACCGCCAGCGACCGGCGATCAGCCCGACCCGCGCTGGGTCGGCCACGAGATTGTCGTGGCGGCGAGCCACATCCACCACGACTTGGGGCAACGTCGGCGGCGGAAATGTCGGATTCGGCTCAAAGTGAAATTCGCCTTCGACCAGTGCTGGAAAGCGCAACGGTCGTTGCAACAGCACGGCCAACTCCCGGCGGCGCGCGTCGCTCAGCCAGTTGGTGATACATACCAGCGCAATCCGTTCGACGCCGGGATTGCACTCCACATAAGCCCGCGCCAGTTCCATCAGGGTGCGGCCCGTGGAAATCTCGTCGTCCACCAACACTAGGGTTCGTGCCGCCCGGAACAAGGGCTGCAATGCCCGCTCGGGCAGATAGACCGCGTGCTCCGGCGCATGGCTATGACATTCGTCGAAACCGAACGCCAGGGGGCGCGACAGGCGACAACGGGTGGTTTGCAGGTACAGGATGTCGTCGCGCCCAGCTTGCAACGCCGCTTCCTCGGCCACGCCACGCCCCAACGCGGTGGCGGTTTCCGCCATGCCGATCACTAGCAGCGGCCCTGGTAAATCGGCAATCTTGGTCGCGAGCCGAGCGTGAATCTCGTGCATGACCATGGGCCGAACCGGCCAGTGCTTGCCCAACACCTTGCTGACGAACAGATACAGCCGTCGGGGATTCTGGCGGGTGGCGCAGGCCAGGCAGCGTTCCAGCGGCCATTCCTCGCGCCGGACGATCACGGTCAATCGTCCGGCCTGAATCGGCAGCATCAGAGTTCGCATCGTCCGTTCGCGTCAGACCAAATCGTTCAGGATGGTCCGAATTCGATGGCCGTAGGTGTGCTCCGCCAGCACCCGCTGGCGGCCCGCCTCGGCGACATGGGTACCGAAGGCAGGTTCGCGCCGTAACCGGGCCACCAGTACGTTAAGTTCCTCACGATCCCGATACACCAGAATTTCCCGACCTGGCTCAAAGCACAACGGCAGATCGGGCAAATCGTCGTTCAACACCGGGGCGCCACAGGCCAGCGGTTCGAAGCTGCGTTGATTCAAGCCATGCTCCACGTTCGCCTCGTTACGGACGTTGAGCACGGCAAAATGGCGTTGGTAAAGCCAGATCAGATGCGCTCGACCGATTTTGCGATTGCTCACCCGATGGAAGCCGTCGCGCGCCAGCTCGCTCCAGTCGGTGCCCACGATCCGAGCCGGTGTATCCAAGCTCCGCACCACGGTTTCGCGGAATTCGGTGCGGCTGGCGACGAACAGCAGTTCGGCGCGGCGCGCGGCGGGACCCGGCCGGAATCGCTCTGGATCAACCGCCAGCGGCAAATAACGGCCGGGCGCGGTAAAACCGGCGGCATCGGCGTCCTGGAAAAAACGGGTGTCGGTGTAATAAAGCCGGTCGCAGCAATCCGCCCGCTCCCGGCCATCCATCGGAAAACGGTCGCCCACCAGTCCCGCGATCCGTGGCCGCCAAGGCAAGCCGTGCAGAATCCGGTAATAATCCAGTGGCACGCCGAACACACCCGTCACGACCACCAGGTCCGGGCGAAAATCCATCAGCGTCCGCTCGAACCGGGCCAGCATCCAGCCAGTGGTCGCCGCGTCGCGGCCTTGCCACTTGGCGCGCAGACGCGATCTCAGGGTATCTCCGTTGATCGCGAAAACGCGCGTGACGACCCCATCCAGATGGGCGCAGGCGCGATGCAGGTTCTCTAGCCACAGCACCAGGCTGCCGCGCTTGCCAAGCAATAGAATGCGGGTGGACGGCTGAACGGCGGCCATCATGGCGTCGCTGCCCGTCCAGCCAAGGCCCGCGAGCGATTCCACTCACGAGCATGATTCGGATTCATCGCGCTCCCGCTATATTTTTTTGCCATAGTCCGGTAATACTAAAACAGCCTTACCCACTTTTACCGAGGAGATCCGCATGAATCCACTCAAAACCTTCACGACCGTCGCCATCTTGCTGCTGACCACATCCGGCGTCGCGCAAGCCGGCACCACCCTGGACGCCATTAAGAAGAACGGCTTCATCAAGTGCGGTGTCAGCGACGGCCTGCCCGGTTTTTCCTACGCCGACGAAAAAGGCAACTATAGCGGCATCGACGTGGATGTGTGCCGCGCCGTCGCCGCCGCCGTGTTCGGCGACACCACCAAGATCAAGTTCACCCCGCTGACCGCCAAGGAGCGCCTGACCGCCCTGCAATCGGGCGAGATCGACGTGCTGTCCCGCAACACCACCTGGACCTCCAGCCGCGACTCCGCTCAGGGGCTACATTTTACCGGCGTCACCTATTACGACGGTCAGGGGTTCCTGGTCAACAAGAAACTGGGTGTCAAGAGCGCCAAGGCCCTGGACGGCGCCACCGTGTGCGTGCAGGCGGGCACCACCACGGAATTGAATCTGAGCGATTACTTCCGCACCAACAAGATGAAGCTCACCCCCATCACCTACGATAAATCCGACGAAAGCGCCAAATCGCTGGAAGCGGGCCGTTGCGACGTGCTGACCTCCGACCAATCGCAGTTGTACGCCCAACGCATCAAACTGGCCAAGCCGGACGAATACATCGTGTTGCCGGAGGTGATCTCCAAGGAACCTCTGGGGCCGGTGGTTCGCCACGGCGACGACGACTGGTTCGATATCGTCAAGTGGACGCTGTTCATCATGGTCAACGCCGAGGAACTGGGCGTCAACTCCAAGAACGTCGAAGAAATGAAGAAATCCACCAATCCCGACGTCAAGCGGCTGTTGGGCGTCGAGGGCGACAAGGGCAAGGATTTCGGCTTGGCGAACGACTGGATGGCGGTCGTGATCAAGCAGGTCGGCAATTACGGCGAAATCTTCGAGCGCAACGTCGGCCAGGGCAGTCCCTTGAAGATCCAACGGGGTTTGAACGCGTTGTGGAATCAGGGCGGCTTGCAATTCGCGCCACCGGTCCGCTGAGCATCACGAGCACCCTCGCCTTCCCTCCCCTGGCGGGTGAGGGAAGTTCTCACGCAAGCCGCCACCGAATCAACGAGAATCCCATGACCGAGCCGATCACCACTCCGGTCAAACCGCCGTTTTGGAACAATCCCCAGATCCGGGCTATTCTGTTCCAGGCCATTGCCCTCGTGGCCACCGTCGCCTTCGGGTTGTACATTTTCGACAATACCCAAACCAACCTGCGCCGGCTCGGCATCGCCTCCGGCTTCGGCTTTCTCTCCTCGCCGTCCGGTTTCGACATCCTTCAAAGCCTGATTCCCTACTCCCCAACTTCCAGCTACGGCCGGGTGTTCTGGGTCGCCCTGCTAAACACCTTGTTGGTGTCGGCCCTGGGCATCGTCCTGGCTACGCTGCTCGGTTTCGTGATCGGCATCGCCCGCCTCTCCAAAAACTGGCTGATTTCCCGGCTGGCGCTGGCCTACATCGAAACCTTTCGCAATATCCCGCTGCTGCTGCAAATCTTTTTCTGGTACTTCGCCGTGCTGCGGGCAATGCCGGCTCCCCGACAAAGCTTGAGCTTGGGAAAAGTAGTGTTCCTGAATATCCGCGGGCTCTACCTGCCAGCGCCCGAATTTCAAACCGGTTTCGGCTGGGTACTGGCGGTGTTCGGGATCGCGGTCGTGCTGACCGTGCTACTGGCGCGCTGGGCGCGGCGTCGACAGCGGGCGACCGGCCGGCAGTTCCCGATTTTCTCGGTCGCGCTGGCGCTGCTGCTGGGTCTGCCCTTGCTGACGTTCTGGCTGACTGGTTCGCCACTGGCCTGGCAAGTCCCGGAATTGCAGGGCTTCAACTTCCGGGGCGGCTGGGTGATCATCCCGGAAATGGCGTCGCTGCTGCTGGCGCTGACCCTCTATACCGCCACCTTCATCGCCGAGATCGTCCGCGCCGGCATCCAGGCGGTCAGCCATGGCCAGACCGAGGCCTCGCTCTCGCTGGGACTCAGCTCCAACCTGACCCTGCGCCTGATCATCCTGCCACAGGCGTTGCGGGTCATCATTCCACCGCTGACCAACCAGTATCTCAACCTGACCAAGAATTCCTCGCTGGCCGCCGCCATCGGTTATCCCGATCTGGTCTCCGCCTTCGCCGGCACCGTGCTCAATCAGACTGGCCAGGCCATCGAGTGCATCGCCATCACCATGGCGGTCTACCTCACCATCAGCCTACTGATTTCCCTCATGATGAACTGGTACAACCGGCGGGTCGCGCTGGTGGAGCGCTGATCGATGACCGAACCCCGCGTTCCACACTCCAATCTCCCGCCGCCGGCCAGTACGGTTGGCGTCGTCGGCTGGCTGCGCCGCAGCCTGTTCTCCTCGCCGCTCAACGCCGTCCTGACCCTCTTGGCGATTTACCTGCTCTTCGCCACTCTGCCGCCGCTGTTGCGCTGGGCGTTCCTGGACGCGTCCTGGAGCGGCGACAATCGCGAGGCTTGCCATCCCGGGGGAGCCTGCTGGGTCTTCATCCGGGTCCACCTCGACCAATTCCTATACGGCTTTTACCCGGACGAACAACGCTGGCGCGTGAACGCCGCCGTCTTGCTGCTGATCCTGGGGGCGGCGCCGCTGTTCATGCGCACCGTATCCAGCAAATTCAAGGTCCGCCTGGGTTTGGGGCTACTGATCGTTTACCCTTGCGTCGCCTTCGTCCTGCTCAAGGGCGGGATGATCGGCTTGCCCGCGGTGGATACCAGCCAATGGGGCGGGCTGTTGCTGACCCTGGTGATCGCGGGCGTTGGCATGACCGCGGCTCTGCCGCTGGGCGTGTTGCTGGCACTGGGCCGGCGTTCGCGGATGCCGACCATCCAGACCTTGTGCGTGACCTTCATCGAATTCTGGCGCGGCGTGCCGTTGATCACCGTGCTGTTCATGTCCTCGGTCATGCTGCCGCTGTTTCTGCCGGCTGGGATGAACTTCGACAAGCTGCTGCGGGCGCTGATCGGCGTCACCCTGTTTCAGGGCGCCTACATGGCCGAGGTGGTGCGCGGCGGCCTGCAAGCCATCCCCAAGGGTCAGTTCGAGGCTGCCGCCGCTCTGGGGCTGGGTTACTGGAAAACCATGGGATTGATCGTGCTGCCGCAGGCGTTGAAGCTGGTCATCCCCGGCATCGTCAACACCTTCATCGCCCTGTTCAAGGATACCTCGCTGGTGTTGATCATCGGTCTGTTCGATCTGATGAACATCGTCCACAACGCCACCACCAATCCGGCCTGGCTGGGTTTCTCCACCGAGGGCTACGTCTTCGCCGCCGCCGTCTATTGGCTGTTCTGCTTCAGCATGTCGCGCTACAGTCAGAGCCTGGAAAAACATCTGTATACCGGCCATAAGCGTTAGGAAGCCACCCGATGACCGAACTCTCCGTCTCTCCCACCGTCAAGCCGCTCTCCGACCAGATCATGATTCGGATGGAAGCGATCCACAAATGGTATGGCACCTTTCACGTCCTCAAGGATATCAATCTGACCGTCCGCAAGGGCGAGCGCATCGTGGTCTGCGGTCCATCCGGCTCGGGTAAATCGACCACCATCCGCTGCATCAACCGTCTGGAGGAGTACCAGCGCGGCCGGATCGTGGTGGACGGCCAGGAACTGAGCAACGACGTGAAGCAGATCGAGCGCATCCGCCGCGAGGTCGGCATGGTGTTCCAGCATTTCAATCTGTTTCCACACCTGACCGTGCTGGAAAACTGCACCTTGGGGCCGATCTGGGTCCGCAAGCTGCCGCGCCGGCAGGCGGAGGACATCGCCATGCGCTACCTGGAACGGGTCAGGATTCCCGAGCAGGCCAGCAAGTATCCGGGGCAACTTTCCGGCGGTCAGCAGCAACGGGTCGCCATCGCCCGCAGTCTGTGCATGAATCCCAAGATCATGCTGTTCGACGAACCGACCTCGGCGCTGGATCCGGAGATGATCAAGGAGGTGCTGGACACCATGGTGGCATTGGCCGAGGACGGCATGACCATGATCTGCGTCACCCACGAAATGGGTTTCGCCAAGACCGTGGCGCATCGCGTCATCTTCATGGATGGCGGCGAGATCATCGAGGAAAAACCGCCGGAGGAATTTTTCACCCACCCCGAGTCCGAGCGGACCAAGCTGTTCCTCAGCCAGATTCTGCATCACTGACCGCGCCATTCACCGCCGCGCCATTCCCGCCCGTTCGGCGGGATCGTCATATTCCGTTCCGCCGAACGCGGCTTGCAAATATTAGAGTTTTCTAATATATCGTCGGCATCGCTTCAGGTTTGGGAGAACCCGCCATGCCATTGTTCGCTCGTTCGTTCCTTTGGGGGTGCCTACTGACCATCGCGCCGGCGCTCCTCGCCGCCGAACTGCCCTTCCCGGTCGCCACGGCCCAACGACAAACCCTGCCCGATGAACAGGTTCTCGACGGCGTGGTCGAGGCGGTCAACCAAAGCACCGTCTCCGCCCAGACCGCCGGCCGGGTCGAGGAAATCCTGGTCGACGTCAACGACTTCGTACCACAGGGCACGCCGATCATCCGCATCCGCAACGTCGAACAGCGCGCCGGGCTGGAGCAGGCCCAGGCCAGCCTGCGCGAAGCCGAGGTCCGCTTTCTGGAAGCCCAGGCCGAGTACAACCGGATGCGTGGCATCTACGAAAAGCAACTGGTTTCCAAAGCGCAGATGGACACCGCCACCGCCAGTTTCAATGCCGCCAAGGCCAAGCTCGACGCCGCGCAGGCCGGTGTTGCCCGCGCCCGGGAATCGCTGGGCTACACCACCATCAACGCGCCTTACAGTGGCATCGTGCTCGAACGCCACGTCCAGTTGGGCGAATCCGTCCAGCCTGGCAAACCGCTGATGACCGGCTTCTCACTCGACGAATTGCGGGTGGTCGCCAACGTGCCGCAACGGCTGATCGTGCCGGTGCGCCAGCACCAGCAGGCATGGGTACTGCCATCCAACGGGGGACAACGCATCGCCGCCGAAAAGCTGACGTTCTTCCCTTACGCCGACCCTCAAAGCAACGTGTTCAAGGTTCGCGTTTATCTACCCAAGAAAACCGAGGGACTCTACCCCGGCATGTTCGTCAAGACCGCCTTCCAAGTTGGCGAGGCCAAGCGGCTGACCGTGCCCCGGCGAGCCATGGTTCAACGCGGCGAGGTCAGCGGCGTTTACGTGGTTCGGGATGGCAAGGTCAGTTTGCGGCAGGTGCGGCCAGGCCGGACCGAAGGCGAGACGGTGGAAATTCTCGCCGGGCTGGAACCGGGTGAGACGGTGGCGTTGGACCCGATCCAGGCCGGCGTCTACCTCAAGGATCCGCCGCAACGGACGATGGGGAAGTGACATGAGCGATGCCACCGAACCGCGTCTTGGCCTGTCCGGGGCCATCGCCAAAAAATTCCTGCTCAGCGAAATCACGCCCCTGCTGGCGCTGGTCGGCCTGTTGATGGGCGTGTTCGCGGTGCTGGTCACCCCGCGCGAGGAAGAGCCGCAGATCAACGTCACCTTCGCCAACGTATTCATTCCCTTTCCCGGCGCCACCGCCCAGGAAGTGGAAAAGCTGGTCAGCGGTCCAGCCGAGCAGAGGTTGGCGGAAATCGAAGGCGTGGAGCATGTCTATTCGGTGTCGCGACCCGGCCTGGCGGTGTTGACCGTGCAATTCCTGGTCGGTCAGCCCCGCACCGACGCCATCGTTCGGCTGTACAACAAGCTGTATTCCAACGCCGACTGGCTGCCGGCCAATCTCGGGGTCGGCCAGCCGATCGTAAAACCCAAGGGCATCGACGACGTGCCCATCCTCAGCCTGACCTTGTGGACCGAGGACCCCCAGCGCGGCGCCGACGATCTGGCGCGGGTGGCGCATACCTTGGAAACCGAGTTGAAGCGCGTCCCCGGCACCCGCGAGATTTACACCCTCGGCACTCCCGACCGGGTGGTGCAAGTACGATTCGATCCCGCCAAGTTGTCGGGTTACGGGCTGGCACTGGCGGATTTGCGCCGCGCGCTGCAAGCCGCCAACGCCTCGGCCGACGCGGGGGCGCTGGTCGGCGACAACCGGGAAATTCCGGTGCAGGCCGGGAGCTTCCTGGTGGACCCCAAGGAAATCGGGACGCTGGTGGTGGGTCTGCACCAGGGCGCGCCGGTCTATCTGGCCGATGTCGCTGAAATCAGCCTCGGCCCCGACACGCCGGAACGCTATGTTTGGTTGGGGACGGGCCCGGCCGCTGGGGCGAGTGGCCTCTCGGTCAAGGGTGAATTTCCCGCCGTGACCCTGGCCATCGCCAAGAAACCGGGCGAGAACGCGGTCAAGATCGCCGACCAAATTTTGGAGCGAGTCGAGCAACTCAAGGGCACTTTCATTCCCGAGGGGGTCAACGTCACCGTGACCCGCAACTACGGCGTCACCGCCAACGACAAGGCGATGACCCTGATCGCCAAGCTGATCTTCGCCACCGGCCTGGTCATCGCGCTGGTGCTGGTGGCGCTGGGCTGGCGCGAGGCGCTCATCGTCGGCGCGGCGGTGATTCTGACCCTGACCATCACTCTGTTCGCGTCGTGGGCCTGGGGCTTCACCCTCAACCGGGTCTCGCTGTTCGCGTTGATCTTTTCCATCGGCATCCTGGTGGACGACGCCATCGTGGTGGTGGAAAACATCCACCGCCATCTCCATCTCGGCGGGCGCAAGCTGGTCGAGGCGATTCCGCTGGCGGTGGACGAGGTCGGCGGTCCGACCATTTTGGCGACCTTTACCGTGATCGCCGCCCTGCTGCCGATGGCGTTCGTCTCCGGACTGATGGGACCGTACATGAGCCCGATCCCGATCAACTCCAGCATGGGCATGTTGATCTCGCTGGCGGTGGCGTTCGTGTTCACGCCGTGGCTGACGTACAAGGTATTGCGGCGAGGGGTGGAGCAACACCCGCCCTCACCCCCAACCCCTCTCCCACAGGGCGAGGGGGGAGAAAACTTCTCCCACCGTCTGTTTCGACGGGTGGTCGGGCCATTCCTGCGTGGAAGCGAGGGCCGGCCCTGGCGCTGGGCGCTGGGCATGGGCGTGTTGCTACTGATCGGTGGCTCGGTCAGCCTGGCGTATTTCCAACTCGTCGTACTCAAGATGCTGCCCTTCGACAACAAGTCGGAATTCCAGGTGATCGTGGACATGCCGGAAGGAACGACCCTAGAACAGACCGCCCGGGTCCTGGGCGAACTGGGCCGTTACCTGGCCACGGTCGAGGAAGTGACCGATTACGAGGTCTACGCGGGAACCGCCGCGCCGATCAATTTCAACGGCCTGGTGCGTCAGTACTATCTGCGCGCTGGCGCCAACGTCGGCGACATTCAGGTCAACCTGATGGACAAGAAGCACCGTCACCGTAAGAGTCACGACATCGCCCTGGCGGTACGCGGCCCGTTGCAGGAAATCGGCAAGCGGTACGACGCCAACGTCAAGGTTGTCGAAGTACCGCCCGGCCCGCCCGTCATGGCGCCGCTGGTCGCCGAGGTTTACGGCCTGGATTACGCCGGCCAGATCGCCGCCGCCCAGCAAGTCCGCGCGGCGTTCGCCGCCACGCCGGATATCGTCGACATCGACGACACGGTCGAAGCGCCGTCCGAACGGCTGATTGCCCACGTGGATCAGGCCAAGGCGGCGTTGCTCGGCGTGTCGCAACAGGCGGTCGCCGCCGATCTCGCCACCGCCCTGCGCGGCGAGGATGTCAGTTTCCTGCACTCGGGGACCGCCAAGTATCCGATCCCGTTGCGGCTCCAACTACCGACCGCCGATCAAGCCGATATCGCCAGCGTGCTGGCGCTGAAAACCCGAAGTCAGAACGGCCAACTGGTGCCACTGTCGGAAATCGCCGAGGTCGAGAAAACCCAGCGTGAGAACGCCATCTATCACAAGGACTTGCTGCCCGTCGTCTTCGTGTTCGGCGATATGGCCGGCAAGCTGGACAGCCCGTTGTACGGCATGTTCGAGATTTTCGGCGCCCTGAAGGACCAACTCGTCGCCGGCGGCAAGCTGGAGCAATTCTTCATCCGCCAGCCGGACAATCCCTACGGTTACAGCCTGAAATGGGACGGCGAGTGGCAGATCACCTACGAAACCTTCCGCGACATGGGCATCGCCTACGGGGTGGGCATGATTCTCATCTACCTACTGGTGGTGGCGCAGTTCCGCTCCTATCTGGCGCCGCTGATCATCATGGCGCCGATCCCGCTGACCCTCATCGGGGTGATG
>JAVMKH010000023.1:0-7592 GCA_031732935.1 Candidatus Contendibacter sp.
CCCACCGATTTTCGCCGCGACGCGCTGGCGGCGGAACTGCACGCGGCTTATGGCGACAAGGATAGCGCCGCGCTGGAAGCCGAGGATCGACGGGTCCGCGTGGCCGGGCGGATGTTGGCCAAGCGGATCATGGGCAAGGCCAGTTTCGCCCGCTTGCGCGACATGTCCGGCGACATCCAACTATTCGTTCAGAAGAACGCCTTGCCAGAAGGGTTGTACGAAGACTTCAAGAGTTGGGATTTGGGCGACATCCTTGGGGCCGAGGGCACGGTGTTCAAGACCAAAACGGGCGAGTTGTCGGTCAAGGTGGATGTCTTGCGGCTGCTGACCAAGTCGCTCCGACCCTTGCCGGAAAAGTTCCACGGCCTGGCCGATCAGGAAACCTGCTACCGGCAGCGTTACGTGGACCTGATCATGAACGAGTCCACCCGCGCCACGTTCAAACTGCGTTCGGCGGTGGTCGCCCATATCCGCGACTTTTTCAACCGGCGCGGGTTTCTGGAAGTCGAGACGCCGATGATGCAACCGATACCCGGTGGCGCGGCGGCCCGACCCTTCATCACTCATCACAACGCGCTGGACATGCAATTGTTCCTGCGCATCGCCCCGGAACTGTACCTGAAGCGGTTGGTGGTGGGTGGCTTCGAGAAGGTTTACGAGATCAACCGCAATTTTCGCAACGAGGGGCTATCCACCCGCCACAACCCCGAATTCACCATGCTGGAGTTCTATCAGGCGTACGCGGACTACCGCGACCTGATGGACTTGACCGAGGAACTGCTGCGTGGCATGGCGCGAACCCTGTTGGGCGACACGCTGATCTCCTATCAGGGCGAGACCTACGACTTTGGTCGGCCCTTCCAGCGGTTGACGGTGCGGGAAGCGGTCCTGCGGTTCAACCCGGCCATCGCCGCCGCCGACTTGGACGATCTCGACGCCGCGCGGCGGATTGCGAAAAACCTGGGGGTGGACACGCGGCCGGAACACGGATTGGGCCGGGTGCAACTGGATATTTTCGAGCAGACGGTCGAGCATCAATTGCGCGACCCGACCTTCATTACCGCCTATCCGACCGAGGTGTCGCCGCTGGCCCGCCGCAACGACGCCGATCCCACCATCACCGACCGCTTCGAGCTGTTCGTGGGCGGACGGGAAATCGCCAATGGTTTTTCCGAGCTGAATGACCCCGAGGATCAGGCAGAGCGCTTCCGTAAGCAGGCGGAAGCCAAGGCCGCTGGCGATCACGAGGCAATGCACTACGACGCTGATTACATTCGGGCACTGGAGTACGGGTTGCCGCCGACGGCGGGGGAGGGAATCGGTATCGACCGGCTGGTAATGCTGTTCGCCGACGCGCCCTCGATCCGCGACGTGCTGCTGTTTCCCCACCTGCGACCGGAGTGACCGGCCGCCGGCGCGGGAACTTCAGGCGACTTGGGGATAGAGTAGAACCACGGGGGGCGTGGATGGTAGCAGCGGAGGGTTGGCGATGGCGCTGCGCATTGGCACGATCACCCCATGTTCCGGGCATTGAGCGCGGCGTTGGTCGGGCTGTACCGTCACCGGACGCTTGCAGTGCGGGCAAACCGTATGAACGGGCGTTGAGGTGGTCATGACTGTGATTCTCCCTAGCAATAATCGAACTACATCATTGGACCTTGGTGGGTCGATTTTGTTTTGCGTTGCAACAAATTTTGTTGCTGTATAGCAAAGATTTTGTTCCCGCACAACGCTAAAGTGGCTAAGAGGCAAATTCCCGCATGGTTACCGGGCGTCGGCAAGACAAGGTCGCATCCCCTGGATGTATGCTTTGGGTAAGCTCGGCTCTCGGCAACGCCTGTTCCCAAGATGGTTAAGGGCTTGAGGCATTCTGGACTGAATTTGTGAATTTTCGATTGAGCAAAGGTGAATTTTTGTAATTCGCGTTTTCGGTTTTCACCGATGTCGCGCCTGCCGGATGGGGGTGGCGGCGGTTTTGGGTGATTTGCCCCGATTTTGGGACAACGAGTTCGGCTGTAAAAAGGCTGGACAGCCTTTCAGGCCACCGCTCCGGTAATCCTCGATCAATGCCTCGCGCGCTACCGGTTCGGTGAGGGTCAGCGCCTCGATCAACCCTCTGTACAGCAGATCGAACAACCGCTCCAGCGCGAATTGGTGAGTCTGGCCAGTGTTGGCGAACAGCCAGTCGCTGAACGCCATGAAGCGGCCGAACGGATCGTTACCCAGCAAAAGGGGACAGGCGTGATGGAATCGCCCGGAGTTGCCGATCAAATCCCAGTAGCGGGCGAAACGCTCCAGCCGCCGCATCGTGGTGAAGTCCAGCAGCGCCGAACACAGCAGGTTATAGGGCGGTTGCGGGTTGTAGCGGCAGTCGAAATCGAGGGTGTGGCGGTCGACGGGAGCGCCGCGCAGCCGCTTGAGAATGCCGACCTGGATTTCGTGCGGGTCAAGCGCCACTAGCTGGTTGAAGCCGGCGGCAAAGCTGGCCAGATCCTCGCCCGGCAGGCCGACGATCAGATCGGCGTGCAGGTGAGCATGGGTATGCTGGCGCAGCCACGTTAGATTTTCCTCGGTTTTACGATCGTCCTGCTTGCGGCTGATGAGCGCCTGCACAGCGGGATTGAAGGTCTGCACGCCAATTTCGAATTGCAGCGCGCCAGGTGGAAACCGAACAATCCGGTCCTTGAGCGCCTCCGGCAGATGGTCGGGAATCAGTTCGAAATGCAGGAATAGCCGTTCGTCCAGCCGTTCCAGAAAGAAATCCAGAATCCGCGCGCCGATTTTGGCGTTGAGATTGAAGGTGCGATCCACGAATTTGAAATGATGCACGCCCCGTTGATAAAGCCGCTCCATCTCGGCGAGAAACGGCTCCAGCGGAAACGGCCAAGCGGTCTGGTCCAACGCCGACAAACAAAATTCGCACCGAAACGGACAGCCGCGCGAGGCTTCGACGTAGATCAGCCGGTGGGCGATATCTTCGTCGTTATAGAACCGGTAGGGCAAGGCAAGCTGATCGAGTGGCAATGGTTCGGCGGCAATGATTTTCTCCGTTGGCGGATCGTCATTCAGCAGCCGCCGGCATAGGCGCGCGAACGCCAAATCCGCCTGACCCGTGATCAAATAGTCAGCCATGGCCACAATGGGTTGTTCCTGCCATTCATGGCTGACTTCCGGCCCACCGAGCACGATCAGCAAATCCGGCCGCACCCGCTTGAGCAGGGCGACGACCTGGGTGGTTTCCGCGACGTTCCAGATATAAACGCCGAAGCCGACGATGCGCGGTTGTTCGGCCAGCAAGGCTTCGGCGATCTCCAGCGGGCGCTGGGTGATGATGAATTCGTGAATGGCGGCGTCAGTCTGTAACTTGCCCAGGTTGGCGAGCAGGTAGCGTAATCCCAGGGAAGAATGGAAATAACGGGCGTTCAGGGTTGAGAGCAGGATGGCGGGCATCGGTTAGGTGTGCATTTCCAGAATGTCGCCATCCGCCACCGGCTGATCCGGACCGACCTGCTGGTTGCGCGGCTGGCTGTGGGTCCAGTGACGAGCGTATTTCAGCGATTGCGCCAGATCGCGATGAATCAGCCGGGCCACGTCGCGCACGGTCTGACCCCGGCGCACCGTGAAAGGTCGACCCATGTCAGGTGGCTTGCCGGGCGCCTTGGTGTAAACCCGAACGATACCAAGTTCGCGAAACAGCCACAGGCCAATAGCTTCCAAACCCTCGCCCGTTGTGGCCGACGCCGCCAGCATCGGATAACGCCAGCCAGTCAATTCCCGAAACACCGCCCATTCGTCCGCCAACGACGGGATTCGGTCGGCCTTGGTGGCGACGAGCAGAGTCGGCAAACGGACGGCAAACAGGTTGGCCAGCGCGGTTTCGTCATCCTCGCCGATATCCGTTGCCGTGCCGATATCCCAACGCTCGGTCAAGGTCACACGCTTTTCCGCCAGTAGGGCATAACCTTCCAGCGCTTGATCCACACATTCGGAATCGTCCAAGTCCACCACGAACAGGCAAGCATCGGTTGGTTGCAAGGTCTGGTCGATCCATGACACGGGCCGTTCACGGCTCAGCGGTGGCAGATCCAGCAACTGAAAGGCGATGTCCCGATACGGCAACATCCCCGGTTGGGGGAACTGGGTCGTGAACGGATAGGGGGCGACGGCGGCGTTGGAACCGGTCAGCCGAGCGTGCAAGGCCGATTTACCGGAATTGGGTGGACCGAGCAGGGCGATTTGCGCCGCGCCTTCCGGATGGATGACCGTAGCTGGACCGCCGCGAGCACCGCCTTTTTTTGGACCGGCCAGTTCATCGGTCAAGTCCTTGATGCGGCTCTTGATATCGCCTTGCAGGTGGTCGGTGCCCTTGTGCTTGGGAATGGTCCGCAGCATTTCACGCAGGCATTCCAGCCGTTCCTTGGGGTCGCGAGCCTGACGGAAGGCGGCTTCCGCGGCATTGAATTCCGGGGTCAGATTGGCGGGCATGGGGGGTGGAAAAACTTGATGAAGTCACAAGCTACGCGAGACCAAAGACGATCTTCAGGGCTTGATCCAACGCTTGTAGGGTGGTTGGTTCCAACTCACCGCGTACTTTGACCAGGCGGGCCCGATGGTCAATGGGGCGAGTTTGCAGACAGTCCGCCACCGATGGTTTGCTCAGGCCATTGCGAGGAGACGGCTCGATTTCCACGTTGGTTCTGATTTGAGCTTTCTTCTGGCTCCATTCGGTGATCGGCACTACTTGAATGACCGGGACGCGGGCGTTGTAAACGTCGTTGGTCACGATGATGCAGGGGCGGGTTTTCCCGGTTTCCGAGCCTTGGACCGGATCGAGATTGACGTCGATGACCATGCCGCGTCGTAGCACGGTCATGCGGGCCAGTCCTGGATGGCGGATGCCGTCAATTCCTGAAGTTCTTGATCGTCATCGTAGATTTGCGCATACAGGTGCGCGGATTCCTGCAATCGACGCTGTTCCAAGTCCTGGCGCAGGTGTTCCAAGGCGGCGCGGACCGCTTGGCTTTTGTCCTTGAAACCGTAAGCTTTGCACTGTTCGAGAAAACGGAGTTGGGATTCCTCAAGACTGAATTTGGCCTGGATCATGGAAAATCTCTATCACGGGTGGCGAGAACAGGGACCCAATAAGCGGCCTTAATCCGAGGGTCTATTTTAAGTGCTTCTCGAAACTGCAACAACACGCAACTTCGGCGATCATGGATCGGAGAGTTTGACCCAAAGGAAAACGGCGCGCGGAACGGGGTCCGGGCGCCGTTCTGAATAAAGCGTGGCGACAAGGTTTTTGCGAGACGTTCCTTGCTCTACCACTGAGCTACGGCCACCATCGTTTGGGGTGGCCGGTGGGATTCGAACCCACGACCAAGGGGTTATGAGCCATGTAGTCCCGCGAGCATTCGCCACGGCAAGCGGAAAGGCGACGACAAGGGATTGACGAGACATGAGCTACAGTCACGGATGTAGTCCCGCCAGCATTCGCCGCCATAAATCAAGACCGCCCGGACCGGACAAGGAAAGTGACCGAGAGGATTAACGCGGGATAGGCATGTACTCCCGGTCGGGCATTCCAGCCCGGACGGCTAAAACGGTTGCCGAATTATACCTCCACGGCTTCGATTTCGCGCACCCAATGGTCGCCGCCCAACTGCCCGGCGGCGAATCGCGCCAGCACCTCGAACACCGCGTCCGAGAAGCCGCCCACGTTCAGCACGTCCGCGCGGGTTTGCGCCTGCACCGTCCCATACGGCTGGATGTCGATGCAGACCAGCCGCGCCCGTGGGTTGCGCTGGCGAAAGGCTTCCCATTGCCGCATCGTTTCGGTGCCGCGTCCGCGCTGCGGGTCGGCCCACGATTCGTTGTCGGAGACGTAAATCACCAAATCACCTTTCGCCTTGCGTTGATTCAGCGTGGCCAGCGGCAATCCGCAATGGGTCCCGCCACCGCCGAATTGCGCCAGCGTTTGCGCGTTGGTCAGCACGCTGTCGCGCCGGTTCAGCCGGTGGGCGTGAACCTGGGTATCGAACGGCAGAATTTCCGTCGCCGGGTTCTTCGCCGAAATCGCCGCCGCCACCAGCGCCGCCACGTCCACGCAGCGCACTTTCGAAGTTGCGCCCTTGCGATGGCCGGTCACCGGCGAACCCATCGACCCGGATACGTCCAGCAGTACGTAGACTTGTCCCGGTAGTTCCGGTACGTTCTCCAGGGCCACCTCCAGCGCATCCTGCAAGGCGTCGCGGACGATCTCCGGCACCGCCGGATCAGTCATCGTGTACGCGCTGAGCAACTGGTACGGGAATACCCGCGCCCGCCGGATCGCCGCCGGCTTGCGCAGTCGCTCGGCGATACGCTGGGCCATGCCACCGACCTTGAACACCTCGTGGCGAGCGAAGGTGTTCAGGTTCATCCGGGTCATCTGCCACGGCGCCTGACAGGCGATGGCGACCCAGTGTTGCGGTCGCAAGGGCAGGGCGGTCAGCAACTCGAACGGTACGTCGGGCACCGGCGCTTCCACATCGTCCCGGAACCGTTCCAGTGCCTTGATTGCGTCCGGTAGCAACGTCGCGTCGTGCGGTTTGCCGATCAGCCAGGCGTACAGCGAGGTTCGTTCCGGCGTCGCCGGTTTCGGGTGAACCATTTTCAGCACGTCCGCCAGCGACGGGTCGTTGCCGACCGAGGCGCTCAACAGTTGCGCGTCGGTACGCCCGTTCAGCCAGTTCTGCACCAGCCGCTTGGGCCGGCTGCCCAGCGATTTGCGCCCGACCGCGCCGGAACGCAGGATCTGCACGAAGTTCCGCAACATCCGGCCGTTGTCGATGACCTTGGCGAAGGTCGGTTCCAGCCAGTCCGGGCCGTGTTGCGCCAGCCACGCCGTCAACAACGCTGGCATGTCCTTCATCTGGCCGCGCCGACGGGCGTAAATCGCCGTTTTGGCGACGAACACCGGTTCTACCGCCGCGCACAAACCCCGCACGGCGTCCAATTGCATGTCGGCGTTGGCGTAGAACGTCGTGTTCAGGCAGCCGGTGGCGGCGTACTGCGCCAGCGCGGCCTTGGGGGAAAGCGCGTAAGCCTTGCCGCCGGCTTCATTACGCGCGTTGGTTTCCGGTGGCAGGCGGCCCGCCTGGGGTTTGAAAAGCTGCTTGTTGGCCATTGCGATGACTCCTTGTCCAAGGCAGCGAAAGACACCAAGATGGGCTCACAAGTTCCATGGATTCCACAAACGAACGGTCAGGGCGCGGGAGCGACCTGCAACACCAACTTGCCGACGTGGCGATTCGACTCCATCAGGGCGTGGGCGGCGGCGGCCTCGCTCAGCGGGAACACCCGGTCGATGATGGGCCGGATCGCGTCGCTGGCCAATAGTGGCCAGACGGTTTCGCGCAACGCCCTGGCGATCGGCGCCTTGTGGGCGACGGGCCGGGCGCGCAGGGTCGAGCCGGTAATCGTCAATCGCTTCATCATCACCGGCGCCAGGTTGAGTTCCACCTTGGCCCCACGCAGGAAGGCGATGAACACCAGCCGGCCCTCGACCGCCAGCGCGCTGAGATTGCGCTGGACGTAATCGCCGCCGACCATGT
>JAVMKH010000024.1:0-845 GCA_031732935.1 Candidatus Contendibacter sp.
GAGGTGAACGCTGCTGCCGCTGACGAGCAGAATCCGCGAGGGACGCGGTTCGATGTCCAGGGTAGCGTGGCCGCGCATTCCGTCGAAATAGATGCCGGGGAAATCAGGTGCGAAGCTGATTTAAAGCGAATCCGGGTCCTCGCCCAACCGTCGCAACCGTTTGGCCAGCCGCTCGGCGCGCTGTTCGGCTTCGGCCTGTTGTCGGGCGGCTTCGGCCTCGGTGGGCAGCATCTCGCCTTCCGGGGTAAACCAGCGCAACCAGATCGTTTCGATGCCCCGGAAGATTCTCTGCCAACGCCCCAGATCGAGATTCAAGGTCGGGTTGTGGATGCGAACGCTCGCTCAAAACGGCTGTGCGTTCGACGTCAGGAATGATCCGGATCATTCAGCAAGGTGCGCATGACGCCCACCACCCTGGCCGTCGTCGCATCCGCCGGGGTTTCCCGCCCGACCATGTAGCTCATCAATAACGGGTCTTGCAGTTCCAACAACTCCGCAAACGCCTGTCGTTCCTCGGCCGGCGCGGTCGGGTAATGCCGCTCCAGATAAGCCAGCGTCAGCAGATCCAACTCTTTCATGCCGCGCCGGCAGCGCCAGCGCAATTTACCCATCTGTTCTTCCATCGTCCGGTTCTCCACAAAAAAACGCCCCTCATTCATCCGCTCCCCTCTCCCTCTGGGAGAGGGGTTGGGGGTGAGGGAGAGAGGGGCTGGGAGTGAGGCGAACCTGGCGCTTACCGCCGTTCCACCATCAGCTTCTTGATTTCCGCGATGGCTTTCGCGGGATTCAGGCTCTTCGGGCAGGTCTTGGTGCAGTTCATGATGGTGTGGCAGCGATACAGCCGG
>JAVMKH010000024.1:900-23870 GCA_031732935.1 Candidatus Contendibacter sp.
CGAGGGACCCAGGTAGCGTTCGCCGTTCCACCAGTAGCTCGGACAGCTCGTGGAGCAGCAGGCGCACAGGATGCACTCGTACAGCCCGTCCAGCTTGGCGCGGTCTTCCTTGGACTGCAGGCGCTCGCGCTCCGGGGCCGGAGTGGCCGACTGCAACCAGGGCTTGATCGAGGTGTACTGGGCGTAGAAATGAGTCAGATCCGGCACCAGATCCTTCACCACCGACATGTGCGGCAACGGATAGATCTTGACTTCGCCGGACACATCCTCAATCGCCTTGGTGCAGGCCAGGGTGTTGGTACCGTCGATGTTCATCGCGCAGGAACCGCATACGCCTTCCCGGCAGGAGCGCCGGAAGGTCAGAGTGGGGTCCATCTCGTTCTTGATCTTCAGCAGGGCGTCCAGCACCATCGGACCGCAAGCCGCCAGATCGATCTCGTAGGTGTCCATGCGCGGGTTTTCGCCACTGTCCGGATCCCAGCGGTAAATCTGAAAGCGCCTGACGTTTTTGGCGCCCGTGCCGGCATAGTAGGTTTTGCCCTTGCCGATGATGGAATTGGCCGGAAGTTTGAATTGAGCCATGGCATCGTCCCCTTAGTACGTGCGCTTCTTGGGCGGAATGTACTCCACCTCGTTGGTCAGGGTGTAGGTGTGGACCGGACGGTAGTCGATCTTGACCTCGCCCTTGGGGCCCAGCCACGCCAGCGTATGCTTCATCCAGTGGTCGTCGTCGCGATCGGGGTAGTCCTCGCGGGCATGGGCGCCGCGACTCTCGGGCCGGTTAATCGCCGACTTGATGGATACCATCGCGCAACCGAGCAGGTTGTCCAGTTCCAGCGTCTCGACCAGATCGGAATTCCAGACCATGCCCCGGTCGCTGACCCCAATATGCTCGAAGCCGGCGTACACCTCTTCCAGCAACTTGATACCCTCGGCCATCGAATCGCCGGTGCGGAATACCGCCGCGTGATTCTGCATGGTGCGCTGCATCCGCATCCGCAGGCTGGCGGTCGGATTCTCGCCCTTGGCGTTACGCAGTCCGTCGAAGCGGGCCACGATCTGGTCGACCGAGGCCTGTGGCAACGCCCCGTGCGGGCTGTTGGGCTGGATCAACTCGGCGCAGCGGATGGCGGCGGCGCGGCCGAACACCACGATGTCGAGCAGCGAGTTGGAGCCCAGACGGTTGGCGCCGTGCACCGACACGCAGGCCGCCTCGCCGATGGCCATCAGGCCGGGGATGATCGTATCGGGATTGCCATCCTTGAGGATGACCACTTCGCCGCGATAGTTGGTCGGGATGCCACCCATGTTGTAATGCACGGTCGGCAGCACCGGCGCCGGTTCCTTGGTCACGTCCACGCCGGCGAAGATGCGGGCGGTCTCGGCGATGCCCGGCAGCCGTTCGTTGATGACGTCGGCGCCCAGGTGTTCCAGGTGCAGGTAGATGTGATCCTTGTGCTCGCCGACGCCGCGCCCTTCGCGGATCTCGATCGTCATCGAGCGGCTGACCACGTCGCGGGAAGCCAGATCCTTGGCGTTCGGCGCGTAACGCTCCATGAAACGCTCGCCGTTGGAATTGGTCAGATAGCCGCCTTCACCGCGACAGCCTTCGGTCATCAGGCAGCCGGAACCGTAAATGCCGGTCGGGTGAAATTGGGTGAATTCCATATCCTGCAAGGGCAGGCCGGCGCGCAGCACCATGCCGTTGCCGTCGCCGGTGCAGGTGTGGGCGGAGGTCGCCGAGAAGTAGGCGCGACCGTAACCGCCCGTGGCCAGCACGGTCTGATGGGCGCGGAACACGTGCAATGTCCCGTCGGCCAGATCCCAGGCCACCACACCGCGGCAAGCGCCGCTGTCGTCCATGATCAGATCCAGGGCGAAGTATTCGATGAAGAACTCGGCGTCGTGCTTGAGCGCCTGCTGATACAAGGTGTGCAGGATGGCGTGGCCGGTGCGGTCGGCGGCGGCGCAGGTGCGCTGGGCGATGCCCTCGCCGTAGTTGGTGGTCATTCCGCCGAACGGCCGCTGGTAAATCTTGCCTTCCTCGGTGCGGGAGAACGGGACGCCGTAGTGCTCCAGTTCGATGACCGCCGGGACGGCCTCGCGGCACATGTATTCGATGGCATCCTGGTCGCCCAGCCAGTCCGAACCCTTGACGGTGTCGTACATGTGCCATTGCCACAGGTCCTGACCCATGTTGCCGAGCGCCGCCGACATGCCGCCCTGGGCCGCCACGGTATGGCTGCGGGTCGGAAACACCTTGGTCAGGCAGGCCGTCTTCAGACCTTTTTGGGCCATGCCAAAAGTGGCGCGCAAGCCCGCGCCGCCGGCGCCGACCACAACCACGTCGTAATTATGATGAATCAGTGGGTATGCGTTGGACATGAAACCTCAGCCTCCAGTGGTGGGCGTCAGGCCAGTGCGATCTTGAGCACGGCGACGATGGAAATGGCGCCCAGCAGAAACAGCACAAACTGCGTGACCAGCAGCGCGATGAATTTAGCCCCTTCCGGCCGGACATAGTCCTCGTAGATAACTTGCATGCCCAGACTGGCGTGATAGAACGCTGTGGCGAGCAGGGTCACCATGGCGCCGGCTCGATACGGATTGCTCAGCCAGTGCTGGAAAACCTCGTATTCGACGCGCGAGTAGCGCAGCATGGAAAACGCGAACCACAGCACCAGCGGCACCAGGATAATGGAGGTGACGCGCTGCACCCACCAGTGATGCGTGCCGTCTTTGGCGGTGCCCAGACCGCGAGCGTGGGCGAGCGGAGTGCGAATGCTCATGACGTTTCTCCTCAGGGCGCGGCGATCAGCCAGCACAAGAAAGTCAGGATGATGGAGGACCACACCACGGCCCAACCGGACTTGGCGGCGTCTTCCAGTTCAAAACCATAACCGGCGTCCCAGAACAGATGGCGGATACCGTTGGCCAGGTGGTAGAACAGCGCCCAGGTCCACAGGAACAGGAACAATTGTCCCAGCATGGATCCCAGCACTATCTGGGCCTGCGTGTAGGCTTTGGGACCGATCGCGGCGGACGCCAACCAGTACACCAGCAACAGGGTGCCCACCACGAGGCCGGCGCCGGTGGCGCGGTGGGTGATGGACAGGATCGAGGTCATTTGGGGTTTGTAGTAGGGGCCGATCATGAACGGCGACAAGGGCCGTTGTTTGGCTGACATACGTTTCTCCTCGTTACGCGGTGGCGATGGAAGACGGGGCTTGATTGGTGCGATGCAATAATAACCGAAAGCCGGTTGAATTACCGGATGAACGACAGGGAAAGGAGAATAGGAACCGCGTTCGGCGCTGCGAGCCGGCGAAGCGGAACAGCCTGCTAAAAGTCGATGCAGCGGCCGGCTTTTTCCCAGTCGCCGTAGCGGGTCGGCTCCGGGCCCTTGGGGCCACCGTATTCCTTGGGTCGTTCGGAAGGCGTGGCGACTGGGGGCGGGTCGGGGGTTACGGCCGGCGGCGTGGAGGGCGGCGTCTGCTGGTGATTTTCGCTCATGCAACTCACCTTAGTATTCTTAGGGTTCGTGGGTGGTGGCGGTGGACCATCCCGGTCCCATCCGCCGACGAGACCACCGGGCTCCAGACATCGCGCCCTTGCGGCGCGAAGCGTATTCCGGCCATATTTTGCAGGGTTTATTATGCCGATCGCCGCCCGCGAACGCAACGAAACAGGGGCGGTGGCGGTCGTGGTAGCCGGACTAAACGTACTTAAGGGCATCGAAAAATGAACGTGGAGTGGAGCGCTTTTCTCGAACGGGCCGGCGCTCGTTTGGAAAATGGCTGGGTGGTGCATTTCGGTCGGCCGGATGTCGAGCGGTGGGCGGCGCTGCATGGCGACATTTGCGGTGATCGGTCCGATCAGGGCCTGATCGCCGCGCATGGCCTGGACGCTGATCAGTTCCTGCAAGGACAGCTCACCTGCGATGTCCTGCAGGTGACCCCGAATCGTAGTCGGATCGGCGCGTATTGCACGCCCAAGGGTCGGGTGCTGGCCTGCCTTCGGTTGTTCCGGCGCGAGGAGGCTTTGTATCTGGCGTTGCCACGCGCCCTGGTGGAGCCCACGCTGACCCGGCTGCGTCGCTATGTGTTGCGGGCCAAGGTCCGGCTGGAAGACGCCAGCGATCGCTGGACGCGGATCGGCGTCGCCGGGCCGAACGCCGACGCCTTGTTGACAAAACTGCTTGGCGCGGTCCCGCGGGCGGCCGACGAGGTCGTCCAGGCGCCGGCCGATTCGTGGGACATTACCGTGATCCGCCTGCCCGGTTCGACGCCGCGTTTCGAGTTGCACGGCCCGTTGATGGCGGTGCAAGCCCTTTGGACCCAGCTCGAAGCCGATGTCACCTTCACCGGCTCCGAGCCGTGGCGGTTGCTGGAGATTCTGGCGGGGACGCCGGCGGTGTACCCCGAAACCGTGGAGGCGTTCGTGCCGCAAATGCTCAATCTGCAACTGCTGGACGGAATTAGTTTCCAAAAGGGTTGCTACACTGGACAGGAAATCGTGGCACGCACCCATTATCTAGGCAAGCTCAAGCGACGGATGGTTCTGGGCCGGGTGGACAGCCCGACGCCGCCTCGCCCCGGCGATCCGCTGTTTTCGCCCCAGGCCGACGCCAGCCAGAGCGCTGGACAACTGGCCGACGCCTGTCTTCATCCCGACGGTGATTACGCCGTGCTGGCGGTGGCGCTGATCGAGTGCGCGGAACGGGGAACGCTACATTTGAACGGTATTGGCGGCCCGGCGCTGCGACTGGAACCGCTGCCGTATGGATTCGAGCCGGCGGGTTGAGTATCGGTGGAATGTCCGCCCACCCAATTATCGATTTTAATTAAGAGTTTACAACGTGGATGACGATCTCATCGCACGGCTTCAAGCCGAAAACGCTCGGCTGCGAGCCGACAATCAACGGCTTGAAGCCCTCTTAAGGCAAAGGGCCGGCGCCGATGAGGTCATTTCGCGGAAATCGACCACGCAGCAGCGCGTCGACCTGCGCATCCTCCTGGACGAGGCGGTCGATTTCATCAGCACGGCGGACCTGAACGGGCGGGTGGGCTACCTCAACCGCGCCGGACGGCGGTTGGTCGGCATCGACGAAACCGCCGACATCGGGCAATTCCAGATTGCCGACATGCACCCACCTTGGGCGGCTGACTTGATTCTCAGCGAGGCCGTCCCCACCGCGTTGCAAGGTGGCGTCTGGCGCGGCGAGACGGCCCTGACGACTCGCGATGGACGGGAGATTCCGGTCTCCCAGGTCGTTCTGGCCCACAGGACGCGCCAGGGTCAAGTCAAGTTCCTGTTCACCATCATCCGCGACATCACCGAGCAGAAGCGGGTGCGAGAAGAATTGGCCAGGGAGGCGCGGGTCAACGCCGCCTTGGCCGAAATTTCCCGCGCGTTGCTTGCGCGGACGTCGGTCGACGACATGGCTGATCTGGTTTTGGAACACGCCAAGCGTCTCACGGACAGCGCCCACGGCTTTGTCGGTTACATTGACCCGATGACGGGCTATCTGGTGAGTTCAACGCTCGGCAGGGACGTTTGGGATCTCTGCCAGGTTCAGGACAAGACCGTTGTCTTCAAGGAGTTCAAGGGGCTGTGGGGCTGGGTGCTGAATCATCGCCAATCGCTGTTGACCAACGCGCCCGCCGATGATCCGCGTTCGTCCGGCACGCCGCCTGGCCATATACCGATCCAGCGTTTTATCTCCGCGCCCGCGATGGCCGAGGGGGTGCTGGTGGGGCAAGTGGTCTTGGCCAACTCGGACCGCGACTACGGCGAGCAAGATTTGGCGCTGATCGAGCGGTTGGCCGATCTCTACGCCATGGCCATCCAGCGCAAGCGCATGGAAGAGCATCTCCGCGAGAGCCAGGAGCAGTTCAACGCCTTTATGGATCATCTGCCCGCCGTGGCTTTCATCAAGGATGATCAATGCCGACACGTCTATCTCAATAAATATCTTCGAGAATGTTTCGATGCCGCTGACTGGCTTGGCAAGACCATTTCGGAAAAACTGCCGCCAGTAACCGCCCGGGAGATGATGGCCAGCGATCGACAGGCGCTGGCTGGCAGCGTGTTGGAGCTTGAGCAAACGCTGATGGTGGCCAACGGCGAAACTCGGGTTTTTCAAACCATCAAATTCCCCATGCGAACACACGCGGCGCCATCCCTGATTGGTGGGGTCGCCATCGACATCACCGATCAGAAGCGGGCGCGGGATGCCTTGCAAGAGAGTGAAGCCAAGTACCGCCGCTTGTACGAATCCCTGCGGGACGCCTTCGTTAGCACCGATATGAGCGGCCGTCTTCAGGAATTCAACACGGCCTACCAACGGATGCTGGGCTATTCGGAAGAAGAGCTTTTCCGCCTGACGTACCAGGACTTGACTCCCAAGAAATGGCATGCTTTCGAGACGGAGATCATCGAGCAACAAGTTCTGCCCTGGGGATACTCCGAAGTCTATGAAAAGGAATATCGCCGCAAGGACGGGACCATTTTTCCCATCGAGTTGAGAACCATACTGGTACGGGACGCGACCGGCCAACCCGCCGGCATGTGGGCCATCGTGCGCGACATCAGCCGACGCAAACGGGTCGAGGAATCGCTGCGGGCAAGCGAGGCGAAATTCCGCCGTCTGATCGAGGCGTCGCCGGTGGCGATGGGTGTTGCCGACGCGCAAGGTCACATCGAATACCTCAACCCTCGGTTCATCGAACAGTTCGGCTATCGGCGCGAGGATATTCCCAGTATCAAGGAATGGTTCTTGCGCGCCTATCCCGATCCGATCTACCGCCAGGGCATTCTGGAACGCTGGAACGCTGGAATGGAGAACGCCAGACGGAACGGAACCGACATCGCGCTGACCGATATGGACATTGTCCACCGCGATGGCTCGGTGCGCGTGGTGAATGTGGTCGGCACCCTGATTGGGGACAAAATCCTGGCGATCTTCAACGACATCACCGATCGCAAACGGATCGAATCGGCGTTGCGCGACAGCAGGGATCTGATGAGCGTGGCGCTCAAGGCCGCCAAGGCCGGGGCCTGGCAATGGAATCTACGTACCCAGGAAATCGTCTGGTCGGACGAAAACTATCTGCTGCTCGACTTGGAACCTCAAAGCGTGCGGCCCAGTTATGCCCTGTGGCAGCGTTACGTTCATCCGGATGATCGCGCACGGATCGATGCGCAAGTGAAACAATCGTTGCGGGACAGGCGGGATTTGAATATCGAATACCGTATCGTAATATCGACTGGAATCCGCTGGATCAACAGTATTGGCATGTTTCAATTGGACGAACACGGTGAGCCGATTGGATTGCATGGCATCCAGCTCGACATCACCGAGCGCAAGCAGGCTGAGGATGCATTGCGCGAAAGTGAAGACCGCTTCGCCGCATTCATGGATCATCTGCCCGCCTTGACCTTCATTAAGGATCAGGATTCGCGCTATCTCTTCGCTAACCAATATTTCCGTCAACACATTGACGACGGCTGGCTAAATAAGGCCACGTCCGAGGTGTATCCCACCGAAGTGGCGGCGCCGATAATCGCCGACGACCGTCGGGCACTGGCCACTGGTTTCCAGCGGCAAGAGAGGTTGATACCACTGGCCAATGGCGAAACGCGCATCTTCGAGACGGTCAAGTTTCCGCTCCCTCGAGCCGGAAAGCCGATGCTGCTGGGCGGATTCGCCATCGACATCACCGAGCGCAAGCAGGCCGAGGCGGAACTGCGTCGCCATCGAGAACACTTGGAGGAGATGGTCGCCGAACGCACCAGCGAATTGGCGTTGGCCAATCAAAAACTGCGCTTGGAAATCGCCGAGCGAGAACGCACGGAACAATCGCTCAGGCAAAGCGAGGCCAGACTACATCTGGCGCTGGAAGTCGCCAATGCCGGGGCGTGGGAATGGAATGTCAAGGATGATGCCATCGCTTGGTCACCCGAGGTGTTCCCCCTGTTCGGATTACCGTGTGTCGAGCAACCGGGTTTCGAGACTCGGGTGGAACGGCTACACCCTGACGACCGGGATCGCGTGTTGGAATGGGTACAGAAAAACCTTGCCCGGAGGAGTGATCTGTCTGCCCAGGAATATCGCATCGTCAGGATGAGTGGTGAGATCCGCTGGATTAGCGATACCGCCAGAATTTTCTACGACAGTGCCGGGCGGCCGGAGCGAATGGTGGGTATCAATATCGATATTACCCAGCGCAAGCAAGCCGAAGAGGAACTAAGAGAGAGCGAAGCCCGCCTGCGCCTGGC
Organism: Candidatus Contendibacter sp.; assembly: GCA_031732935.1. Classification (GTDB taxonomy): domain Bacteria; phylum Pseudomonadota; class Gammaproteobacteria; order Competibacterales; family Competibacteraceae; genus Contendibacter. The sequence goes on from JAVMKH010000024.1 coordinate 9,181, forward strand.
CTTGCAAGCCGCCGACGCGGGAGTTTGGGAATGGGATTTGCGAAGCGATCGGAACGTGGCTTCCAAGAGAGCCTTGGAAATATTTGGGAGAGGTCCGGATTTTCTGCCTTTTTCGCTGGAAAAGCTGTTGCGATCGATACATCCCGACGATCGCGCCTGGACGCAATCCAAAGCTTGGGAAGCCGTGGAATCCGGCGGGGATTTAAACCTCGAATTTCGTATCGTCCGCGCGGATGGCGAGATCCGTTGGGTGCAGGATTTTGGGACCCTCATCCACGATGAGGCGGGTCATCCACTGCGGATGATCGGCACCATGATCGATATCACCGCGCGCAAGCAGATCGAGATTGAACTGAAGAACTATCGCGACCATCTGGAAAGACTGGTCGGTGAGCGCACCGCCGCCTTGGAGGCAACCAACGTGCGATTGCAACAGGAAATCGCCGAGCGCCAGCGCGCGGAACAGGTGCTCCAACTGACTCAGTTCATGGTCGATCAATCCGCCGAGGAGATTTACCTTGTAAGGCCCGATAGCGGTTTCGATTACGTCAACGAGGCGGCCTGCCGCGCTCTTGGCCATTCGCGCAACGAATTGCTCGGTCTGAGAGTGCCAGACATTTCTCCCTCGGATCTAGCCCAAAATTGGCCGATCACCTGGCGGATTCTCAAGGAAGCCGGCCATACGACATTCGAGGCGCTTCACAAAAGGAAAAATGGCGAGCTGTATCCGGTGGAGATTACCGCTACCCACTTGCGTTTCGGCGATACGGAATACAATTGCGCGTTCGTTCGCGACATCCGCGAACGCAAGGCGACGGAGGAGAAAATCAAGTCATCGCTACAAGAAAAAGAGGTGTTGCTCAAGGAAATCCACCACCGGGTGAAGAACAACTTGCAAATCATCACCAGTCTGCTCGACTTGCAGGCTGAGGTGATCGGGGATCGGGCCACCCGCGAAAAATTCCGCGAGAGCCGTAATCGGGTACGCTCGATGGCGTTGATTCACGAACGTTTGTATCGCGCCGCCGATCTGGCCAGCATCGACTTTGCCGAGTATGTGCGAAAGCTGACCGATTCCCTGTTTTCGTCCTACGCTAGCGCGAATCGCTCGATTGCCTTGCAAACCGATATCGAACCGCTATCCATCAGCGTCGAACACGCTGTTCCCTGCGGTTTGATCATCAACGAATTGATCACCAACGCGCTCAAGTACGCCTTTCCCCCAGGCAGGGCTGGAATCATTGGCGTCGAGTTGAAGATGTCCGGGGAGAAGCGTGTCATGCTACGGGTTTGGGATAATGGGGTGGGATTGCCGCCCGCCGTCGATCCCCAGCACTCCGAAACACTAGGCCTGACCATCGTTGCCACCCTGATCCGGCAGTTGCGGGGCAACCTTACCCTGCAACGCGTGGGGGGAACTGGGTTCACCATCAGCTTCGTGGTCCCACCAGTGAAGACGACGCAATCGGTTTTGGAGAAAAAATAACATGGCGAAGGCGAACGTCATGGTCGTCGAGGACGAGGGGCTCATCGCCCTGTCGATCCAGCGCACCCTGCGCAATCTTGGATACGAGGTGCCCGCGGTGGTCGCCTCCGGCGAGGAGGCCGTGCGCCAAACCCTTGCGCTCCGGCCCGATCTGGTGCTGATGGACATTATGCTGGAAGGCGATATGGATGGGATTACCGCCGCCACCCGGATTCAGGAACGCCTCGACGTGCCGGTCGTCTATCTGACCGCCTACTCGGATGACCACACCCTGGCGCGGGCCAAGGTGACCGGTCCTTTCGCGTACCTGATCAAGCCGTTCGAGGAGGCGGACTTGCGCTCCACCCTTGAAATGGCGCTGTATCGCCACGGCATGGAACGCAAGCTGAAGGAAAGCAAGCACTGGCTGGAGACCACCTTGAACAGCATTGGGGATGCGGTGATCGCCACCGATGCCCATAACACCGTCGCTTTCTTGAATCCACAGGCGGAACGCCTGACTGGCTGGCGGCAGGAAGAGGCCGCTGGCAAACCCCTCGCGGACGTGTTCCAGATCGTCGACGAAGCCACGCGACTGTCGCCCCCGAATCCCCTTGACCGCGCGCTCGAGACCGGGATCGCGACGGATTTGGCCAATCCAACGCTACTGGTCACCAGGAACGGCGAGGAATGCCCCATCGACGACAGCGCCGCTCCCATCCGCGACGAACAGGGCAACAGGATGGGGGGCGTGCTGGTATTCCGCGATGTGACCGAGCGCCGCCGGATCGAGGCGGAACTGCACCGCCACCGCGACTATCTGGAGGAACTGGTCGAAAAGCGCACGTGGGAGCTGCAACAAGCCAAGACGGCTGCCGAGGCCGCCAGTCAGGCCAAATCGGAATTTTTGGCCACCATGAGCCATGAGATCCGCACCCCCCTGAACGGGGTGTTGGGCATGGCGGAACTGCTCCTGGGCACCTCCCTGAATAACGAGCAACGACGCTACGCCAGCATCCTGTTGCAATCCGGCCGGACGTTGCTCGGCTTGATCGATGAAATCCTGGATTTCTCCAGGATCGAGGCGGGCAAACTGGAGTTGCGGTCCGTGGATTTCGATTTGCGCGAAATGCTGGAGGAAACAGCGGCGGCGTTCGGCGAACGAGCGCGCGCCAAAGGTTTGCGACTGCGCGCGGATCTGGCGCCGGATTTTCCCACCCCCGTGCGCGGCGATCCCATCCGGCTGCGGCAGGTCGTGGTTAACCTGGTGGGGAACGCCATCAAATTCACCGAGACGGGCGAGGTGGCGATCCATCTGCGCCTGCTGGAACGCGACGTTGCGGCGCTGACCGCGCGCATCGATGTAACCGATACCGGCATTGGCATCGCCCCGGAAGCGCAGGCCCGGATTTTTGAATCCTTCGTGCAAGCCGACGGCTCGGCCACGCGACGCCATGGCGGCACGGGGCTCGGCTTGGCCATCTCACGCCGTCTGGTGCGATTGATGGGCGGCGACATCAATGTTGAGAGCGCTTTCAGGCAGGGTTCCCGGTTCTGGTTCACGGTCCGTCTGATGACCAGCGGCGCTAGCGAGCAAACCGCGCCCTTGCCGCGCGCCACCCCGAGTGCTGGCGTCCCAACGACTTTCAAGGCCAAGGTGTTGGTAGTGGAAGACAACGCAGTCAATCAGGCGGTGGCCACCGCCATGTTGGAACTGCTAGGTTGCCAGTTCACCGCGGTCGACGATGGCCAACAGGCGTTGGTGGCGCTGGATCGGGAACGCTTCGATTTGGTGCTGATGGACTGCTACATGCCGATCATGGACGGCTTCGAAACCACCGCCGAGCTACGGCGGCGGGAACCGCCGGGTCAACGCCGAATCCCGGTCGTCGCCCTGACCGCTGGCGTCAACAAGGGGTTTCGCGAACGCTGCATCACCGCTGGCATGGATGATTATTTGAGCAAGCCATTCAGTCGGGAGCAGTTGGCCGCGACGCTCGCACGCTGGTTCGGTCCCGCCGGCAAGGCTGGCGGTTAGCATGGCCGTGGGACGGATTTGGCCGCGATTTAGTCGTCCGCCGCCCGGCCACCCAGTTCCTTCCAACGGTTGACGATCTGGCAGAACAGTTCCGCCGTGCGCTCGGCGTCGTAAATCGCCGAATGCGCCTCGCGCTCGTTCCACGGGATGCCCGCCGCCTGAAGTGCCCGAGCCAGTACCGTCTGGCCGTAGGCCAATCCAGCCAAGGAAACGGTATCGAAGTTGCTGAACGGATGGAAGGGATTGCGCTTGACCTTGGCGCGGGTCGCCGCCGCGTTCAGAAACGCCAAGTCGAAAAAGGCGTTGTGACCCACCAAAATGGCGCGGGTGCAGCCGGTTTCCCGCATCTCCCGGCGCACTTCCCGGAAGATGGCCTCCAAGGCTTCATGCTCCAGCACCGCGAACCGAAAGGGATGGTCGGGATCGATACCGTTCACCGCCATCGAGGCTGGATCCAGCCGCGCGCCCGGAAAGGGTTGAACGTGATGGGCCAGCGTGCCGGCGGGACGCAGATACCCCTGCCAGTCCATGCGGACGATCACGGCGGCGATTTCCAGCAGGGCATCGGTCTGGGCGTTGACGCCGCCGGTTTCGACGTCGATGATGACCGGGAGAAAGCCTCGGAAGCGGCGGGCGATGAGTGGGTTTGGAGCGAATTCATTCATTCGGGCAGCATAACGGATAGCCCGCCGGAACGCACCCGTGCCGTATTTTCCATATTTTCCAACTAACCGGGCGTGTTGTGTTCGACCCAGCGCGTCCCGGTGGCGGCGTCCTCGCGCTTCCAGAACGGCGCCTTCGACTTCAATTCCTCCATGATGAACCGGCAGGCCGCGAACGCCGCCGCCCGATGCGCCGACCACACCGCAACCAACACGATGGGATCGTTGGGCCGCAATTCGCCGACTCGATGGATGACCAAGGCATCCAGCAACGACCATTTCTGGGTCGCGGTTTCGACGATTCGTTGCAAATGCCGCTCGGTCATACCAGGATAATGCTCTAGTGTCATCCCGCGTACTGGCTCGCCGTCGTTGAAGTCGCGCATTGTGCCGACGAAGATCGCCGTGGCGCCGTACCGACCCTGCAATTCGCCTTGGCTAACCTGGTAGCGTCCCAATTCCACCAGTGGCTCGAAGGACGCGCACCGCAGTTCGATGGTCATGGCCTACCCTCCGGTCACCGGCGGGAAAAACGCCACCTCATCGCCGTCGCGCACGATTTGTTCCAGGCTGGCGTATTCCATGTTCACCGCCGTCAGCGTGTTCGGTGGCAACGGCGTTTTCGGCCACAGCGCCGCCCACACCACCGCGACGGTCATTCCCTCGGTTGCGGCGAGCCGGTCCTCGGCGCGGCCCAGCCGGTCGCGCAGACTGGCGAAGTATTTAACCTGGATGCCCATGGGCCGCCTGCCTCGTTGCCGATGAATGGGATTATCAGGTTATCCTCACAAGGGCAAAACCGATCTTCGTGCCCAGACCCTTGGCGTAAGCGAGGTGAATGAGTTGCTCGGTGATGGGTTCCAGGTAACGAGCGTTGGAAAGCGCTCCGGCGTCGATGGACTCAAAGCCAAAGGAGCTTGCAAGCTCGATGACGGTACGCTTGGCATCCTCGTCGTCACCCGCGACCAGTACGGTGGCCGCGACCTTCGTGCCCGCCGCGCGCAGACTCACCACATCGGCGAAGAGGGTGTTGAAGGCTTTGACGACCTTCACGCCCGGCAATCGCTTGGCGATCTCTTCGCCCGCGGAAGTGCTGTGGCCGATGGTCAGGCTCATGTAGTCAGCCGCCAGGGGATTGGTGATGTCAATGACCGTCTTGCCCGCCAACGCATGACGGGCAGCCGCGTCTTCCGCTAGCACGAGAGCGGCCGCGTAGGGCACGGCCAGGATGACGAGATCCGCCTCTTGAATGGCGGCCAGCGGTGGTTGCGCGGGGTCCCTGGAACCAACCAGTACGGTGTGTCCGGCTTGGGAGGCCAGCTTGGCGAGCCCGCTGCCCATGTTGCCCTTACCGAGGATGGCGATTTTCATGATTCATGCTCCTGTGGTGGTTTCGAAAGTCATGCTGACCGCTTGTTTATGCTTCACGACTTACTTTAGTCGAACAGCGAGCGCACGGCGGCGACCACGGCGGGTGCTTGGGGTAGAAAGGCTCGCTCCAGCGCGTGGGACGATGGCGTGGGTACATCTGGACTGGTGACGCGGCGTATAGGCGCTTTCAGTACCGAGAAGGCCTTTTCGGCGACCAGCGCGGCAATCTCCGACCCCACGCCGCACAACGGCCCGGCTTCATGGACCACCACCAGCCGCCCGGTTTTACGCACCGATGTCAACACCGTCTCCTCATCAAGCGGTTTCAGCGTGCGGAGGTCGATTAATTCCGCCTCGATGCGCCGCGCGGCCAGCATTTCCGCAGCTTGCCAGCAAGCGTGCACACCCTTGGCGTAGGACACCAGAGTGACGTCCCGACCCGGGCGCGCAACCACCGCCTTCCCAAGCGGTATCAGCGCGGCTTCGCCTTCGTCGACCTCGCCGGCGTGGTAGCCCAGCGTCATGTCGTTGAAAAACAGCACCGGATTGTCGTCGCGGATGGCGCTTTTGAGCAAACCCTTGAAATCGGCCGCGGTGGAGGGCATGACGACCTTGAGGCCCGGGCTGTGCACGAACCACGCTTCGAGGTTGTGCGTGTGCTGGGCACCCACGCCCCAGCCGGCGCCGGTCTTAGCCAGCACCACAAGCGGGAATGCGAATTGCCCGCCGGACATGTAGCGCAGCTTGCCGGCGCTGTTGACGATGGCATCCATCGCGTAGGCGAGAAACGGCGCGAAGAGCATATCGATGACTGGGCGCAGGCCGGTTGCGGCGGCGCCGACGGCAGTGCCGGCGATGATGGCTTCGGCGAGCGGGGTATTGCGCACGCGTTCGGCTCCGAACTGTTGCACCAGGTGCGGCTGGGTGGTGGCGACGCCCTCGCCAAAAATCAGCACGCGCGGGTCGCGCTGCATCTCTTCGATCAGCGCCTGGCCAATCGCTTGTTCGACGGTGATTTGCGGCATGGTGGCTTGTTCAAGCGTAAACGTCGGTGGTCAGCGCCGACGGATCGGGGTAGGGGGATTGCCGCGCGAACTCCAAGGCGGCATCGATGCGTTCTTGCGCTTTGGTGCGCAAGGCGGCGAGTTGGCTAGTGGTGAAGCCGGCGGTTTCCCGCAAGTGCTGCTCCATGCGGGTAAGGGGGTCAAGCGCCAGCCAATGGGCAAGTTCGCTCGGATCGACGTGCGCCTGATCGTCGAAGGAAATGTGACCTTTCTGGCGGTAGGTGTAGGTTTCGAGCAGATAGGGCTGACCCGTCTGGCGAATCTGCTCGACCGCGGCCAGCGCGGATTTCAGCACGGCGTTGGCGTCGTTACCGTCAACGGTGGTGCTGGCGATTCCGTATGACGCGGCCCTTGGGCTGAGGTGGTCGGTGACCATGGTCTCGCGACGATGGACAAAGGCCTGCCATTGATTGTTTTCGCAGACGTAGAGAATCGGCAGATTCCACACCGAGGCGAGATTTAGCGACTCATGGAAAATGCCTTCGCAAGCCGCGCCGTCACCGAAGAAACAGGCGACGATGCCCGGTTGCTTGAGCATTTTCTTCGACAGCGCCACGCCCGTGGCCAACGACAATTCGCCGCCGACAATAGTGGAAGTAAGCATGACCCCCAATTCCTTCACCGAGATGTGCAGGGTGCCGCTCTTGCCGCCGCAGTAGCCGGTAGCCTTGCCCATGACTTCGGCGATCATCCGGCCGGGGTCGGCGCCGCGGGCGATCAGGTGGCCGGCGCTGCGGTGGTTGGTGAGGATCTGGTCGTCCGGCCCGAGCGCGCGCACCACGCCCACGGCGGAAGCCTCCTGTCCTTGCGAGGAACAGGTCATCGGGAAATTGCCAGCCGCGAACAGCTCCGCCAGCTTCTCTTCATAGGCCCGGGTCAGGAGCATGCTCTCGTGCATGCCGAGCGGGCTGCGGTCGGTCAATATCGTTTCCATGTTGGCCTTTCAGCGTTTTGGGTTGTGCCACTCATCTGCTTGTTAAGATGACAGATAGCTGCGTTTTAACCGCAATAGGACTACACAGGCTGGGCGGTTAGATGCGTCATGGGTGAAAAGATTCCTACCAAACCACTCGGGATCGTGCAAGAACGCCCGCCGTCACTCTCACGGCCGTAATGAAAAAACTGCCCTCGCGGGTTGCCGGCGACCGCTTGCAGGGTCGGTTGGTGGTTGTGCTGGAGGCTGAATTCCACTAGTTCGCGGTTCTCTTCGACCACGGCGTGGTGATCGGGTGACAGGTAGTAGAGATCTGTCCAGCCATCGCCACCTCTTCACCCTCGGCATGGAGGATCCTCGGCCGTCCCTTGAGACGAGGGGCGTCGGCTATTTAACCCGCGCCAGGCTTAAGACCAGCGCCGCGCTCCCCAACAACGCCATCATCGCGTACTCAAAACCGTGCGCGCCCAAGCCACTGCCCTTGAGGAACACGTCGCGAATCACCACCAGGTAATATCGCAGCGGGTTTAGCCAGGTCAGCCACTGCACCCCCTCGGGCATGTTGTCGATGGGGAACGCGAAGCCCGACAGCACCACCATCGGCTGAATGATGAAGAACGCCAGCAGCATCGCCTGTTGCTGGGTTTCGGCGTAGCTGGAAATCAGCAGCCCGATCCCCAGCGAGCTCATCAGAAACAGCACGCTGCCTGTCAGCAGGCCCACGATGTTGCCCCGAAACGGCACGTCGAACCAGGCGACCGCGATCAGGCTGATCAACGCCACGTCGAACAGGCCGACAGCAGCCACGGTCACCATCTTACCGATCAAAAATTCCAGCCGGGCGATCGGTGTCACCAACAGGCGTTCCAGGGTGCCAAGCTCTCGCTCGCGCACCACGGACATCGCGGTCAGAATCACGGTGGTGATCAGCACGATGGTGGCGATGATGCCGGGGACGAAATAGGGCCGGTCGTCCAGATTCTCGTTAAACCAGGCCCGTTCCTCGATTTGCACCGGCGGTTCGATGCCGGCGCGCAAGCGGGCATTCTGTTGCAGCGTTTGGCTCAACTGGCCGGTGATCATCTGCGCGCTGTTGGAATCCGAGCCGTCGGAAACGATTTGCGCCACGGGTTGCCGGTCGAAATCGGGGGCGAACCGCAAAATCGCGCGGATTTCGCCCCGATCCATCGCCGCCGTCGCCGCGCCGACAGCCGGGTAGTAATGCAGGGTAAATCGACCGGTTGCCGCCACGGCGGCCAGCAATTCGCGGGTCGCCACCGTTCGCGCCTGATCCACCACGGCGATTTCGGCATGGCGGACATCGAAACTGGCCGCGTAGCCAAATACCATCAATTGAAACAGCGGTGGCACCAGCATGAAAAATCGCATCCGGGGATCGCGCAGCAGTTGCAGAAACTCCTTGCCCAACAGGGCACGCAACCGGATCAGGCTTGCGGCGACCGGATTCACGGCAACAGTCCCAGCTTCCGCGACCGAACCAGTGTCAACCGCAGCAACACCAGCAAAATCACCACCAACGCGATGACTTGCGTCCACAACAGCAGTGGAGTGATGCCCTTAAGGAAGATGGCGCGGGACAGAGCGACGTAATAGCGGGCTGGCACCGCCAAGGTGATGTATTGGAGCGCGGTCGGCATGTTTTCGATGGCAAAAATGAAGCCCGACAGTAGAAACGCCGGCAGGAAGGTGCTTACCAATGACATCTGGCTGGCGAGCAACTGGTTCCCCGCGTTGATCGAAATCAGCGCGCCTTGCAGCATCACCACCCCCAGGAACAGCGCCGACAGCAACAGCAAAACCGGTAGGGAGCCCCGCAGCGGCATCTCGAACACGAATACCGCCACCGCCACCGCCACCGCGAGATCAAACAGGCCGATGAAGAAGTAAGGCAGTAGCTTGCCGAACAGGAAATCGCGGCGGGTCAGGGGGGTGGTGCGCAACATCACCAGATTGCCTTGTTCCATTTCCTTGGCGATGGTTAGCGAGGTCATCAGCGCCCCGATCACCGCCATCACCATCGCGATCACGCCGGGAATGATCGCCAGTCGGCTCTCCTTGGTTTCGTTGAACCAGGTGCGGTCCTCGATGCGGATCGGCGGCTGACCACCCTGGCTTAGCAGATAGTCGTTCACCAACACCAGCACGTAGTTGCGGAGCAACCGGGCGGTGTTGGCGTCCACGCCGTCCAACAACAACTGAATCCGCGCTTCGCTGCGTTCCAGTTGCCGGGCGTAATCGGCGGGAAAAATCACCGCCGTCCAGACCTGGCCTTTTTGCAACGCCGTGGTAGCGTCGCGGCGGTCGTTGGAGCGCAGGGCGACGCGGAAAGCCCGACTGGCGGCGAAACGAGCGGCCAGTTCCTCGGTGGCGGCGTCGCGGGATTCCTGGACGAGGGCGATGGGCGCGTGTTGCAGATCCAGCCGGATGGCATAGCCGAACAGGAACAGCAACATGCTGGGCATGATCAGGATCAGCGCCAAGCTGCGCGGATCGCGCAGCAGATGCCACCACTCCTTGCGCGCCATCGCCCGGATGTGTTGGACGTTCACGCTTCGTTTTCCTCCAGCACCGCCACGAACACGTCTTCCAGTTCCGGCGCGGTGGAATGCAATGCGCCAAGGGTCAGGCCGCGCTCCGCCGCGACCGCGCGAATTTTTTCCATCATCGCGCCCGCCGCTATCCCGGCGCGCAGGCGAATCCGCAATTGCCCGGCGTGGGGAATAATCTCGCGCACCTCCGACCAGCCTTGCGCCAACTGCTCAAAGCGGGCGGCATCGGGACTGATCAGTTCCAGGATCGGTGTTGGCAGGGGCCGGCGCAGCAACTCGTCCGGCGTGCCTTCGGCGACGATGCGACCGGCCTGCATCAGCGACAGCCGGTCGCAGAATAGCGCTTCGTCCATGTAATGCGTGGTGATCAGGATGCCGATGCCATCGTCGGCCAGTTCGTAGATCAATTCCCAGAATCGTTGGCGGGCCATCGGGTCCACGCCCGAGGTCGGCTCGTCCAAAAACAGCACACGCGGCTCATGCAGCAACGCGGCGGCCAGGGCCAGGCGCCGCTGGTAACCGAGCGGCAACGCCCTGGCCATGGCGTCCTTGCGGTCGGTCAGCCCCAGATGCGCCAGTGCCCACGTCAATCGCTCCCGCTGGCGCGCACCGGTCAAGCCGTACAGACCCGCCTGCAGCTTGAGATTTTCGGACACGGTCAGGTCGCCGTACAGCGAGAACCGTTGGGCGACGTAGCCAATTCGACCCCGAGCGCGGCGCGCATGGCGCGCCATGTCCACGCCCGCGACCTGAATTTTTCCGGACGTTGGCGGCAACATGCCGCACAGCATCCGAATCGCGGTGGTCTTGCCAGCGCCATTCGCGCCCAGCAAGCCAAACACTTCACCGGGTTGCACGGTGACGTGGATGCGATCGACGGCGGTGAAATCGCCGAAGCGGCGGGTGAGGTCTTCGGCCAGAATGACCGGAGCGGTATCGTTCATTCGCAAAAGCGGGGTACGCGACGCATACCCTATTTCCCTTCTCGCAATCCCCGCACCTCTGCTTCGCTTAACCCAAGCCTTTCCGCCAGCAAGCGATCATCGGCGATCACGTCCAGCAAGCTCCGGGCAATGCGGAGTCGTTCTTCTCGCTGACCTTCCTGACGGCCTTCCTGACGGCCTTCCTGACGGCCTTCCTGGCGGCCTTCCTGACGGCCTTCCTGGCGGCCTTCCTGGCGGCCTTCCTGGCGGCCTTCCTGACGGCCTTCCTGACGGCCTTCCTCTAAGCCCTCGGCGAACACTTCCTGATAAAAGCGGGTCTGTTTCAATTCCACGTTGAAGATATCGAGCATTTTCCGAATCTCCTCCCGCGACAAGCGCGGCAGTTTGTATACCAACACCGTCTCTACCCAATCCACCAACGCTACTCCGGTTAGATTCCCATCCACCGGTGATTCTTCCGCCAACAACGCCTTGGCTTCGGCTACCACCATCGTCGCAGGCTATCCGTTTTCATCAATGCGTTCCGCCATCGCCAATTCCCGCAACGCCGCATCCTGCAAGGTCGGCTGCAACGGTTGGGTATCCAGGTCGGGGTCGAGCGCGCGTAATTGCTCCCGAAACTCGGTCAACGAACCGCCTGCGTCAAGCCAGACTCGTAATTGCCGCCCGACTGGAAACACCAGTTTCACCATCGGCCACGCCAACAAGGCCGCGCGTTGTCGCCGCGCCGTTGCGCCAGACACCCCGATCAACGCCGCATCGCCGCCCGTCGTCAATTCCAGCGGCGTCCCTTGCCGATCCAACCGGCCGGCGTGTAGCAGACCCACCCGGTCGCACCGCTCCGCCTCGTCCATGTTCGCGGTGGCGTACAGAATCGCCACGCCCTCGGCCCGCACTCCGTTCAGCAGTCGCCAGAACGCCCGCCGCGATACCGGGTCCACGCCGGTGGTCGGTTCGTCCAGGAACATTGCCCGTGGTTGGCTGATCAAGGCGCAGGCCAGCGCCAGTTTTTGCATCATCCCACCGGACAGGTTATTGGCGCGACGCGCCTCGAATCCCGCCAAGCCGGTGCGTTGCAACAGCTCGACGATGCGTTCGCGCGCCACCGCGCGGGGTAAGCCGTGCAGATCGGCGAAGAAAGCAAGGTTTTCTTGCACCGTCAGGTCGGGATATAAACCAAAGCCCTGGGGCATATACGCGATCTCGTCGCGCAAGGCTGGATCGACGGCGTCCCGCCCCAGCACGCGGATTTGCCCCTTCCGCGGTGGCAGTTGACCGACCGCCAGTTGCAACAAGGTGGTTTTGCCCGCGCCGTCCGCGCCCACGACTCCATAAATCTCGCCCGGCACGACGCGCAGCGTTACGCCGCCCAACACGGGGTCCTCGCCGTAGGCAAAGTGCAAGTCGGCAATTTCCATTGCCGGCTCGATCATGGCGTGGTCGCCTTGAGTACGACGTCAGCCGGTTGACCCAGTTTCAGCGCGCCGCCGGGATTGTCGATCTCAACCTTGGCGCGATAGACCAGATCGACCCGCAGCGCGCGCGTTTCCACCGTCTTCGGGGTAAATTCGGCGGCGGGGGAAATGAACGCAAGCTGGCCGATCAACATCTTGCCGGGCAGGCTGTCCACCCGAACTTCCGCCGACTGTCCGAGCCGCACCCGGGACAAATCGGTTTCGTTCAGATAAACGCGTACCCAGGGTCGACCCAGTTCGGCGATGCGCAACACCGGTTTGCCTGAACTCACAACTTCCCCAACCTCGGCCAGTCGCACCGTCGCCACACCCGCGACCGGACTGCGCGATTCGGTGTAATCCAATTGCCGCTGGGCGGTTTCGACCGCGGCTTGCCGGGCGCGAAGCGTGGCGGCGGCCTGATCGATATCCTCCTGGCGTGGTCCTTCTCGCAGTAACGCCAAGCTTTGCTGGGCTTGCTCGACTCCGGCCAGGGCGACGTTTTGCCGTTGCCGCGCCTGGTCGAGTTGGCTTTGAGCCGCTAGCTTTTTAGGAACCAGTTCGGCGACCCGCTGGAATTCGGCGCGGGCGTATTCCAGATCGGCTTGCGTCTGCGTCAGTTTCGCCTCGGCGGCGCGCAACTCCTGGGCGCGAGTTCCGGCCTGCAACGCCGCCAGGGCCGCTCGCGCCGCGTCCATCTGGGCGGTGGCGGCACGCAGCGTGAGCTCGTAATCGGCGGCGTCCAACGTGGCGATCAGTTGCCCGGCCTGAACAGCGTCGCCCTCATCCGCCAGCAGCCTGGCGATGCGTCCGCTCACTTGGAAGGCCAGTTCCACCTCGCGCGCCTCCACCGTGCCGGACAGTTCGATGCGCTCGGGGTTGCCGACGCTCTGCCAAGGCCAGCGAAACGCGGTCAACAACGCCAACAGGGGTAGGATCAGCAGCCAAGCAAATGCGCGTTTCACGGGGATTCCCCAGTTGGGAAATGTGGCGATGAGCGGCTCAGCCCTGTCGTACCCGCCAGGTCGGCCGCTCTTCCGGGTCAATCAAACCATTTTGTAGCAGCCAGTGTCGGGCGTCCTCGGCGTCCTGGTCGAACCAGGCGCGGGTCGAGCCCAGGCGAAAAGTATAACCCCAGGCGTCCATGTCGGCGCACATCCGCGCCCGCCCGACGCCCGGCAATTCGTCCGCCAACAGGATTTGCAGGTAGCAGACACTATTTTCCTCAATCACCTCCCCACCGGCGTCGGTATGCAACCGCGCGCGCCGGTCCGCATCCATGCAGACGTAATGACAGGCTTCGTGAAGGGCGGAATGCACGGGCGTATCGTCGCGTAAGAACAGACGATAGCCAATCAACCCCGCCTCGCTCTCGCCCCAATAACTGCCGGGAATTTCAGTGTCCGGTGGTACCTGTTCGACGGCCACGCCGTAGTGTGCCAGCAGCATCGCCAACGGTTCGTGGCCTAACTCGATGCAAGTCAGTACCATGATGTTCGTCACTGGATTCATTCACAGGGCCCAAACTCAAAAATTGAAATTTTGATAACAAAATAGAATAAACGTCTAAGGTGCAAATACGGTATTTTATGAGTAGACTGATTATTATTGCGTGACCGTTACTCTTTTGGTGCACGTAATTTCCCCGCCGTAACTGTCGTTCGAGGAACGCCATCCCATGAGCCGTACCTATCTGTTCACTTCCGAATCCGTTTCCGAAGGGCATCCGGACAAGATCGCCGACCAGATTTCCGATGCCGTGCTGGACGCCATTATCGCCGAGGATCCCAAGGCCCGCGTGGCTTGCGAAACCTTGATCAAGACTGGCGTCGTCGTCCTAGCCGGGGAGATCACCACGGCGGCGTGGGTGGACTTCGACCAGATTGTGCGCGATACCGTCGTTGGCATCGGCTACGACAATTCCCACGTTGGCTTTGACGGCGCCACCTGCGCGGTATTGTCCTGCATCGGCAAGCAGTCGCCCAATATCGCCCAGGGCGTGAACCGCGATAAGCCGGAAGAGCAGGGCGCCGGCGACCAGGGGTTGATGTTCGGTTACGCTTGCAACGAGACCGATGTATTGATGCCCGCGCCCATCACCTACGCCCATCGGCTGGTGCAGCGGCAGGCGGAAATGCGCAAGAGCGGCGTGCTGCCCTGGCTGCGGCCCGACGCCAAGAGCCAGATC
>JAVMKH010000024.1:24053-40046 GCA_031732935.1 Candidatus Contendibacter sp.
GGCCGAACCGACCTCGATCAGCATCAATACCTTCGGCACCGGCAAGATCGACGAGGATCGGCTGGTCGAAATCGTGCGTGGTCATTTCGACCTGCGCCCTTACGGACTGGTCAAGATGCTGAACCTGATCCGACCGATCTATCGCAAGACCGCCGCCTACGGCCACTTCGGACGCGAGGAGCCGGAGTTTACCTGGGAATACACCGACAAGGCCGACGCGCTGCGGGACGCGGCGGGTCTGTAAACCGCTTCGTCATTCGCCCCATGTCGAGGGGCGCTGCAACGGTTTTCACCGTCAGGCTCGGCATGATGCGGCTTTTCCAAGCCAACGGCGCCCGTTCAACCGTAGATGGAGTACGTCATGAACGCCGTCGTGCGCGAAATCCCTTTTACCGATTACCACGTTGCCGACCTGTCGCTGGCCGATTGGGGCCGCAAGGAAATCGCCATCGCCGAGACCGAAATGCCCGGCCTGATGGCGATCCGGGCCGAATATCGGGACCGACAACCGCTCAAGGGCGCCCGTATCGCCGGGTCGCTGCACATGACTATCCAGACCGCCGTGCTGATCGAAACGCTGGCGGCGCTGGGCGCCGACATCCGCTGGGCGTCCTGCAACATCTTCTCGACCCAGGATCACGCCGCCGCCGCCATCGCCGCGGACGGTATTTCGGTGTTCGCCTACAAGGGCGAGTCGCTGGAGGAATACTGGGACTTTACCCACCGCATTCTGCAATGGCGCGATGGCGGCACGCCCAACATGATCCTGGACGACGGCGGCGACGCGACCCTGCTGGTCACGCTAGGCACACGGGCGGAGCGGGATCGCGCGCTGATCGCCAACCCGACCTGTGAAGAGGAACAGGTGTTGTTCGCCGCCATTCGCCAGCGTTTGGACCGCGACCCCACGTTCTATTCCCGGATTCAGGCTAACATCAAGGGCGTGACCGAGGAGACGACGACCGGCGTCCATCGTCTGTACACGATGGAGAAGGAGGGACGGCTGCCCTTCCCCGCCATCAACGTCAACGATTCGGTGACCAAGTCCAAGTTCGACAATCTCTACGGCTGCCGCGAGTCGCTGGTGGACGGCATCAAGCGCGCCACCGACGTGATGATCGCCGGTAAGATCGCGGTGGTGCTAGGCTACGGCGACGTGGGCAAGGGTTGCGCGCAGTCGCTCAAAGGTCTGGGCGCGACGGTGTGGATCACCGAAATCGATCCGATCTGCGCCTTGCAGGCGGCGATGGAGGGTTATCGGGTGGTCACGATGGACGATGCGGCGGACAAGGCGGATATTTTCGTCACCGCCACCGGCAACGTCGGCGTCATCACCCACGACCACATGGCGCGGATGAAGAATCAGGCCATCGTCTGCAACATCGGTCATTTCGATTCCGAAATCGCGGTCGCCAGCCTCAAGCAATATCGCTGGGAAAACATCAAGCCGCAGGTGGACCACATCATTTTTCCCGACGGCAAGCGCATCATCCTGTTGGCCGAAGGGCGTCTGGTGAACCTGGGGTGCGCCACTGGCCACCCCAGCTTCGTGATGTCCAACTCCTTCACCAATCAGGTGCTGGCGCAGATCGAACTGTTCACCCGTGGTGGGCAATACGAGAACAAGGTCTACGTGCTGCCCAAGCATCTGGACGAGAAGGTCGCCCGGCTACATCTGGATCGGATCGGGGCAAAGCTGACCCAACTGACCCAGGAACAGGCGGCGTATATCGGCGTCGCGGTGGATGGGCCGTATAAAGCCGACAACTATCGCTACTAATGGAAGCGGTCCACGCGGCTGCTTTACAGCCAGATTTAGGGACATCGACGCAGGAATTGCTTATCAAGCAGTTCTTGGCCGATGGTCGTCCTTGGGTAGTGGCCTATTCTGGCGGTAAAGATTCGACTCTCGTGTTGCAGTTGGTATATGAAATGCTGCTGCAACTTGAGAGCCGAGCTAGAAAGCCCGTTTTCGTGATCTCCTCGGATACTCGGGTTGAGGCTCCGAATATCTCGAAATACGTCGAACACACACTGAAACTTATTGAGAACGACTCGCTTACTCGCGGTTTGACATTAAGCATTCGTCTGGTCAAACCAACTGCCAAAGAAAGCTTTTGGGGCAATCTGATAGGTAAGGGTTACCCATCCCCTACCCGCTGGTTTCGCTGGTGCACCAGCAATATGAAAATTAAGCCTTCGCGCCGCGCCATAGACGAGATTACCCGGCAGTATGGTAGCGTTATCCTATTGCTTGGTACTCGTTTGGATGAGAGCGATAGCCGCCGCACACGCATGCAAGCTAGGGAAGGCAATGATAGGCAACTGAATCCGCATCATGAGATTCCTAATGCTTTGGTGATGACGCCTATCGCCAACTGGAGTACCGATGAAGTCTGGGAGTATCTATTTACCCACAATGCTCCGCCGTGGGGTGGTAATCATAATTACATGCTGGAGCTTTACCGGCAGGCCAGCGGCGGTGAGTGCCCGGTCGTATTAGATCTGAATACTCCATCCTGTGGTGGCAGCCGCTTTGGCTGCTGGACTTGTACAGTGGTGAAACAAGATAAATCCATGCAAGGTTTCATTGAATCCGGCGAAACTTGGATGAAGCCGCTCAGCGAGTTTCGTGATTGGCTCAAGCAAATTCGTGAAGATACACGCTACCGCAGTTCAGTACGGCGCGATAATACCAGCGGGCCTGGTCCATTTACTCCCGAAGCACGAAAGATGATTCTCGAACGCCTCCTGAAAAAAGAGAGGGATGTAGATTTTGAGTTAATTTCTGACGAAGATTTAGTTTATATTCAAGATCAGTGGACTAAGGACTTCGATTTTTCCCAAACTGCCTATCAGTTAGCAATTCGTTACGGTAGGGAGATCAACATGATGAAAAAATCCACTGCTGATATACCTGCGGATGAGGATTTACTGGAGCGCTTAGCAGTAGAAAGTGATGTTCATCCTGATTTACCAAAAGAATTGCTACGCTTGGTGCGTGACCAATTTCCTTCTCTCGACAAACACGGCGCTAAATCCGGTCTACAAACCGCCGTCCGTAATGTAATTGATAAAGCGGTCAAACAGGCATACAAGGCTGATCCGGCCGATGATCTTTGAACAGATTCGCATCCATAATTTGTTCTCTTATTATGGTGAACAGATATTCGATCTGACCCTGCCCAACGATGGACGTAACGTCGTATTGATTGGGGGGCGTAACGGTTTCGGTAAGACTAGCTTCATCAACAGCTTGAAACTCCTGTTTCTCGGCCCTCATGAAAGTTTGCGGTCTGCGCTTCAGGTTGGTCGAAAGCCAAGCGTAGCGAACTATCTGCTAGGCATGGGCGATGAGTGGTTAGGTATATTCAATCGCCAAGCGCGGCGTGAAGGCCAAACGGAATTTGGTGTTTCCGTTGATTGGCGCGAACCCGAAGGTAAAGTAACCGCGCAGCGTCACTGGCGTCTGGATGGTCGCGGTGGCTGTGAAGAAATTCTGAGAGTTACGCTAGACTTCGCCGACCCTTTAGAAGACGATGAGGCGGATGATTTTCTTGAGCGGCGGCTACCTAAAGACTTCATCTCATTCTTCTTTTACGACGGTGAACAGGTACAGCGACTCGCTGAAGCCAATCGAGAAGGCCAGTTAGCACAGGTCGAGAAAATTCTTGACATTGCCGACATTGATATTCTGGATGAGTACATAGGAAAAACTATTACCGCTTGGCGTCGGGAAAAATCCGAATCCAGTCCAGTAACACAACTCGTTGCTCTACAAGGCAATATGAATTTAATGCAAGAACAACAAAAGGAGCTTAGCCAGAAAATTGATGAATTGAGTGAAGAGCTTACCAGCTTAGAACAGAATATCAGTCGAAATCGGCGTTATTTGGAACATCATCGGGCTTTTGTACATCAACGTGATGAGGCGGTATATAAAAATGATGAGCAGCGTATTTTAGATCAATTGGAAGCTATAAGCTCCGATCTTGCTAGCCGTTTACCCATTGATGCGCCTCTACTATTTAATCCCGAATTGGTTAGCAAAACTGCAGCGGATCTACGTAGACTCACCGATAGCCAAGCTGGTGGATTGGCGCAGGAGGTTCAGATTTTGTTAAATGCGCTTCCTGTACGTCTTCTGGATGAGCCACCTCATTGTCAATTGCCACTCAGCGAACAGCAACGGGAGTTTTATCGTAAAAAACTTTTACGCATTCTTCGCTCTTATGAAAGCGATCCCGAAGATATAAGTGATGGTTTAATGCGACTGGACCCAACCGTAGCTGCCCAACTCATTAAACGTCTCAATTACTATCAACTGGCTGATAACGAGCGACAGCGAGCTATCGACGATTTACGCCAAATCAGCCAGCTTAAGCGTGACTTGGAAGGTATTCAGCGTAAATTGGATGATATGAGTAGTCTTTCTGATGAAGAACAACGTATTTATCAAGAACGGCAAAAACAAAATGCTGAATTTGAGCAGCAACGCGATATATTGCGAGATCAATTGCGTGATTTGAAAAAAGGCCAACTAGAGAAAAATCGAGCTATTGAGAAAATACAGCAGGAAATAAAACAACAGGAGTCTGCAATCCGGTTGGATCTTGATCGACAGAAAAGAGTCGATCTTGCTACAACCTTACAGCGCCTATTTCGCTCTTATAAGCAAGAGCTTAAATTGCGTCGCCGCAAAGACATTGAAGAGGCTATTAACCGGCGGTTTTCAGAATTGATGACATCTCATCATCAAATTGCGCATATCAAAGTTGGAGAATCATTTGATCTTCATTACTTAAACGCTATTGATGAGTCCTTAGGTATGGCAGGCATGGCTTCTGGCATGAAACAGCTTATTGCTACTGCTTTACTGTGGGCGTTAAAAGATGTCTCTGGTAGATCAGTCCCAGTAGTTATAGATACCCCATTAGCTCGAATTGACCGCGAACATCAGATCAATCTATTAACTCGCTATTACCCCAATGCAGGTGATCAAGTCATTATTTTACCAACTGATTCAGAGCTTGATCATGAAAAATATCAAATTCTCAAACCGCATGTGTACTGTGAATACCGATTAGCTAATGCAAGCGGTGAAAATACTAACCCCTTACGCGAACCACTGTTCGTCAAGGCAGTATAACGATGGCTAAAGTTTACACTAGTGCAAACGATGAAGAAATTATCAAGCGTATACAAAATAAAGGTTTGGGCTTACGCACATCAACCTCACCTCCAAAGTGGCCTATACTACGTCTAGCGCTGACCCGTTCATTAAAGTTTTCGACACCACCAGACGAGGGCCTAGATCGAAGGGATTCAATTGGCAGTGAATACAGCTTCGAGCAACTTACCGGACAGGATAATAAAGCTCAACCAGAAGACTTTACTGATTTATTCCGTGCATTGTTAAGCGTATATCACAATGAAAACCTGTTCGGTGATGATGAGCGTTATGCAAAATATCTGCAACGCCATATCCGCCGAGGCTTACGCGAATTCGCCACATCTTGGCGGGAGTCTCACGATTTTCACGAGTATTTATACCAAGAATTACTTTCCGATCTGCGCCAATCTGCACAATCGAATGGTGAGAAACCTCAAGATCGGCCCAGTATAGAAAATGCCTTGCGTGACATCGGTGTTCAAGCAGAAATACGACAAATGCAGGAAGGAGCACGCCTGACCCGCTACCGACTCTATCTAGCAGATGTTAATGACCGCGACCGTCTTAATAAAGGGTTGCAAAAACTGGGCTTTATTTTGGGTCTTGGCAACCAAGGGGCGTTAAGCTCTGGTACCGATGAGTCGAGAACCATGAACTTGGATATTCCCCGCTCATCTGAAGCTTGGCAGCGTTTTTCTGGAGCGGAGTTGCGTACTTGGTTGCAGAACCGTAATTCTGAGTGGCGATTGCCGGTTTATCCAGGCGTGGATGTTATGGGCGATCCATTTGGCTTTGATCTGGCCGAAGCACCTCATCTACTAGTAGGCGGCACTACTGGCAGTGGAAAAAGCGTCACTCTTCATGCACTATTGATCTCATTGTTGCATAGTTGTTCACCCGCCGATTTGCAAGTCTGCTTGATCGATCCAAAACGGGTAGAATTCAACAGCTATCAAGGTATTCCATACCTTTATGCTAATCAAGTTGTAACCAATGCAGGCGATGCTGTGGAGATTTTAGGTCATTTAGTGGCTGAAATGGGAATCAGGGAAGAACAATTAGTTAAAGCGGGTGCCCGTGATATAGACGAAGCGCAACGTTCACACCGATTAAACCTACCCCGTATTGTTATTTTTGTTGAAGAAATGGCCGATTTAGTGATGCAGAATGAAGAGATCGAATCATTATTGGTGAGACTGGCACAGAAAGCTCGATCCGCAGGCATTCATCTCGTACTGGCTACTCAACGCCCCGACGCTGAAACGTTCAGCGGGCTTTTACGCAGTAATATTCCCTCACGTATTGCCCTCACTGTTCAGAAAGCTTCTGAATCTCGCATTATCCTTGATGATAATGGTGCTGAACTTCTGCTGGGGCGTGGTGACATGTTGGTTCGTTTGATTGGGCAACCCATCAAACGAGTGCATGGCGTTCACGTCACGATAGACGATATCGCACTGGCTGTGAAAACTGTAAAGGGGAGAACGTGACGTGGCAGTTATAGAAAATACCCTCATAGAAGAATTTGCTCCGATTTGCCTTACCGTGGATCGTATTGGTCCCTTTCAGTACCGATTAGAAGAGTTTGATTTTACTGATGCCGAAGATGAGCCTTGTAATCTGTTTTTGATGGTATCCAAAAACGGACGCGGCAAAACTACGGTTTTAGAACTTTTAGTAGCCATGATGAGTATGCTCGGTCAAACCGAACTAAATGAGTTTGGCTTTGAAGATTTGGATCATGGTTCTGGTCGAGCGCAATGGGATATTCGGGTCAAGCTGAACCGCAATGGCCGCAAGGAAACTGTCTTGCTTTCGTTGCTGGCAGGGCGCTTGGGAGAAGATACCGCTTTGAGGGTTTGGGGTGAAAGCGATCTACAGCGCATTGGCGCTAGTGCTTGGCAGCGTAGTGGTTTCCGTCGTTTAGCCTCTGGCCGTATGGAAGCCATCGGTATTAGCAGTGAATGGATAAAGGATTTCACCGCGCTGATTGGCTACGGTATCGGAGAACGCCAGCAAATTTTTGAAGGCGATCCATTGACTTACCCTACGCTGCTCTATTTCTCGGCTTATCGTGACATCATACCGGTGCGAGACATGGAACGCTCTATCACTACCCCAAAAGGCTGGGGTTACTATCCAGTGCATAACTTTGCTGTAGAAGGTCGCGTATGGAATGATTCTTTGGACAATCTGTTGATTTGGCTTAAGTGGTTGGATGATGGTCGCTTCGATAAGGCGGTTAAGATTGTAAACCAACGTGTATTTCATGGATCTAGCACCTATCTGAAAGGCGTGCGTAAAGACCCGCCAGAAGCTGTAATCGTTACCGAAAATTATGAACACCGCCTTGATCGACTGAGCAGCGGAGAAAAGAGTCTAGTTCAGATGTTTCTACGCATCGGCGCGCACATGACTCGGAATACGCTGTTACTAATCGATGAAGTCGACGTGCATCTACATACTCAATGGCGGTATCGATTACTTTATGATCTCAAGAAACTGGCCAAAGAATACTATCCTGGCTTGACTATTATCGTCACTAGCCACGCCTACGAGATCATGAAAGCATTCGCTCTTGAACTGACTGAAGAGAATCTACGTAAGGGTGGACACATTATCGAAACACCAGAAGAGGAAGCAGAAGCGGAACGTATAGCTACAGAAATACGGAGTATAGGCAATGGGGAATCTCAAGAATAAATCTTTTGATGGAGAGTCAATCTTCAAACGCTATTCAGGGCAAATAATCGTTTACCTTGAATCCAGTGATGACAATAATATTTACAGCAATCTTTGGTTTGAAGATCACCTTATGGAGTTTCTATTCAGGCCAGCCAGCCAAGGAACAGCAATTTATGGAGGATGTCAAGCGGTTCGGGAAAGCGTTAACCATGACCGCACTAACGGTATCAAGGCATTTGGCATTGTCGACAGAGATATCGTAATGGCAGAAAATCACTGGCACTTGGTTTGGGAAATTGACAACTCTTGTTTTTCACAGGCTATGCCCTTCGGGCCTTATATCAAGGTTCTTAATCGTTGGGAGTTAGAAAACTACTTAATTGATTCTCAAGCCATTGAGGAATATTTAGCAAACCATACCGGAAGAAAACCTCGTAGTGCTCAGGATGTCATTAAAGAACTGCTGGAGCACTGTGATGTGCTAATTCTCCACACGGCTGGCAATGTAGCTTGTCATAACGCGCGGATAAATGGATTTTCTGACGGTTTTACAGACAATAAAGACAAGATTCGAGTAGATCAAGATATAAAACAGCGCTTTCAACGGCACAGTAATTGCCAACAAGACTATCTAAACAATATCACTAAAGCACAAGCGTTCGATACTCCAAGCGCACTTGATGAGGAACGGCTCGAAAAACTATTGCGAATCGTTTGCGGAAAAGCATTGTTAAGCCGTATTAAGCGACAGCATAATATCAGCCACGAGATTCGATTTCATCTTGCCGCAGCAATTAAAAGGAACAAGAATGTTCCTCCAGAAATTTCCACTTACCTAGAAAGTTTCAAGGTTTCAAATTAGCTGTCCCGACCGAATAAATATATTTACGACCCATGATGGTTACCCAGATTCTGCATAAGACCGTCGAAGAGTCAAAATATCAATCCAGAATGGCTTGAACCTTCTGCAAGTAGTAACCGGCGACAGGCTTGGCCAGTTTGCTCTCGCGCATGGCTAAATTCCATCTCGCAATACAGTTAATGATCGAGCTGGAATCATTTGATGCTTCGACCCGCCGCCTGATATCCGCGCCTAGCAAACCTAAATATTCATCTATCGTGTCCAAAATGATTTTTTTGACCAGCACAATGTCCTCAGGTGGGAACTCCGTTCGCTTCGGTCTTGGCATAGGTGGGGAAGGTGATGCGGATTCAGCCACGATGGAGGCGGACGCTTCTGAAGCCTGGATAGTTTGCGCATCACGTGGCGCGATAAAGCCGCCGTCGAGTAGCAACTTCAACAACGATTGGATTTCCTTGCCAATACCCGCCGCCACCGACAGATCGACCTCCGTTTTCTGGGCATCAACCAGGATCAGAACCCTGCGCGCCTTTGCGGGCAGACCGTATGCGCGACCTTCAATCTCTTTCCGACCCTTGTCGGTTTTTGCATAGATGATGGGTGCGAGCATTTTGCACCTAAGGCGTTTAATAGAAATCCATCCTACACTGAGCGGATTACATCCACATGACGCCTTAATGACTCAACAGAGTCGGGCGATCCACATATTGCCATCTTATGGAAAATACTGGATATTCAAGCTGGTGAATATTTCAATCGTAATGAGGGCGTCATGGGTTTGATTTACGCTGATCTTGAATTATTCAACAGCGATGATCTTGCGCTGCAACGGCGGGGCTATCTGCAATCCGATTTTGCCCAAACTGGACGAACAATTGGCGGAGATGGCTGATGGTAGACGGATCAAACTGGACATTGTAGGCCCCGTGGATATCCGCTTCGCCAACCGCGCCACGACGGTGCGGGCAATGGTATTGCCTGGCGATATCGAACCCCTGCTGGGGGTCATTCCTCTGAAAGATATGGATGTGGTCATCAATCCCCGTCAACAAGCCTTGGTCGTCAATCCATAGGCGCCTTACATTCCCAAGAAGCCCCTCAAATAATGCCTCAGTCAAACTGGCCTCAAATTTTCAGTTGCGAATTCTTCCCCCCCAACACCGACGAAGGGATGCGCAAGCTGTTCGCTGCGCGCGAGGAATTGATGCGGATGCGGCCGACGTTCTTCTCGGTCACCTACGGCGCGGGTGGCTCCACCCGCGAGCGCACCTTCCAGGCGATCCAAGCGATCCAGGCGCACAGCGGGGTGGATGCCGCTCCCCATCTGACCTGCGTGGCTTCGACCCGCGCGGGAATTCGGGAAATTCTGGATCACTACCGTGCCCAGGGTATCCACCGCCTCGTCGCCCTGCGCGGCGATTTGCCGTCCGGGATGCGGGAATTCGGCGAATTTCGCTACGCCAACGAACTGGTGGCGTTCATCCGCGCCGAAACCGGCGACCACTTTCACATCGAAGTCGCCGCCTATCCAGAATTCCATCCGCAAGCCCCGAACACCGAGCGGGATTTGCTCAACTTCAAACGTAAGGTCGAGGCCGGCGCCAACGGCGCCATTACCCAGTATTTCTACAATCCGGATTCCTATTTCCGCTTCGTGGACGACTGCGAAAAGCTAGGGCTGAATTTGCCCATCGTGCCCGGCATCATGCCGATCACCAACTTTACCCAACTGGCGCGATTCTCGGACAACTGCGGGGCGGAGATTCCGCGCTGGATTCGCAAGCGGCTGGAGAGCTTCGGCGACGACCGCGACGCGATCCGCGCCTATGGGGTGGAAGTGGTCGCCGACCTATGCCGACGCCTGCTGGCGGGCGGTGCGCCGGGCCTGCATTTCTATACCATGAATCAGGCCGGCCCGACGCTGGCGATCTGCGAGCGGCTGGGATTAACCATTACCGCCTAGACATTGCTTTCCACTCCAAACTAAAACGCCCTTCCCCCGCGCGGGGAAAGGGCGTTTTAGCGAGGATTCAGGTTGGCGGTTATTGCTGTGCGGCGACCAGAGCCTTGGCATCCGGTCCATACGGCAGCACGTAGTCATACGCGGCCAGCACCAAGTTGTCGGTGGCGCGGATCAGGCGGGCGGTGACGTACACCGATTGCCGCGCGACCGCATAGGTGCCGGTGATGACCGCCGCCGCGTTGTGCGACTGGCTGATCTCGCGAACCGAACGCGACAACATTAACTCTCCGGTCCCCTCGGCCACAAAGATATTGTTGCGCATCTTGATCTCGATCACCGTGAAACCCTCCTGGGTGAACCGGGAACCGACCTGCTCGCCGATGACGCGGCCCAGCGCGGACGAGGTTTCGAGATTGTTGATGTCGACGAAGGTAGTGGCCAGCAACGGCTCGCGCCGCTCCTTAAGCCAGGGCGCCCGCGCCAGCAGAGCGTCGGCGGCGGCGTGGCTGGCGTCGACCAGGTTGGCGTCGCGAACGACCGGTCGGGTCGAGGTGGCAGTATCGTCATTTCCCCAGGATGCACACCCCAGGATACCCAAGTTGAGCGCGACCAACAGCGCGGCAACCCCGCGTAAGCCTATTACGTTCCAATTCATGGCCTTAATCACCCCTCTATTCAAGTTAAGCCATGGTCCCGTCATGGACACTGGGTGCCTGAGACACATCCAACTATTTCCACCATGCGGGTAGTGACTGGGGCCGGCCCCTTGGCGATATATTGGTCTACATTATTATCGCTAACGTAATAGATATCACGTAAACGGGATACATAACGATCCCCGTTCATCACCGAAGTTGTCACGATAATTTCGCTGTTTGGCGTATCGGTAACGAAGCCACTGGCCACATCCAAGACAACCGCTCCCAACATGGTCGCCGCCGCGGCCGATTGGCTGTCCGCCACGTCGCGTATCACTAGCACGGTGCCCGTCAACGCCGTGAATAGACCTGGCGTCGGTCGGATAAATCCACGATCCTTATGGGTCACCACTTGAATATCGTAACTGACTGGCAGGCCAGCGGACGGGTTCTCGCTCATGACGAACCCCTGCTCCAACAGGTGCGTAATCAGCA
Source organism: Candidatus Contendibacter sp. (assembly GCA_031732935.1). Classification (GTDB taxonomy): domain Bacteria; phylum Pseudomonadota; class Gammaproteobacteria; order Competibacterales; family Competibacteraceae; genus Contendibacter. The sequence goes on from JAVMKH010000024.1 coordinate 35,870, forward strand.
GGTTGTGAAAAGCCATGCCGAATTGGCTGTCGTATCGCGGTTGTTGAACATTCAAGGCAATTGGACGGCCCTGCGGTTCACCAGAACCGATTAGGTTATCGTGCAGGCGTTTCGCCACATCAGCGGTCAGGACGTCCCAGTGGTGGGCGGCTTGCATCTTCTTTTGAAAGTTTACGGGATAGGTGGTCGCGACGGGCACTTGGGACATACACGCCCCCAGCCCAAGGCAGAGTATTGCAAGAGGGGCATACGAGATCTTCATGGGTTCTCCCTCGGTTTTTGTGTCCGATTATCAGCGGTACCCCGCAAAGTTTAGCCGGTTATACCACCGGTGCCACCCCTTGACAACCAAGTTTCCATCAACCTGCCAACGAAGTTTCGAACGATTTTTTCGACCGCGCCGATCCTGAGCGGAAACAAGGTGTTGGTTCCATGTTTCAACACATTATATTGTGTTATTATTTTTCTTATCCACATTATATAGAAATTCCATCTGGAAATTTTCCCGATATCTTCTAGAATCCGCTGGCTTGAAGCAAAGCCACCGCCAGCCTTCCGGAGATCGGCTTATGAAAACCGCGCATCTGCAACCCGTCGACCGTTCGACCGCCACCGCCGACGTTCCCCTGCAGCCCGCCTCCTGGGATATCTGGGACAAGAAGTATCGGTTGAAGGCCAAGGACGGGCGATCCATCGACGAGACCATCGATGGTACCCATCAGCGGGTGGCCCGAGCGCTGGCCGAAGTTGAGACCACGCCGGAATTGCGCGAACTTTGGTACGAGCGCTTCTTGTGGGCGTTGCGCCACGGCGCCGTCCCGGCGGGGCGTATCATTTCCAATGCCGGCGCTTGGGAGCACAAGCCGGCCACCTCCACCATCAACTGCACGGTGTCCGGCACGATTCTGGATTCGATGGACGACATCCTGCGCAAGGTGCATGAAGCGGGGCTGACGTTGAAAGCCGGTTGTGGGATCGGCTATGAATTTTCCACGCTCCGCCCGCGCGGTGCCTACGTCTCCGGGGCTGGCGCCTACACCTCCGGACCGCTGTCGTTCATGGACATCTACGACAAGATGTGTTTCACCGTATCGTCGGCGGGCGGGCGGCGGGGGGCGCAGATGGGCACCTTCGACATCGGTCATCCAGATGTTCTGGAATTTATCCGCGCCAAACGTGAATCTGGTCGGTTGCGGCAATTCAATCTGTCCCTGCTGATCACCCGCGAGTTCATGGAAGCGGTCAAGCACGATGCCGACTGGTGGCTGGCCTTCCCACTCCTGGCCAAGGAGGCCGAGCAGGATCAGCTTGATCTCAATGATCCCGACCAAATTCTCTGGCGCGAATGGCCGACGCACCAAGGCTTGATCGTCAACGACAGTGGCCAGGTCGCCTGCAAGATTTACCGGAAAATTCGCGCCCGGCGGCTGTGGGATCTGATCATGGCTTCCACCTACGATTACGCCGAACCGGGGTTCATTATCATTGACGAGGCCAATGATATGAATAATAACTGGTTTTGTGAAAATATCCGTGCCAGTAACCCATGCGGAGAGCAACTCCTCCCTCCCTACGGCAGTTGTCTGCTTGGATCGGTCAACCTGACTCCCTTCGTTCAAAACCCGTTCACGGAAAAAGCCCGTTTCGACTGGGAGACCTACCGGAAGGTCGTCGCCATCTTCACCCGGATGCTCGATAACGTGGTGGAAATCAACGGCCTGCCCCTGGAACCGCAACGCCAGGAAATCCTCGGCAAGCGCCGCCATGGCATGGGCTATCTGGGACTCGGTTCCACGCTGACGATGCTGGGGATGAAATACGGCTCGCCGGAATCGCTGACCTTCACCGAAGAGGTAACGCGGGAGATGGCGCTGACTGGCTGGCGCGTGGCGCTGGAACTGGCGCAAGAAAAAGGCCCGGCGTCGATTCTCGAACAGGAGTTCGCCGTGACCGCCGAGATGCTGCATCGGCGTCCAGAACTGGCCCGCGATGGCTATCGGGAAGGCGACCGGGTCAAAGGCAAGGTGCTGCACGCCCGCTACAGCCGCTATATGCAACGCATCGCTGAAATCGATCCCCAACTGGTCGAGGAGTTGGCCCAGATCGGCGCTCGTTTCACGCACCACACGTCCATTGCCCCCACCGGCACCATCGCGTTGTCGCTGGCCAACAATGCTAGCAACGGCATCGAACCCAGTTTCGCCCATCACTACTTCCGCAACGTTATCCGACCCGGCAAGAAGTCCAAGGAGAAAGTGGATGTGTTCTCCTTCGAGCTACTGGCCTACCGGCATCTGGTCAATCCCCGGGCGATGCCCGATGCCGAGACCGCCGAGGAGCGGTTGCCGGAGTATTTCATTACCGCCGACGCCGTGACTCCAAAACAGCATGTGGATATTCAGGCCGCCGCGCAGAAATGGGTGGATTCCAGCATCTCCAAGACGGCGAATGTCCCCACCGATTTTCCCTACGAAGATTTCAAGGAGATTTACCTTTACGCCTACGAACAAGGGCTCAAGGGTTGCACCACCTTCCGTTTCAATCCAGAGGCGTTCCAGGGCGTTTTGGTGAAGGAACAAGATTTGGCCAATACCCGTTATCGGTTCGTGCTGGAGGATGGTTCGGAAATCGAGGTCAAGGGCAACGAGGAGATTGAATACGACGGTGAAGCCCACACCGCCGCCAATTTATTCGATGCCCTGAAAGAGGGCTACTATGGGAAGTGGTAATCAGGTGCGGTGCCTTGCGTTGCTGGGCGCGCGAGTGGCGCTGGTCAAGGCGTAACCGTTTAGATCCCCTGGTGGTTTCGCCCCGTATTGATGGGTTTCGCTACGCTCAACCCATCCTACTAAAAAAACAGTGAGTTGTAGGATGGGTTGAGCGTAGCGAAACCCATCGCTGTGCGGGACGAGGGGGGTCTGAACGCTTACGTCATGTCGAATTCCGACCCCCGGCTAGTTGCCGCAACCCGCGCCACACCGCCTTTTCCAGCTCCACCAGCAGCAGCACCGCCACCCCAGCCAGGATCACGATGCCCCAATCCGCAACGCGGATCGATTCGGTGTCCATCAGGCGCTGTAAGGGCGGGAAATAGGTGAACGCCAGTTGCAATAGCAACATCAGGCCGATGCTGATCAGTACCGGGCGGCTGCCCAGCAGTCCAGCACGCGACAGCACCGAACCGTGGATGTAGCGGCTGTTGAACAAATAGAAAATCTCGCTCACCACCAACGTGTTCACCGCCAGGGTACGGGCTTCCTCGTGGGGGCGACCCTGCGCGGCTTCCCACAGAAACAGCCCCAGCGGCGCGACGACCAGCAGCACTGACACCGCGCTGATTCGCCACAGCATGATGCCTGACAGCAGCGGTTCACCGGGATCACGCGGCGGTCGTTGCATCACGTTGGCCTCGGCCGGTTCGAACGCCAGCGCCAGCGATAGCGTGACCGCCGTTACCATGTTGACCCACAGAATCTGCACCGGCGTGATCGGCAGCGTCACCCCCAGCAGGATGGCGGCCACGATCACCAACGCCTGCGCGCCGTTGGTCGGCAGGAGAAACAGCAGAGCTTTCCGCAAGTTGTCGTAAACAGTACGGCCTTCCTCGACCGCGTGTGTGATCGAGGCGAAATTGTCGTCGGCGAGCACCATGGCGGCGGCTTCCTTGGCGGCCTCGGTGCCGTTGACACCCATCGCCACGCCGATGTCGGCCCGCTTGAGGGCGGGCGCGTCGTTGACCCCGTCGCCGGTCATCGCCACCACCTGGTGGTTGGCCTGCAACGCCGCCACCAGCCGCAGCTTGTGTTCGGGGCTGGCGCGGGCGTAGACATCCGTGTCCATGACCACCGCCCGCAGCGCCTCGTCATCCAGCACTTCCAGTTCCGGTCCGGTCAGTACCTTTTTTCCGTCGCCGATGCCGATCTGGGCGGCAATGGCTCGCGCCGTCACGCCGTGGTCGCCGGTGATCATCTTGACCCGAATACCGGCCTGCTGGGTTTGCCGCACCGCCCGAATGGCTTCCTCGCGCGGGGGATCGCTGATACCCAGCAATCCCAGCAGAATCAGACCTTCCTCGACCCCCTCGAAGGTCAATTCACCGCGGGTCTCGGCGGTGGCGCGGAATGCGACCGCCAGCACCCGCTGGCCCAGGGTCGCCAGTTCCTCGATCCGGTCCCGC
>JAVMKH010000025.1:0-7582 GCA_031732935.1 Candidatus Contendibacter sp.
TGCCGGCGGCCTTGTCGGCGTCGATAACCTTCTTCAGGGCGCGAGCGGTGAGCGGACGTTCCTTCATCGCCTCGGGGTCAGCTTTCGCCATCCGCTCGTACAACTCGTTGGAAACGGTAACGGCGTTGCCGTTGAGGTCCAGCGAGAAGGCGGTAATGGTGGCCTTGGGCAGAGCGCCGACGCCGAGACTGGCGGCGATGGGCATCCCGGCCAGCATGTGTGCGCCGTCCAGTTCGCCGATGGCGACCTTGTCGCGGATATTGGCCCAGGACGCTTCCTTGGACAGCGCCACATCCAGACCGTATTTCTTGAAATAACCCTTTTCGAAAGCCACTACCAGCGGCGCGCAGTCGGTGAGCGGAATGAACCCCAAGGTCAATTTGGTTTTCTCCAAACCGCCGCTTTCGCCTGCCCAGGCGCCGGTTCGCAGCCAAGGGGGCGTTCCGCCCAGCAAGGTGGCACCACCCAGTGCCAACCCGCCAGTTTTCAAGAACTTGCGGCGGGATAAGCCGGGCACCTGCGCCATTTCATTCGTCGCGTTTGTTTCGCTCATGTCGTCCACCTGCCAGATCGCCAATAAAAAAGGCGTCCAGCTCTCGCATGAAACATGAGAGCTGGACGCCTTTGTCCGATGCGCGACCGCCGTTGGCCGCGTGACCCATCCCGCCAGTGGGATGAATTGTTAGTTTGAATTTAGCATGACGCGTGCCAAAATAATTAAGTTGTTGATATTTCCAAAGTTATCTTGTGGGACGAAGCGCCTTGCGTGGGTTATGTCCGCCCGATTTGCGCTATCGTGGCGCACGGCATTCCCGTCTTGCACCACATTGAGCGGCGGTAACCCTGCATTCAACTCAACAACTCCAGCAACGAAACCACGGTGCGCGCCACCTCCCCGATTCGTTGATTGCGATCCATCGCCAGCTTGCGCAAAGTCTGATATGCCTCCTCCTCGTTCAGGCTCCGTTGCGCCATCAGCAAACCCTTGGCTTTTTCGACCACCTTGCGTTCGGCCAAGCGGCTGCGGGTTTCCTCCAGCTCGCGGCGCAGGGCCTGATACTCGCGGAACCGGGCGATGGCGACATCCATGATCGGCTGGAGACGGCGCGGATTGAGATCGTCCACCACGTAGGCGCTGACTCCAGCGCGCAAGGCAGCGGCGGTAGTTTCTGGATCGCTGCGCTCGGCGAACATCACGATGGGCCGGGGCTGGTCTTGGCCGATCTCGCGTAACTGTTCCAGGGTATCGCGGTCGGGCAAGTCGATATCGATCAGGATCACGTCCGGCTTGGTTTCCCGCACCTGTTGCAATAGCTTGCGGGTACCGGCGGTCCTGACGGTGATCCGATAGCCGGCATCGCTCAGCGCTTGCTCCAGAATCGCCGACCGCCCCGAATGGGCATCGATCAACATGACTTCGATTTTCTTCATCGACGGCCTTGGTTCGCTCGATACTCAACACTGGTGACAGAGCACTAACCATGCCAATCCCTATCGATTCACTGCTGGCGCTCCCGCCGCATCTTCACACACCCTGAAACATCATCCGCGCCGCTAAACCGATCTGGTACATCCCGAACCCGATGACCAACGCACCGACAAGCTGACGTATCCACGACCGGCGCAAGAATTCCGCCAGCGTCGCCGCGAACGCACCCATCGCCAGCAGCGCTGGTAGCGTGCCCAGACCGAAACACAACATCAGCAAGCCGCCGTTTAGCGCCCCACCAGCGCCCATTGCCCACACCAACACGCTGTAAACCAGCCCGCACGGCAGCCAACCCCACACCAGTCCGATACCTAGCGCCTGGGTGGGCGTGCGCACCGGCAGCAACCGCCGGCCCAGCGGTTCGATCCGGCGCCATAGCCGTCCGCCCGCCTGTTCCACCCGCGCTAGCCCACTCCACCAGCCGGCCAGATACAGCCCCAGCAGGATCATGAACAGCCCGGCCAGGAGCCGCAACCCTAACTGCGCCTGATGCACGGCCAGCAGATGCGCCGCCCAAGCTCCAACCCCGCCGGCCAACATTCCGGCGACAACGTAGCTGAGCAACCGACCCAAGTTATAGGCGAGCAGAAACGGTAGTCGCCCGAGCAACGGACGGTCAGGTGTCGCCGGCAATCCTAGGGTCAGCGCCCCAACGATGCCACCACACATTCCAAGACAGTGGGCCCCACCGCTCAGGCCGATTAGAAAGGCGGCCAGGAAGCTGGTGGTCAACTCCATGGTGGCACCGAACTGGATCGGGGTATCCGAGGAGTCGGGACTCTCATTGTTTCCCCAACGAAAAAGCCCGGCGGCGCCGGGCTATTAATCTGAAACTGGAAAGTTTTGCCAATCTATAGTTCACAATGGAGACAAGGAAGAACCCCGTGAAGACCAATTGTTCTCGATATGTTTCCAAGTTTTGGGAAAAGCCGTCGCGACGACGGTACCGATCGGTAACAGAAGCAAGCCCGCGCCAACCAGCGCAACAATCCAAAAACCCGCCAACGGGGCAAGCGCCAATATGAAAATCGCACCCACGGCAATTTTGAGTAGTTCTTTCATGAAAATCTCACGCGACCAATCCCCTCCATCCGAGTAGAGAACCAGCCCGCCCTCCAAAGTTTAGGTGTCCGAAAAAGATCGAATTTTGTCCGATCCAAGCTTGGAGGCGATGTTCACGACACGAATTTCGCGCCCTGGATCTCCAATCCACGAGAGCCACCCTACTTTCAGGGGACCACTCTCCATCAGTTGGTCAGCTATCGATAGACAGCTTCACCGACATGTCTTGCGCCGCCAATTAAAAAACATCATAACGCAATTTATGTTGCAGCGCAAGAAAATCTGCCAAGCGCATCCCCCTTAAGACGCATACTGAACTTGGACGGTCAACTCGTCAGCAGATGCGCGGCAACTGTTCGCCGCTCAGCCAGTCCACCAGGCGATTGCCGCCAAAGGTCGTTTCCATGGTGACGAAGTGATGCCGATCCTCTCGAACCGTACCGATAACCGCTGCCCCCACACCCAGGGGGTGAGCGCGCATTGCCGCCAGCGCCCGCTCGGCGTCCTCGGGGGGGCAAATGGCGACAAGCTTGCCTTCGTTAGCGACATAGAGCGGATCCAGGCCCAACAGTTCGCAGGCCGCCGCCACCTCTGGCTTGATCGGGATGGCGGCTTCCCAAAGGGTCATCCCCACGCTGGATTGAACGGCGATCTCGTTCAGGGTTGTCGCCAGCCCCCCGCGCGTGGGGTCACGCAGGCAGCGCAGTCCTGGCGCCGCCGCAACCATGGCCGCCGCCAGTTCGTGCAGAGCGGCGCTGTCGGATTGGAGGGTCGTCTCAAATTCGAGGTCAGCGCGTCGCGACATCACCGCCACGCCGTGATCGCCAATCGAACCGCTGAGCAGAATAAGATCGCCGGGACGCGCCTGGTTGCCGGAAAGCTGAACGCCGTCGGGAATGATGCCGATGCCGGTGGTGTTGATGAACACGCCATCGCCCTTGCCGCGTTCCACCACTTTGGTATCGCCGGTCACGATGGTCACGTTGGCGGCTCGCGCCGCCGCCGCCATGGATTCCACGATGCGCTTCAGGTCGGCCAGCGGAAATCCGGCCTCCAGGATAAAACCAGCGGACAGATGCAGCGGCCAGGCACCGGCCATCGCCAGATCGTTCACCGTGCCGTGCACCGCCAGCGAACCGATGTCGCCACCGGGGAAGAACAGCGGCGAGACCACGTAACTGTCGGTGGTCATGGCGATACGGCCGGGCGGCAATTCCAGGCAGGCCTGGTCATTGCGCTGGTCGAGCCAGGGATTGCGGAAAGCCGTCGAAAACAGCTCGTCGATCAGTTGCGCCATGGTCCGTCCACCGCTGCCGTGGCTCAACTCGACCAAGCCGCCCTCAAAATCCAGCGGACTCGCGAACGAGCGGCGAGTGCGTGGCGCGCTCATGCGGCCCCCTGATAGCGTCCGTAACGGTAATAGGCCGCGCAAGCGCCTTCGGAGGACACCATGCACGAGCCAAGCGGATTCTCCGGAGTGCAGACGGTATCGAACAGCTTGCAATCGGTGGGTTTCTTCACGCCACGCAAGATGGCTCCGCACTGACAGGCCCGATGTTCGGACGCCGCCTGATAGGTCAACGGGAAGCGGCATTCGGCGTCGAAGCGGGCGTAGGGTGCCCGGATCTTGAGCGCGCTGTGGGGCACCAACCCCAAACCGCGCCATTCGAACACCGGACGCGGTTCGAGGATTTCCGCCATCAACCGTTGCGCCCTCAAGTTGCCGTCGCGAGTCACGGCACGGGTGTACTGGTTTTCCACTTCGGCGCGGCCTTCGTTGAGTTGGCGAACCAGCATCAGAATCGATTGCAGCACGTCCAGCGGTTCGAACCCGGAAATCACCACCGGCTTGCGATGGTTGCGCGCGAAGCCTTCGTAGGGCCGGCTGCCGATCACCACGCTGACGTGCGCGGGCCCCAGAAAGCCGTCGATCGGCACCGTATCCAGCGCCCGCGCCTCGGGCGCGGCCAGCAAATGAGCAATCGCCGCCGGTGTCAGCACATGGTTGCAAAACACGCTGAAATTCGGCAGATCGAGTTCCGCCGCCCGCTGGATGACCAGGGCCGTGGGTGGCGTCGTCGTCTCGAACCCGATGGCGAAGAACACGACCTCGCGGTCGGGATATCGCTGCGCCAGCGCCAGCGCGTCGGCGGCGGAGTAGATCATGCGGATGTCGGCGCCCGCCGCCTTGGCCTTGAGCAGGCTTTGACCGCCCGAACCCGGCACTCGCAACATGTCGCCATAGCTGCACAGGGTCACTTGGGGCTGGGCCGCCAGCTCCAGCGCCATGTTCAAGCGTCCGATGGGCAACACGCACACCGGGCAACCGGGGCCATGGATCATGCGCACGCCGGGGGGGAGCAAATCGGGTACACCATAGCGATAGATGGCATGAGTGTGGCCGCCGCAAAATTCCATCAGGCGGTATTCCCGGTCGGGCTGCGTCTCTTGTGCGATTTGCCGCGCCAAGCCGCGCGCCGCCGCGCCGTCACGAAATTCGTCGATATACTTCACGGCTGCTGGTCACCTCACCGTTGGATTGCTTGCTAGTAATCGTTCGAGTCCCTCTCGTCCCGCGCAATGATGGGTTTCGCTACGCTCGACCCATCCTGCAACCCATTGTTTTCTCGTAGGATGGGTTGAGCGTAGCGAAACCCATCGATACGGGGAGAAACCACCAGGGGATGTGAACAGTTACGCTTACTAAAGCTTACGCCGTTTGGTGGCTTTTGCCAGAAAGCGCGGGAATAGGGCGCGCAATTCCGCCGTCACGGGCGAGATGGGATCAGGGTCAATGTTCATCGACGGCAAGGTCGAAACTCACGCAGGGATCAAGCGCCATCACCCACAATTCGATGGCTTGGCGAACCCTGGCCCCCTGTCCGACCGGGGTATCAATCAGACCGCGCGCCAGCGGACCCTCGGGGTGAAAGTTCCATTCGGTGGGGGCGAGGATTCGGTAATCGCTTACTCGTCCTTCGGCGATCGCCAGCCAGTGAGTCAGCCGGCCACGGGCGCATTCCACGGTACCCAGGCCGGAACCACTGGCGCTTTCCAGGCCCGGCGTATCGGGATGTCCGGCGCTCACCGTCCGGGCCTGATCGCGCAGTTCAGCGACGAGCGCGGCGCACTCGATGGCCCGCGCCGTCAGGCGAACGAGTAGCCCGTTACCATGCTCGGCGCGCAGCGCGGCGATCAGCGGATGCGTCCAGCAACGGGCCAGCGCGCCGGCCTCGCCGATCCCATTGATGTGATTCGGTCGCGCACAAAACGAATAATCGGTATCGTTCGCCAACCGCCGCGAAAGCCACACGGGATCAAACTCCGGCAAGGGTTCCACGGCGCTGCGGCCAAACCCGGCTAGTCCCTGCTCGTTCACCCAGCGCGGAATCAGGGCGGCTGGCGTGGGAGAGGTTCGAATCCAGGTTTCGAAGGCGTCACGATCCCGCCACGGCGAACCCTCCGTCGGCGTTCGTCCCAGCACGGTCCGCTCGATACACCGCGCGATCTCATTCAGCGCCTCGGTCAGTCCAGTCCGATCCGGCGTCAGGCGCGCGCCGCCGATCCGTATCCAGACCAGATCGGGAAACAATAGGGACCGCAACGGCGCTAGCATCCGCCGCAGCGGCTTCAAGCCTTCGAGGGCTGGCTCGACGCCGATGCAGCGTGGTCCATCGATCAGAATGCGCCAGACGGTTTGTTCAAGTGCCTCGGCGGTGACGAGAAGTTGACGAGCAGCGGCTTGGGAAGGAAGAACGGCCAAACCCAGCGCGTTCTCCACCGCGCGGAGTCCAGCGACCGCTTGAGCCACCCCGCACAGGCTAAACAGGCGTGGCAACAGCACCAAAGCTTCGTCCAGTCGGTGCCCCACGAGGACGGAACAGGCGCTGACGGGACGGGTCGACGCCAGGGTGACCGCCGCGATCACGCCTTTTTCGACCCGAACCTGGATGCGTAGCTTGCCCTCGCCGGTTCCGAGCGTGCTGCTCATACCGATGGCAGGGTTTCGATGATGGTGTCGAACAGGCGCTGGATTTCCATCGCTTCCTCGGGCGCAATTTTTTCCACAGCGTAAGCGCGCGCCTGAACGATCAGGTAATCACCCGGTGCCACCGGCTCTTCCAACAGTAACAGGCTCACTTCCAATCGTTCGCCGTAGCGCTCCACTAGCGCGCCGGTCTCGCGCACTTCAACCACCCGTGCTGGAATGGCGATGCACATGGTCTAGAGCGCCGCGACCGCCGCCGGACGCCGCGGTGCAAGCCGACAACCCAGCCCGCGCAGTTCCGTGGCCAAACACTCGACTGCTTGCCCGATCACCGCCGCGACTTCGGGCGATAGCTCAATGCCCAATTCCAGATCAACCGGCACGATGCCAAGCAAGGTGATGGAACCCGGCGCTTCATTGGTGAGAACCAGCGTCGCCAGTACTTCCGCCAAGCCAAGTTGGTGCGGCGAGAATCGAGTCAGGAACAGGGTGGGAACCTCGGCGGCGGCGAGCCTGACCAACGACGCGGGTGGCGCTCCGGTCCGTGCCGCGTCGCAAATCAACAGATGATCGCAGCCGGCAAGGACATTCAACAGGTCCATGCCGGCGGTGCCGCCGTCCACGACCTCAACCTCCGCCGGCAGCGTGTAGCGCTCAACCAGCGCCTCGACCACCCGCACCCCGACGCCTTCGTCGCGCAGCAGGATATTACCGAGGCCCAGCACCACGATTCTCATCCGAACGCCTTTACCTGGACGATAGGCCGCCGCTGGGTATCCACCAGGTGGATGGCGCAGGCGAGGCAAGGATCGAAGGAATGCACCGTGCGCAAAACCTCCAGTGGCAATTCGGGATTGGCCACGGGGTTGTCGAGCAGGGAGGCCTCGTAAGGTCCTAGGGCGTCGGCGTCGTCGCGCGGTCCAGCGTTCCAGGTACTGGGCACCACCGCCTGATAGTTTCGGATCTTGCCGTTTTCGATCACGGTCCAATGCGACAGCACCCCGCGCGGCGCTTCGTGATAACCGAAACCGCGAATCTCGCCC
>JAVMKH010000026.1:0-37868 GCA_031732935.1 Candidatus Contendibacter sp.
GGTGACGCCGTTCTTGGCGCAGGCTTCGACCTCGGACGCCTTGATCTTGCGGGAGGCGTTGCTGATGTCGGGGTGCTGGACGCCGACGCCGGCGCAGAACAGCTTGAAGCCGCCGCCCGTGCCGGTGGATTCAACCTTCGGGGTCTTGAAACGACTGCCCTTGCCGAACTGCTCGGCCACGGCCGTGGAGAATGGGTAGACCGTGGACGAACCCACGATGCTGATATAGTCGCGGGCCGACTGAGCGTGGGCCGTCCCGGCCAGCAGGAGCGTCGTCGCCACGGCGAAGGCGAGTTTTTGCCTGATCATGAAAAACCTCCGATAACCTTTTGTTATGAACCGGTAAAGTGCTAGAGCTCGCCTCCTCCCTAAGGACTGATGATAACCCTAGATGGAAATTACTATGGAATGGCGATCCTTATATTTCATTTATATGTCAATTTTATTGCAGTGCAAAATGGCTATGGCGTGATGCCGGTTCAAGACGTTGAAATGAAGGGCCTTGCGATGGAATCAAAACGGTTGACGAATGTTACGGGACAGCGATGAGCGACAAGAGCATTTTGATCACGGGTTGCTCCTCCGGCATCGGCCAATGCGTCGCCCATGGCCTGAAGGCGCGCGGTTGGCGGGTGTTCGCCACGGCCCGGCAGCCGGCGGACGTGGCCCGCTTACAAGCCGAGGGGTTGGAAAGTGTACCACTCGACTTGCGCGATTCCGATTCCATCCAAGCGGCGGTGACGGCGGTTCTGGATCGCACCGGCGGCCGACTGGACGCGCTGTTCAACAACGGCGCTTATGGTCAGCCCGGCGCGGTGGAGGATTTGACCCGGGCGGCGTTGCGCGAGCAGTTCGAAACCAACCTGTTCGGTACGCAGGAATTGGCCAATCAAATCATTCCAGCGATGCGCCGACAAGGCGGAGGACGGATTCTGTACAACAGCTCGGTGCTGGGGTTGGTGGCGTTTCCCTATCGTGGCGCTTACGTCGCCAGCAAGTTCGCCTTGGAAGGGTTGGTCGATACCCTGCGGTTGGAGCTGGTCGGCACGGGCATTCACGTCTGCCTGATCGAACCGGGACCGATCCTCAGTCGGTTCCGCGACAACGCCCACACGGCCTATCGGCGGCACGTCCGCGCCGAAACCAGCCCACATCGGGAGAAGTACGTGGCGATGGAGACCCGACTGCTCAAGAAAGGACCCGCCGCGCCGTTTACCCTGCCGCCGGAGGCGGTGCTGAAACGGGTGATTCACGCCTTGGAAAGCCCTCGGCCGCGTGCCCGCTACCCCGTGACCGTACCCACTTATCTGTTCGCCGCGCTGCGCCGGTTACTACCGGCCCGCGTCCTGGATGCGATCCTGCGACGGGCTGGCGGAGAGGGTAGACGGTAGTTCCCCGCCTGAAGGAGACCTGCGATTGGCCATTTCAGTCGCGTCGATTCATCCTTCTTAATCCCTGCTTGCAAAGAGCCTGCTTTAGAAAATATTTGAAAAATAGTTGGTTATAATTTGGTTGATGCTTGGTGCGCAAAGTATCGCGAAATTTTCGGCCTGTGGAATCAGGTTTTTCGCCCCCCCAAAATCAGGGTTTCCCTGATACCAACCGTTGTGCCTGGTCATGTACTCTGCCAATCGTCTCAATATTGATGCGCGAATTGAGCTTGGAGCGCCATGGAAGGATAGGCAGTTGCGACTTGGCGGCATGGTTTAAATGGGAGGCCTTCCATGGGCACACTTATAAAACCTTTGAAAGGAACCACCATGTGGCAAGAAGATCAACTATCTTTCTTCGATAATCTTGTGCGAGAGCTGCGACGGCTATGCCAGGAAAGGCATAGCGGTACCCTGTTTATTACCACTGAAGAGAACCATGCGGCCAGGTTCGTGATTCGGGATGGCGTTATCGTGGGCGTTACCTACAGAACCAAGCATGGCCCCGATGCCATACCGCTGATTAAGAATATAACGGGTGGAACTTATACTTTTGCGGACAAACGGGTTTTTCTATCTTACTCCGAATCCAGTACCGCCCCGCTGCCCAGCACGCCTCAAATTCTGCGGCTGCTGAACCCAACCCTTGAAATACCCACCCGTCGCCTTGTTCCGGAACCGGCGGCCTCCGTGCCACCGGTCGCTCCTCCGGCGGCAACCGTGCCGGCCGCCAAGCCCGACAGCAGCGCTCCGGCAGCGCCCCTCAAAAAGATTCTGGTGGTGGAAGACAGCGCCGTTACCCGAAAGCTGATCGCAAGATCCCTGGTTGATGGTGGATACGCCGTGGTCGAAGCTGAGAACGGCATGGCCGCCTTTGCCCGGCTGAACGAGGAAAACCCGGACCTGATGTTGCTCGACATCGTCATGCCCGGTATCGACGGCTACAAGGTTCTTTCCATGGTCAGAAAACACGATGCGTTCAAGAATTTGCCAGTCATCATGTTGACCTCCAGGGATGGTTTGCTTGACAAGCTGCGGGGCAAGATGGGTGGCTCCGATGAGTATCTGACCAAGCCTTTCACGCCCGATCAGTTGCTGGAAAAGATTGGCAAATATTTATCCAACCGGTAGGACGCCCTGATGAACGGTCCTTGCAGACTGCTGGTCGTCGATGATTCGAAAATCATGCGCCGACTCATTACCGGTCTTTTCGATGCGGACGACAAGATTCAGGTTGTTGGAGAAGCCGTCGATGGTATCGAGGCCCTGGCCTGCGTTTCCCGGTTGGCCCCTGACGTCATTACGCTGGATATCAATATGCCGGGCATGGATGGGTTGACCACCCTCAAGCATCTGATGATTCGCAACCCCAAACCCACCGTGATGCTCAGCACTCTGACGCGGGAAGGAGAAAGAACGACATTCGACGCCTTGCGCTATGGAGCGGTCGATTTCATCACCAAGCCGACCCGGCTGGATGGCGGCGAGTTGGAAGCGCAGGCCCATGACATCATCGCCAAGGTCAATCTTGCCGCCGCCGTGGCGCTCGATTCCGTGTGCTACATCCGCGCCAAACCGCGCGACAAGGTTGCCGCGCCGCTCGCGCCGCGCCGCTGCCACCGAGTGGTGGCGTTCGGGGCGGCCGAGGGGGGTTACGGCGCCTTGTTGAAGATTATCCCGCAATTGCGCCCGAACTCAGCGGCTGCCTATTTAGCTGTCTTGTACGCCGCGCCGCCGCATGTGGAAGCCTTCGCCCGCTACCTGGACGACTACAGTGGGGTAAAGGTCAAGCGGGCGGTTGACGGTGAACTGGTCGAGGGCGGCGTCTGCTACCTCGGCGCGGGTGTGGAGTACCTCACCGTCGCCGCCCGCGATGACCGGCTGGTGTTGCAGGTTCATCGCGCGCCGTTCGCCTCGCGGCGCGGTTCCATCGACCGACTGATGTTTTCCGTCGCCGAGGCCATGAAGGGGCGGTCGGCGGGTGTCGTCCTGTCCGGTTCCGGGGAGGATGGCAGTGAGGGCCTGGAGGAAATTCATCGCATGGATGGCATCGCCATCGTTCAGGATCCACAGAGCTGCTTGCACAAGGACATGGCGCAAGCCGCCTTGGCCCGCTGCCATCCAGACTTCGTGCTTTCGGATGTAAAAGTCGCAACCGTCGTCAACGGCCTATCGTGAGATCGCTTTATGACTGCTCTACCCCTTGGTTTTGCAAGCATCCCCGTTCGAACCCGCTTGGAGGTTAAAAAATGAAAAAGTTATGGTTATGGTTCAATAACCAAAGTCTCAGGGTCAAATTGATTGCGCTGTTCCTGATCATCGGCCTCATACCTTTCGGTATTGCCGTTTATTACTCCCTGGATCGGGCCAGCCAAGTGCTGGAAGCTCAAGTCATTCAGGCGGCGGAAGGTGCGCGCGATGTCCGAAAGCTGACCATGGCTAGCTATTTCAACAACCGAACGGTCAGCGCCACCACGCTGGCCGAGACCATCAGGGACATTTGGCTAGAAGCATTAAGCGGACAGCAAGCCCTGCATAATGCCAAGAAGCAACGCATCGAACAGTCATTCGGTCAGTTGTACAAAATGATCGATGCGTTACGCCAAAGTCCCGCTACAGTGGAACATCTGAAGCGCATGAGCGCTGTATTTCCCAAAGGATTGGAAAGCCCGGAATATAAGCAGGCTAGCACCATTGTGCGCAAGGATTTTATTACCCTCGCGCAACTCGTCAGTAGTTATGATCTTGTGTTGATCGATCCTGCGGGTAATGTGGTTTTTACTTTGGCGGCCGAGTCCGATCTGGGCACCAATTTAAAAACGGGTATCCTGAAAGACTCTGGTTTAGGTCGTATTTTCAGCAAGGCTCGTGATCGAGTCGCGATTGAAGATTTTAGTATGTACGAACCATCCAATGCATTGGCCGCATTCATTGGTGGACCGATCGTTGACGGTAACGGCCAGTACATGGGCAATTTGGTACTCCAGGTTCCCACCGAATTGATAGATGGCATCATGCAAAATCGCAATGGCATGGGCGAGACGTTCGAGAGTTATCTGGTGGGGAAATTGGGCGACAAGGTGACGCTGCGCAGTGACCGTGTACTCATCAAGGGCAAGGTCGGCGATCCAAAAACTGGTACCGATGTCGACGCCATCATGGCCGGTAAATCCGGATACGAAATGAAGCGCGGTGAGTTTGACAAAGTATTTAAGGTCTCCCTGTACGCACCCTTGCAGATTGCCGGCGTGCAATGGGGCATCATCACCACGGGCACAATGGAGCAACTGGCTTCGCCGACCGGTCTCGACGACACCAAGGCGAATTATTTTCAAGACTACATCAAACGCTTCGATATGCCGGATCTGTTGCTGGTCGCGCCAGATGGCCAGGTGTTCTCCTCGGTCGCGCATCGCGCCGATTACCTGACTAACCTGATCAACGGGCCGTACAGCGACACTAGCATGGCCAAGCTGTTCCGGAAGGTGCGTGATTCGAAACAAATGGGGTTCGCCGATTTTGAGCGCTATGCTCCCTGGGACAACGATCCACACGGTTTCATCGCCGTCCCGATCATCGCGCAGGGCGAATTGCTGATGGTGATGGTCGAGGCTGTCTCCGACGAGGCGATCAACAAGCTGATGTCGAGTCGCTCGGGCCTGGGCAAATCCGGTGATTCGTACCTGATCGGTATGGACAAACTAGCACGTTCCGACTCGCTCCAGGATTCCGCGCGTAACGTCAAGGATTCTTTCGCCGATCCGAACAAGAATCGCGTCGTCAACGCCTCGGTGGACGCGATCGTGGCGGGCAAAACCTCGGAAGTGAATGAACTTTACAAGGATTACCGGAACCACGACGTGGTGGGTACCTTTACGACGATTGACGCACTCGGCACAAAGTGGATCGTGTTCGTCAAACAGGATCTGACCGAGGCCTTTGAGCCAGTGACGGCGTTGCGGAATACCATGATCGTGATGGCCGTTGTGGTTGCTATCGCCATCGCGCTTCTGGCGCTGTTTGTCGCCGGCCTGATCGCCCGGCCGATCATCCGCATCGCTGGGACCATCACTCAGATCGCCACTAGCCGTGACCTCACGCTGGCCGTACCGGTGCAAACCAGGGACGAAATCGGCCGCATGTCAGCGGCGTTCAACCAGATGATGCAGGTGATCCGCAACGCCTTCGGCGTAGTGAGCAACACGGCGACTACCGTGGACACCAGCGCCAGCGAAGTCGCCAAACGTGCGAACGCCAACCGCGAACGCGCCCAGGTTGAGGCGGAACAATCCGAAACCGCCGCCAAGATCATTTCGGAAATGGGCGCCACCGCCGGCGAAGTGTCGCAAGCGTCGGTCGCTCAGAAGGAAGCGGCGGATCGTTCCAACACCACGGTCGTTTCGCTGCTGAAGGCCATGCAGGATGTGGCCACTTCCGCCACCGCGCAGAACCAGGAAGTGAACACCACCATGGATCGCGTCGCTGAAATGGGCCAGACCGGCGCCAAGGTGGTGGAAACCGCGCGGCAGCAGGGCGAGAAAGTAGTGGACGTGACCCAGTCCGTCAACCAGATCGCCCAGGCGGTGGAAGAAATGAACAAGGCGGTGGCGCAGGCCACCGAGTTTGGTCGGTCGGTGGCACAGGCCGCGGAGGCGGGCAGCCGGTCGGTGGCTTCCACCGTGAGCGGCATGCGATCCATCGCCGAGTCCTCGGAACAGATTTCCGAAATCATCGGTGTGATCACGGAAATCGCCGAACAGACTAACCTGCTGGCGTTGAATGCCGCCATCGAAGCCGCCCGCGCCGGCGCGCACGGCAAGGGCTTCGCGGTGGTGGCCGACGAAGTCGGCAAGCTGGCGCAGCGGGCCTCGGAGGCCGCCAAGGAAATCACCCGGCTGATCAAGGACTCCACCGCCCGCGTCAACGAAGGCACCAAGCTCAGCGACGAGGCGCGGCAGGCGCTGGTGAAGATCGACGAGAGCGGCAAGATCAACATGCAGGCGATCGAAGGCATCGCCGGGACCGCCGGCCTGCTGGTCGCCAACACCCAGCAGGTGCGCAACCTGGTGAGCGAACTCAACACCCTGGCGCAACAGATCGCCGGCATGGCCGGCGAGCAGGGCGCTCGCCGCGAAGCCGCGCAGAAAGCGCTGGCGACGCTGCTGGAGCAGTCGCGGCGCATCGCCCAACTGGTGACCGAGGCCAACCAGGGCGCCACCGCCATCGGCGACGAGATGAAAGGTATCGTGGAGCGCACCGCGCACATGACCAACCTGACGGGCCTGCAAGCGCAACGCTCGAAGAAGGTCATGGAAATCGCCCAGACCTCCGCCGAAGGCGCGCGCCAGACGGTGGAACGCGCCGGCGGCGTGGTCAAGCTCAGCCAGGAGTTGCAGGACGGCTCCCGCCAGCTCACCGAGCAGGTGCAGCAGTTCAAGATCGTCAGACGCGAGGAGCCGATCACGCCAGCGGCCCCCACGCACTGGCATGCCGGTTAAAGCGATGTGGATCCGGGTGGCGTCTGGCCGGGCGGTCTCCAGGGATCGCCGGTCGGCCGCCCCGATCCGGGGCGCGGACCCAAAGGAGCGCGAAAATGGCTGATGTATATACGACGACCAGGCGCATGGATGAGGCCGAGGAAAAAGACCACCTCATGCAGTTGGTGGGCTTTATGAACGGCAAGGAAATGTTCGGCGTGGATATCCTGATGGTGCAGGAGATCATTCGCGGCGCGCCGATCACCACCGTGCCGAATACGCCGGCCTTCGTTGAGGGGGTCACCAACTTGCGGGGCAACATCATCCCGGTGATCGACTTGCGCAAGCGGCTTAATTTGCCGACCGATCGGCAAGGCTCGGGCAAGAACTGGGTGTTAATTCTGGATCTCGCCGGCCGGGTCACCGGTTTTATCGTGGATGCCGTGACCGAGGTTCTCAAGATCGAACGGGACTCCATCGAGCCGCCGCCCGATATTGTGGTGGCCGGCTTGGAAAGCCAATACGTGCAAGGCGTTTGCGATATCGGCGAACGGTTGCTGATTTTGCTCGATTTCAACCGCATCCTGCTGGTGGAGGAAATCAAGCGGCTTAAGGAAGTCGGCGCGAGTGGATCGCGGCTGAGCGGTTCGGTGAGATGACTAGGTGATCAATATCTTAAGGGTACATCGGAGATCAATCGCGGAGTGGAACCATGAGCATGCGCATTCTGGTCGTTGACGATTCCTCCATGATGAGGAAATTGCTGGGGAAGGTTTTGAAGCCGCCGGGCCATCAGATTGTTGGCGAAGCCAAAAATGGTCTCGAAGCCCTGGAGTTATACAAATCGCTGCGACCGGACCTGGTGACCATGGACATCACCATGGACGGGATGGATGGCTTGAGCGCCGCTCGCGAAATCCTGCGCTATGACAGCGCCGCCCGTATCCTATTCCTGTCCAATCTGGATGAGGAGAAGTACCGGGGCGATGTCGAGCGATTGCGGGCCATTGGCTTCATCAACAAGCATAAATCGGAGGAAGTTCTCAAGCTGATTGAAAGCTTGGAAAAAACCGAAAAGCCTGGAACCGGGAGCTAGTCGGGTCATCCGACTCCGGCCTGAATACTGCTTTTAATAGAAGAACATCCCATGATCGAGCTTGATCCATCGCTGATTAATGATTTTGTCGCCGAAGCTGGCGAGCACCTTGAGGAAATGGAAGCGACCCTGCTGCGATTAGTGGGGGATCCGGCCAATCGGGATCTGCTCAATACCATCTTCAGGCCAATTCACACCATCAAGGGTGCCTCGCAATTCATGGGTCTGGTCCGAATTGCCGCGCTCTCCCACAAGCTGGAAGATCTGCTCGATTTACTTCGCCAAGGGAAAAAACCTTCGAGTCCGAGTATCGTGGAAACCCTGATCCTTGGCCGTGACCGCGTCGCCATGCTGGTGGCCGATCTGGCGCGCGCCCAGGCGGAGGAAACACCGGTTGACGATCTGATCGCCCGGCTTGAACGGATCATCGAGGGGCGGGAGGACGAGGAGTCCGCGCAGGCGGCGACGGTAGAAGCCATCGCCACTGAATCGCCGGTGGAGCCACTGCCCGCGGTTCCGCCAGCTCCGGAAATGGAAACCTACGAAGAGGAATACGACAAGGAACTGTTTGCCATTTTCATCCAGCAGTTGCGGGAAAATCTGGCTTTTCTCAACGCGCAAGCTAGGCGGCTGCCCACCGTACCCGACCGGTTCGAAGTGCTGGAGCAGTGCCTCGACTGTATTAAGAGCCTCAGTTCCTCCGCGAATTACATGGGTTATCGGGCGCTTGCGCTGCTGTACGAGCAATGGTGCGACGAGATCCTCGCAGCCCAGCAGGCCGTGGCGCTGGAACAGGAGGTTTCCATGGGCTTCATGGAAACCTATGTTGGGAGAGTGATCAAGTTTTTCCCGCAACATGGCGACCATTTGCTGCAAGGTGGCGAGTCGCCGATGGAACAGCCAGTCGCCAGGATGCCCGCGCTGGAAATCGTTGAGGAGCCCTTGACGAAGGAGTGGCTGGAGGATGAAGCCCTGCTGGTTCCATTGGGCAAGTCCCCGACTTCATCCGTGGAACCGGCACTGGCTCAGCCATTGCCTGCGGTCGTCGAGCGGCGAGAGGAACCCACCGCCGCTGGGCCAGTCGCGGAAACCGAAAGTGAGCGCCAGAAAACCGAGCCGTCTCAGGACGCCGGTGAGCGGGTCGTGAAGAAGAGCGTGCGGGTGGATGCGCACAAGATCGACGTTCTGATGAATCAGGTGGGGGAACTGATCGTCGACCGCTCCTATTTCTTCCAGTTGTTCAACGAGATGAGGAACCTTCAACAGTATCTCAAGGCCAACGCTGGCCTTGATCCGAAGGATATGAAGCTGATCCGGACCTTCACTTACCGGTTCGGCGAGGCTATCGTTTCCCTGAGCCGAACTTCCAACGAACTTCAGGAAGGGGTGATGAAGGTGCGGATGTTGCCCATCGCCCAGCTTTTCAATCGCTATCCCCGCCTGATCCACGATCTCACGCGCGGCACCACCAAGCAAGTGCAACTGGAAATCCGAGGCGAGGAAACGGAACTGGACCGGATGATTATCGAGGAGATCTCCGATCCGCTGATTCACCTGATCCGCAACGCGGTCGATCACGGGTTCGAAACCGTGGCGGAGCGCAAACGCCTGAACAAACCCTCGACCGGTACGTTGCTTTTGGAAGCCTACCATGAAAGCAACCACATCGTTATCGAGATCACCGATGACGGTCGGGGGATGGATCCCGAGCTGATCAAATCCAAGGCCTTGGAAAAGGGGTTATTTTCCAGGGAGGAATTGGAACGGATGTCGACTCGGGAACTACTTCGACTGATCATGATGCCCGGTTTTTCCACGGCGGCGGAGGTGACCAATACCTCCGGCCGAGGCGTCGGCATGGATGTGGTGAAGAAGAATATCGAGAAATTGAACGGTACGATTGACATTGAATCCATCGTGGGTCTCCAAACGCGAATCCGGCTGAAAATTCCGCTGACCCTAGCGATCATCTCGGCGCTGATGGTGCGGGTTAGCGATAATCTGTTTACTGTTCCGCTGGCTAACGTGGAAGAAACGCTGCGGATTTTTGCCAAGGACATCACGACGGTGGAGGGAACCGAGGTGATTCATCTGCGCGGCAAGACCACGCCGATCTTCCGACTGTCTGTCTTGTTCGACATTCCCTCCAGTCAGCAGGAAATTGACAAGTTCTTTGTGGTAATCGTCAATGCCGGGCTAAAGAAAATTGGCCTGGTGGTGGATGAGTTGCTGGGCCAGGAAGAAGTGGTGATCAAGCCACTGGTGGATTATTTGCAGGAAAAAAGCGGTTTGTCCGGCGCCACGATTATCGGCGATGGCCGAGTTTCGCTGATCCTGGATGTTTACGAATTGGCGAATATCGCCATGAACCGGCAAGTTGCCCGTTATCAGGAATTGAGCCTCGGAAGAAAGAAGGCGGTTAATGGAAAACCGGCTTGACGACAGGCAAGCTCAATTAAGCGAGTGAAATCCAAGCCTTTTACTGGATGATGTCGTGTTGCCTATAACCTGACTCGCTTTCAACCGGTGGAGAGTTCCGATATGGTGGAAAAAATAAAAGTCCTGGTCGTGGACGATGCCGCTTTCATGGTTAAGGCTGTCAGCGAACTGTTGGAATCCGATCCAGGTATCAAAATCATCGGCAACGCCAGAAACGGTCTAGAGGGGTTAGAAAAAATCAAGGCACTGCGTCCCGATGTGATCACGCTGGACATGGATATGCCGGTGATGGATGGGGTGACGACTATCCGTCATATCATGATCGAGGCACCGGTTCCGATTGTTGTCCTAAGCTCCCTGTTTAGCGATGGCAACATTACCTTCGAAGCGTTACGGTTAGGCGTGGTGGATTTTTTGCCCAAGCCGTCCGGTGCCATTTCCCGTGATATCCATCGCGCCAAGCAACAACTCATTGATCGCGTCAAGTTGGCGGCGGTGGTAAATTTGCAAAACATTCACCGGGTCAAGTTGAACCGCTGGGATAGCCGGGAACTGTTGGCCGAGCGTTATGGGTTTCAATCGCTGGATTATCTCCTGGCGATAGGCACGACGCTAGGCGGACCAAACACCTCCTTGCGTCTATTTTCCAGCCTGTCGCCAAAACTACCCGCCGCTGCGGTCGTCGTTCAGGAAATTTCTCCGAAAATCCTACCAGCTTTCGTAAAAAAATTTGATGAATTTGTGCCATGGAAAGTAGAAGTCGCACGCGATGGGGCGGTCTTGGAACAGGGCGTCTGTTATGTCAGCTCCTATGAAAATACGATCACATTTCAAACGAATTCCAATCGGGAAGTTTGCTTGCAAGTCGGTGAAACATCGAATAAACCCTTGGATGCGCTGTTCGGATCCGCTGCGGAGGTCTTTGAACGCCATGCCATCGGCTTATTGCTGACGGGAATCGGGGATGACGGCACGGATGGGTTTGCTAGGATCAAGAGGAAATCGGGTATCACCATTGCCCAGGAAGTAGAGACTTGCGTTTATCCGAATCTGATCCAATGCGCCATCGAGCGTGGCGTCGTGGATTTCGTGGTGAATGAGAACCAGCTTCCTGACACGATAGCGGCATTGATGGAAAGCACCACCCATGTCGAGATGTGAAATCCAAGGGGTATCCATTATGATGGGATGGTATCGTGGGAAGCAGCGTGTCGTGCTGCCTCTTGTTTCTTTGGTAATGACCCTCCTGATTTGGGAGTTGACGGCCCGCTATAGTGGCTGGAGCTCGCAAGTTTTTCCAAGCCCCTCAAAGGTGGTGCGCGGCATGGGCGAATTGATCGCCAACGGCACACTCCTTCGGCACTCGATCGCCAGCCTGTTTCGGGTTACGGCGGGATTCTATTTGGCGATTGTTTTCGCCATCCCCCTGGGCATCTTGCTGGGGCGGATGGAAACGCTCAATTTGATGTTGAATCCGATCATTCAGTTTCTGCGTCCCATATCACCGCTGGCATGGATTCCGTTAGCAGTCTTGTGGTTTGGGATAGGGGATAGGCCCGCCGTCTTTCTGATTTTTCTGGCCTGCTTTTTTCCTCTTACAGTTGCCACGGCGGTAGCGGCCCGCGCCATCAATCCGGTATTTTTCCAGGTCGCCGCCAATTTTAAATTCAACCGCTGGGAAACCATCACTAAAATCATTTTTCCCGCTATCCTGCAGCAGGTGTTGACAGCTTTGCGCCTGACAGTGGGGATCGGCTGGTTGGTCGTTGTGGCTGCGGAAATGCTCGCGGTCCGCTCCGGCTTGGGGTATCTGATCCTGGATTCCAGGAACGCCCTGCGAATGGATTACGTAATGGTGGGTATGATGATGATCGGCCTGATTGGAATCGTGCTTGATGGTTTGATGCGGAGGTTGATGTACCTGCATCCCTCGTTGCAGAGGGCATAGCCGTGGGACATATTCTGATTCAAGATTTATGCAAGTCGTATAAGAACCGGCGG
The DNA here is from genome assembly GCA_031732935.1 of Candidatus Contendibacter sp. GTDB lineage: Bacteria > Pseudomonadota > Gammaproteobacteria > Competibacterales > Competibacteraceae > Contendibacter. The sequence goes on from JAVMKH010000026.1 coordinate 12,444, forward strand.
CTCGTACGGCGCGGGCCACGCGATCCGTATAAGCCTGGTGAAGTTATGCGAATCCTGGATCACATCAATCTCGAGTTTTTCGAAGGCGAGATGGTGTGCCTTCTAGGACCCTCTGGCTGTGGGAAGTCGACCCTACTGCGCCTGATCGCGGGTTTCGATACGGCCGCGTCGGGTGAGGTGACGATTGACGGCGAGAAGGTGACTGGCCCCAGCCCAGATCATATCTTTGTTTTTCAGCAAGGTGGCCTGCTGCCCTGGATGACGGTCTGGCAAAATGTCGAACTCGGCGTGCGCAATGTCGAAGATGCGCGAGTTAGGCGGGAAAGAATCCAGGAAAATATCGACATGGTCGATCTGGCGGATTTTGAGCAGCATTATCCCTACCAGTTGTCGGGAGGGATGAAACGCCGCGCGGAACTGGCCAGAGCGCTGGCCGCCAACCCAGATGTACTCATCATGGACGAACCTTTCAACGGTCTCGATTTCTTCAGCCATATGAAGATCCGCGAGGAAATCGTCAACATGCACGAGCTTTTTCGCAAAACCACGTTGGTCGTCACCCATGATATCGACGATGCTTTGTTGATGGGAGATCGGATCGTGGTTATGGGCGGCAGGCCCGCCCAGATCAAATTGAATCGCCAGCTTGATTTTCCACACCCGCGCGATCCAAAGAAGAACGCTGCTTTGGGTGACCTGAAGGATGAATTGTTCTTGATGCTTGGAGTGAGCTATGCCGTATGACTGGATTCATCGCTGGCGTCATTTGCCTCTGACTTGGCGTGTTGCTATCGTCGCCATTGGTTGGTTGATCCTCATTGCCGCGCTGCATTATTGGTTCAACGCGGAACGGGGTGGTAGAAAGATAGTACGGCTGGGTTATATGCCGGTGATCAGCAATTTGGCGGTACCCTTGCTGGATTACGCCAGCCGGAATCAGGGAGCAGTACAGTTTCAGGCACTGAAGTTTTCTTCTTTCGCGGAATTGGGGGAGGCGCTGCGCAACGACCAGATTGAGGCCGCCTTCATGATTGCGCCCCTGGCTATCGTGCTCCGGCAGCAGGGAGCGGACGTCAAGCTGGTTTATATCGGCAATCGCCATGAAAGCACGCTGGTCGCCAGAAAGGATTTACATGCCACCACGCTGAACGATCTGGTTGGTAAAACTGTCGCCGTCCCAATGCGCTACTCGGGTCATAATCTCGGTATCCGTCGGTTGATGGAGGAGCGCGGACTGGCCGATAGAATCAAGGTGGTTGAAATGAATCCACCCGACATGGCAGCGTCTTTGGCCGCTGGCTCCCTGGACGCCTATTTCGTGGGGGAACCGTTCGCGGCCAAGACTCTGAAAAGTGGCGATGCCAGTCGGATTTATTATGTCGAGGAATTTTGGCCAAACTTTATTTGTAATCTGACCTTGGTCAAGCAGAAGCTGATTCAAGAAGATCCGGCTGTTGTAAAGTTACTGGTCGAAGGCGCCGCCCGTTCGGGTGTCTGGGCGGGGAAGAACACCCAGACAACTGCCAGGATTGCCGGGCAATACTGGAATCAACCCCCTGAATTGGTTGAGTATGCCCTTTCGACGCCCTCCAATCGAATTCGCTACGATCAGTTCGTGCCCAGGCAGGAAGAAATGCAACAGCTAGCCGATTTGATGGTGCATTTTGGTTTGCTGACCAGCGGCGACATTACTGGCCTGGTGGAGGATCGCTTTGCGAAAGCGGCCAATTTGAATGAAGTGACCGATATTGAAAGCATACTCCGACCGATCGACTTGAAGTGACCCTGGTTACCGGGCTAGGTAATCCGCCATGGTTTCCAAATACTTCTTGAGGGCGTTGTATTCGTCCTCATAGATATCCAGGAACTTCACGCCGATTTCATGGCCGTTGCCGTCGGGCAATGGGGTGGTCCAGACGACTTCGGCAATTGCAGTCAGAGGAGTGGTCGCCACGGTTCCAGCCGAGTCGTCGACGATTGAAGCGACGCTCTTCAGATAGCGTCGCCAACCTTTCAGGTTTATTTTCAAACTTACTCGGCTTCCAGGTTCGTAAGCGTTTGCGACGATAAGACCAATTCCTCCTTTCGCGATGTTTTTCAAGGCGCCGAATTCTTCCTTCTCCGTCGAAAGGGGATATTCGAGTTTGGCGAGCGTGATGTCGGCTTCCTTGGGAAGCCGGGGGTAGTCGCGTTTATCGTGCTCAGTGGGTGCTGAAGCCATTAGTCGTTCCTCACCTTTGGTAATCGATCTTTCCCATTATATTTTTGCCAGGGAAGGGTTTCAAGAAAGAATTGTCTCCATAACAAATCAACTGTCTATTCCGTTTGATTGGATTTAGCCTTGTCGCTCAAATCGAGCCGCCGGTATCCGCGGGTGTCGGTTGCCGGGCCATGGCGTGCACGATCGGGCGCAGCGCCAGCCACCATTGTTCCAGTGGCCGTCGGTTGGCGATATCGACCATGTCCGGCATCTGCTTGATCGGGAAGGTGGTCAACTTGCCTTCGGTCATACCGATAAACGCGCCCGCCGCCGAACCGCGCTCCATCTCCGCAGTGAGAAAATCGATGCCATGGGCCGCCAGTCGAGTGGCGAGGATGCGGTCAAACGGCGAGGGATTGCCGCCCTGCTGAATATGGCCCAGTACCGCCTGGCGCACATCGAACAGCCGACCACTTTCTTCTTCGAACAGCCGCGTTAGAAAATCGGTGGTGTATTGTGCGTTGGCGTGTTCATTTCGGATGGTCAGATACAGTCGCCGTCCGTAGCGGAAGCTTTTGACCATGCGTTCCACATCGGCTTGCAGGTCCTTGAGAGTGATGCCTTCTTCGGGCAGATAAATCCGTTCGGCGCCACCCGCCAAGCCGCTCATCATCGCCAGATACCCGCAATGTCGGCCCATCACCTCAACCACGAAACAACGTCGCGCCGCCATCGCCGATTGTTTGATGCGGTCCAGCGCCTCGACAATGACGTTGAGCGCGGTATCGGCGCCGATGCTCAAATCCGATCCGGGCAGGTTGTTGTCGATAGTGGCTGGGAGGCAAATCATCGGGATCTTGAAGGCGGGATAGCGCTCCCGCTCGCTGTGCAACCAATATAACGCTTGATAGGCTTTCCAGCCGCCGATGACTAGCAGGCCATCGACATTGTTTGTCTCCAGGGCGCGGGCGACGGTATAGAGTTGTTCCGTGGTGGGGATTTTCCGGCTGGCGCCTAGTTCCGCGCCGCCGAGCGCGGTCCAACCTTCGACATCGCCCCAGGTAAGATCTTTGATCTGGCCATCGATCAGCCCAGCAAAGCTACCGTGCACTCCCAACATGATATGGCTGCGGTCCAGACCGAGACGCACAGCGGCGCGAGCAGCCGTATTCATCCCCGGCGCCAGTCCGCCGCCATGCAGGACGGCAATGCGCCGGGGACGGTCCGACGGCGTGACACTGGGTAACGCCTCGGCCATCGCTTTGAACATCTCGAACATGGCGGTGAAGCTGCCGCCGCGCAGTTGCATGGCCTGATCGTAGTTTTTTTCGGCGATCAGGCGGGCCACCGATTGAGTTTTTTCGACGCACTCCATCAGCGGCGCGCGATGGATACGATTATAACGTACCCCGATCAACTGGGGTTCGCTGTCCGGTGTCGCCGTCAGCAGCTCTTCAACCGCCGCGTGACCGACTAGGGTACTCATCCACCGATCGTAGCCGCTGGGTGTCCCACCGCGCTGAACATGGCCGAGGATGGTTACCCGGGTATCTTCGCCGAGCCGTTCCTCCAGGACTCGACGGACGTAGTCGGCGCTGATTGGGTTACCGACACGGTCCGTCGCACCCTCGGCGACCACCACGATGCTGTCGCGGCGGCCGGCGGCCCGGCCATGGCGCAGCAACTCGCACATGCGTTCTTCCCAACCTTCGGGTGGAGGATTTTCGGGAATCAGGACGTAGTCCGTCCCACCGGCGATAGCGCTGGTCAGGGCCAGGTAGCCACAGTGCCGACCCATAACCTCGATGACAAAGCTGCGCTGGTGGCTGGCGGCGGTGCTGGTCAGGGCGTCGATGGCCTCGACGATCCGGTGCAGGGCGGAATCGGCACCGATGGTCATGTCGGTGCCGACCATGTCGTTGTCGATCGAGCCGACTAGGCCGGCGATCATCAGCGCCGGATGCCGCTGGGCGGTAAGCTCATCGATTTCGCCACGCTGAACCAGTTCCGCCAGTAGCTCCGGCCATTCCTGGCGAAAGGTGTTGGCGCCGGTCAGGCTGCCATCGCCGCCGATGATCACCAGCCGATCGATCCCGTGTTGTAGCAGGTTGCGGGCGGCGCATCGGCGACCGTCCCGCTCGCGGAAGGCCGGGCAGCGGGCAGTACCGATGACGGTGCCACCCCGGTGCAGGATGCTGCCGACATCGTCCCAGGACAGCGAGTGGATGCGGTCGCCACCGTCCACCATGCCCTGATAGCCCTCGTAGATGGCGTGAACGGCGGCGCCTTGATGCAGCGCGGCGCGCACGACAGCGCGCACGGCGGCATTCATGCCCTGGGCGTCGCCCCCGCTGGTCAGGACGCCGATGCTTTTTGGCTGAAGGCTGGTCATGGCCGGATTTCCCCCGCTGGATGAAGTATTGGTAAGGAATGTAGCGTAATTCAGGACTCGCGGAGGATGCCGGGAAGGATTTGTTTTGCGTCCGTGTCTTCTGAACTCGCCGGCGCGAATGGATGCGCGCCGCCCGTCACAATACCGCCACTCCCACCGCTTCCAGCAGCTGGGTCAGCCGGATCAACGGCAGGCCGATCAGGCTGGTGGGATCGTCACCCTCCAGCCGTTCGAACAGCGCGATGCCCAGTCCCTCGGATTTGAAGCCGCCCGCGCATTCATAAGGCTGCTCCCGCCGCAGGTAACGGTCGATCATCGATGTTGTCAACGGTCGAAACACGACTTGGAACGGTTCCACCGTGGTCCGGCATTGGCCACTGGCACCATCGAGCAGGCATAGGCCGGTATAAAACGTCACGGTTCGGCCCGAGGCGCGTCGTAACTGCGTTGTCGCCTCTTCGTGATTGCCGGGTTTGCCGATGATTGCGCCATCGAGCACCGCCACTTGATCCGAACCGATGATCAGCGCCGTCGGTTCGTGGCGGGCGACCGCCCGGGCCTTCAGTTCCGCCAGCCGGGCGGTCAATGTCGGCGCGTCCTCGCCGGGCCATGAAGATTCGTCGGCGGCGGGCGCTTGCGTGGAAAAGGGCAGTCCCAGCCGCGCCAGCAGCTCGCGACGAAACGGCGAGGTGGAAGCCAGAATCAGGCGGCGGCCATCAGGGAGGATTTCGGACATGGCGGGCACTCGACGGAGTGATGGAAGTTGCGGTAATTGTGCGGAATTTGGCTTTATTTTGACAGTCATCCGGCGCGTCTATATCATTCCGCGTCCTATGCGGACCCCATCGCTCCCCAACAAAATCGATCCTTGGCGTTTGGCCACCGAGAGCGGACGGCTGACAGGTTCGTTGGCGCTGGCGGTATTGCCGCGCTTGGTTGCCGCGCTGCATCGGGCCGATGGGGTGGCGAACGTGGCGCTGACGGCTGGCGTTGACCGGCGGGGCGTCCACTGCATCAAGGGCGTCGTGCGAACCACTGAGGTCGAACTGATTTGCCAGCGCTGCCTGGGCGTGCTGCGGTTGCCGCTGGAAGCGACCGTCAACCTGGGTTTGGCGCGGGATGAGGCCGAAGCCGACCGACTGCCCGAGGACTACGAACCACTGTTGGTTGCCGATGGAGTTATCGGTGTCGCCGATCTGGTGGAAGACGAATTGTTGTTGGTCTTGCCCCAGGTTCCCCGACACGACAATAGGCGCGACTGTGAGGCCAACGGTTACCAAATGCCCGGTGGGATGGAGCATGCCCCACCCTTGGCGACGCTGGCTTCCCTATTACGAGATTCTTAAAGGAGTTATTGAGCATGGCTGTACAAAAAAGCCGCAAGAGCCCTTCCAAGCGTGGCATGCGTCGCGCCCACGACGCCTTGACCGCCGCCGCGCTGTCAACGGATCGTACCTCCGGGGAATTGCACCGCCGCCACCACGTCACTCCAAACGGTTATTATCGGGGTCGTCAAGTCATCACCAAGCCGGTGGTCGACGAGAGCGAGGATTGATCGTCACGCGCCACGCCTCAAACCCCCTGTTTTTCTCGACCCTACCCACGATGCTTTTTTTGCGCACATGACTCGGCCGCTCACCATCGCCCTGGATGGCATGGGCGGCGATATCGGTCCGGACGTGGTGGTGCCGGCCGCCCTTAGCGCGCTGAAAACCACCAGTGACGAGATGCGTCTGATTCTGGTGGGTCAGGAAGACATCCTGTCGGCCCGACTAGCACGGCTCAAGGCCAAGGGTCATCCCAACATCGTCATTCGCCACGCCTCGCAACTGGTCAACATGGACGAGTCGCCCGCGCAGGCCCTGCGGGTCAAGAAGGATTCCTCGATGCGGGTGGCGATCAACCTGGTCAAGCAGGGCGAGGCCAACGCCTGCGTCAGCGCCGGCAACACGGGCGCGCTGATGGCGACCGCCCGCTTCGTGCTCAAGACCCTGCCCGGCATCGACCGCCCCGCCATCTGCACCACCCTGCCCACTGTCCGTGGCCATACCCGGATGCTGGACTTGGGCGCCAATGTGGACAGTAAGGCCGAACATCTGCTGCAATTCGCGGTCATGGGCTCGGTGCTGGCCGAGGTGAACGGCATCCACCGGCCGCGCGTGGGCTTGCTGAACATCGGCGAGGAAGACATCAAGGGCAACGAGCAGGTCAAGGACGCCGCCCGGTTGTTGGCCGCCAGCGATCTCAATTACATCGGGTTCGTTGAGGGCGATGGCGTTTATCTGGATGAGGTGGACGTGGTGGTCTGCGATGGCTTCGTCGGCAATGTCGCGCTCAAAAGCAGCGAGGGCGTGGCCAAGCTCATCCGCCATTATCTGACCCAGGAATTCAAGCGAAACCCGCTAACCCGCCTGGCTGGTCTGGTCGCCCTGCCGGTGTTGCGCGCCTTCAGCCGCCGGATCGATCCCCGCCGTTACAACGGCGCCAGCCTGCTGGGTTTGCAAGGCATCGTGGTTAAGAGCCATGGCGGCGCCGACGCTCTGGCGTTCGCCAATGCCATCCGGGTCGCGATGCTGGAAGCCCAACAGGCCGTGCCCCAACGCATCGATGCTCACCTGGCCGCCCTTCACGCCGAGAGGCAAGCGCTTTGAATCACGCCCGAATCATTGGAACTGGCGGCCATCTGCCGGAGAAAGTGCTCACCAACGCCGATCTTGAACAGATGATCGAGACCACGGCGGAGTGGATCGTCGAACGTACTGGGGTCGAGGAGCGCCACATCGCCGCGCCGGGGGAAACCACCTGCGATTTGGCCGAACACGCGTCCCGACGGGCATTGGAAGCCGCGGGCCTCGAACCGGGCGATATCGACTTGATCGTGCTCGGCACCACCACGCCCGATCACGTCTTTCCCAGCGTCGCCACCCAGTTGCAGCACCGTCTGGGCTGTCCTGGCGGCCCCGCCTTCGACGTGCAGGCGGTGTGCACCGGTTTCGTCTACGCTTTGGATATCGCCGACCGCTTCATCCGCACCGGCGCGGCGCGGCGGGCGCTGGTGGTGGGGGCGGATACCTTCACGCGTATCATCGACTGGAGCGATCGCGGCACTTGCATCCTGTTCGGTGACGGCGCCGGCGCGGTGGTGCTGGAAGCGGCTACCGAACCCGGCATCATCGACAGCCGACTAGGCGCCGACGGCCGCTATAAGGAATTGCTGTGGGTGCCGGCCGGCGTATCCAGCGGCTACGATCAGACCCGCCAGAACGCTGCCTTCGTTGAAATGCGCGGCAGCGAAGTATTCAAGGTGGCGGTCACCACGCTCAAGGACATCGCCGAGCGGATTTTGACCGCGAACCGGATGACGGTCGCTGACGTGGACTGGCTGATCCCGCACCAGGCCAACCGGCGGATTCTGGCCGCCACCGCCAAACGGCTTGGATTACCGGAAGAGCGGATGGTGGACTGCGTGCGGATTCACGGCAATACCTCGGCGGCCTCGGTGCCACTGGCCTTGGACGTGGCGGTGCGCGACGGCCGCATCCAGCGTGGCGATACGCTGCTGCTGGAGGGATTCGGCGGCGGCTTCACCTGGGGCGCGGTGTTGCTGACCTATTGATCGCGAGGGAGAGTTCACGATGACGACGCTGGACGGCGAAATCGCCCTGGTGACCGGGGCTAGCCGCGGCATTGGCCAAGCCATCGCCCGCGAATTGGGTCGGCGTGGCGCGACCGTGATCGGCACCGCGACCACCGAGGCCGGCGCGGAGGCGATCACCCGGAATTTGCGCGAGCACGAAATCAAGGGGCGTGGCTTGCGGCTGGACGTGACCGATCCAGCCTCGGTCGAGACGACGATGAAGGCGGTGACCCAGGAATTCGGCCCGCCGAGCATCCTGGTCAACAACGCCGGCGTTGCTCGAGACAACTTGCTCCTGCGGATGAAGGACGAGGAATGGGCGGCGATTCTCGACGCTAACCTGACGTCGGTCTATCGAATGAGCAAGGCGGTGCTGCGCGGGATGATGAAAACCCAGCGCGGGCGTATCATCAGCATCACCTCGATCGTGGGGGCCACCGGCAACCCAGGCCAGGTCAACTACGCGGCGGCCAAGGCGGGGATCGTCGGTTTCACCAAATCGCTGGCGCGCGAGATCGGCTCGCGCAACATCACCGTCAACGCGGTCGCGCCAGGAGCCATCGCTACCGACATGACCCGGGACATGCCGGAAACACAGCGCCAGTCGCTGCTGACCAGCATTCCGCTGCAACGGTTGGGCGAACCCCAGGACATCGCCAATGCCGTGGCGTTCCTGGCTTCGTCGGAAGCGGCTTACATCACCGGCGAGACCCTGCATGTCAACGGTGGGATGTACATGGCTTGATGGCCGACTGGAATGAGGGGCCACGTCGACGTGCCGGTGGTTGACGAGGGGGCCGGAAACCGCGCCCAGTTTGTGGTACCGTCACTGAAATTTCGCCCGCCGTGATAAAGTGGGCGCGGATTGAAACACAACGAGGAAGCAAGCGATCATGATCGACATCAGCAACATTGAAGCCCGCGTCAAGAAAATCATCATTGAGCAGTTGGGGGTGAAGGAGGAACAGGTGACCAATGAAGCCTCTTTTGTCGAGGACCTTGGCGCCGATTCCCTGGATACCGTCGAACTGGTGATGGCTCTGGAAGAAGAGTTCGAACTTGAAATTCCCGACGAGGATGCCGAAAAAATCACGACGGTGCAGCAGGCGATCGACTACATCGCGACGCACCTCGGTTGAAGGTGTCCGTTCCGCGCGGATCCCAACCCGCCGCGACCGCCCGCCAGGGGTCGCGGCCTTGTTTTGTCAGCCTGGCGCAGTGAGGGGTGTTTCGTGACCGAGCGGCGAGTGGTAGTGACGGGCATGGGCATCGTGTCCCCGGTCGGCAGCACCGTGGAGGCCGCCTGGACCAACATCCTGGCTGGTCGTAGTGGCATCGGGCCGGTCACCGCTTTCGACGTGAGCAGTTTTCCAGTGCGCATTGGCGGCGCGGTGAAGGATTTTCAGGTGGAGCAGTACCTGAATACCAAGGAAGCCAAGAAGATGGATACCTTCATCCACTATGGCATCGGCGCGGCGGCGCAGGCGATTCGGGACGCGGGATTGGAGATCACCGAGGCGAACGCCGAGCGGATCGGCACTTATATCGGCTCCGGTATTGGTGGCCTGCCGGGTATCGAGGAAGGTCACGCGGCGTTCTTGAAGGGCGGACCGCGCAAGTTGACCCCCTTCTTCGTGCCGCGCAGCATCATCAACATGGTCTCGGGCAACTTGTCCGTCCTGTACGGGATCAAGGGCCCGAACCTGGCGGTGGTGACCGCCTGCACCACCGGCACCCACAGCATCGGCCTGGCGGGCCGACTGATCGTATATGGCGACGCCGACGTGATGATCGCCGGCGGCGCGGAAATGGCCACCACGCCTACTGGACTGTGCGGCTTCGCGGCGGCGCGGGCGCTTTCCACCCGCAACGACGAGCCGGAGAAAGCCAGCCGGCCTTGGGACAAGGATCGCGACGGTTTCGTGCTCAGCGACGGCGCCGGGGTGTTGGTGCTAGAAGAATACGAACATGCCCGGCGGCGCGGCGCGCGAATTTATGCTGAATTGATCGGTTTCGGCATGAGCGGCGACGCCTACCACATGACGCTGCCGCCACCGGATGGCGCCGGCGCGCGGCGGGCGATGGCCAACGCCCTTCGCGACGCGGAAATCCCGCCCGAGGCGGTGGACTACATCAATGCCCATGGCACGTCCACGCCAGCGGGCGACAAGATCGAAAGCGACGCGGCCAAGACCGTGTTCGGCGACCACGCCTATCGGCTGGCGATGAGTTCGACCAAATCCATGACCGGCCATCTGCTGGGCGCGGCCGGCGGGGTCGAGGCGATTTTTTCGGTGCTGGCGATTCGCGATCAGGTCGCGCCGCCCACCATCAATCTGGATCATCCGGAACCGGAGTGCGATCTGAACTACGTCCCGCACACCGCCCAGGAACGGCGCATCAAGGTCGCGCTGTCGAACTCTTTCGGCTTCGGCGGCACCAACGGCACGGTGATTTTCCGCGCCCTGGAGTAGGCACGGTGTTCCCATTCGCTCCCTTCTCTGGCGGGCGAGAGAGGCGTTGGGGGTGAGGGCATGGTTTCCCCCCGCTGGCCTCGATGGTTGCTTCTAGTCCTGGTGGCGCTGACGCTGATTCTGGGGCCGGCGCTGTATATCGTTTACGCCGATTATCGCGTATTCCTGGATACCCCTCTTGGCGTGCCGACCGGCGGTCTGACGCTGGAACTGAAATCCGGAATGGGCATGTCCGATCTTATTCGGGAATTGCGGCGACAACCGGGCCTGCTGCGGTCGGGGCCGTACCTGGAAGCCTATGCCCGATCTAGTCGGCTGGCGTCTCGGCTCAAGGCCGGCGAATACGCCCTCGCGCCAGGACTCGCGCCGCGCGAGTTACTTGACCAGGTCGTGGCCGGACGAGTCATCCAACATTCGCTGACGGTGGTGGAAGGCTGGACCTTCCGACAATTGCGACAGGCGCTGGCGGAGCATCCCAAAATCAAACAGACCTTGCGGGATGCGACCGACGCCGAAATCATGACGCGGTTGGGCCGGGTGGGCGAGTATCCCGAAGGACGATTCCTACCGGATACCTACCATTTTCCCGCTGGCTTCACCGATGAGGCGTTCCTGCGGCGGGCGCTGGCGGCAATGGACCGCCAGTTGAATATGGCATGGAGTCACCGTTCCCCGGATTCGCCGCTGACCGATCCTTACCAGGCGCTGGTTCTGGCCTCGATCGTGGAAAAAGAAACGGCGGCGCCGGCGGAACGGCCGGAGATCGCTGGCGTGTTCGCGCGCCGGCTGCGGCGGGGGATGCCGTTGCAGACCGATCCGACTGTGATCTATGGCTTGGGCGAGGCCTTCGACGGCAACCTGCGTCGCGCCGATCTGGCGCGCGACAATCCCTATAACACCTATACTCGTAAAGGTTTGCCACCGACACCGATTGCTTTGCCCGGCGTGGACGCGCTGGCCGCCGCCGTCAATCCGGCCCCCGGCGACGCGCTGTATTTCGTGGCGACTGGCCAGGGTGGGCATGTTTTTTCCCGGACGCTTGACGAACATAACCGGGCAGTCAGGCAGTATCAGTTGAAGGGAAAGTAACGTGTCCGGCAAGTTCATTACCGTCGAGGGCGGCGAGGGTGTCGGCAAGACCACCCAACTAGCGTTTATGCGCGAATATTTGGAACGGGCGGGTTATCGGGTGACGCTGACCCGCGAGCCGGGCGGCACGATGCTGGGCGAGGAAATCCGTTCCCTGTTGCTCGACCATCGCCACGACGGCATGGCGTTGGCGGCCGAGACGCTGCTGATGTTCGCCGCCCGCGCCGAGCACCTGGAGCGGGTGATCCGGCCGGCGCTGGCCGCCGGTCATTGGGTCTTGTGCGACCGGTTCACCGACGCCACCTACGCCTATCAGGGTGGCGGTCGGAGCTTGCCGCTGGAACGGATCACGATCCTGGAAAACTGGGTGCAAGGTGGCCTTCAACCCGATTTGACTCTGGTGTTCGATGCACCGGTCGCGGTGGGTTTGGAGCGGGCTGGGCGGCGCGGCGCGGCGGATCGCTTCGAGCAGGAGGAAACCGCTTTTTTCGAGCGAGTCCGCGCGGTTTATCTCGGCCGGGCACGGCAAGATCCCGACCGATGCCGAATCGTGAATGCCGACCGACTGGTCGCGATGGTTCGGGCCGAGGTGGAGGCCATACTCGCCGAGTGGCTGGGGTGCCGCTGATGGACGACGAACGCCTGCCCTGGCATCAGGACCTTTGGCGGCAGTGGCAACGGCGACGGGTCGCCGGACGCCTGCCGCACGCGCTGTTGTTGTCCGGCCCGGCGGGGCTGGGCAAGGGGCTGTTCGCCCGCCGGCTGGCGCGGGCGCTGCTGTGCGCTCATCCCGACGCCGAGGGCGAGGCCTGTGGTCAGTGTCGAAGTTGCCGATTGTTCCGGGCCGGCAGCCATCCTGACTACAGCCTGGCGCGGCCGGAAGAAGAAGGCAAGGTCCTCAAGGTGGATCAAATCCGCGAATTGCGCGCCTTCCTCGGCTATACCGCTCAATACGGCGGTTACAAGATCGCGCTGCTGGAACCGGCCGACCAGCTCAACGTCAATGCCGCCAATGCCCTGTTGAAGACGCTGGAGGAACCGCCAGGTAACGATTTGTTGCTGCTGGTGACCGCCCAGCCAGCGCGCTTGCCGGCCACGGTGCGCAGCCGCTGTCAAAGAATCGATTTCGGCCCACCCGCGGCGGCGGTCGCCGTTCCTTGGCTGGCGGCCCGCGTCGCGGACGGACTGGAGCCGGCGACGCTGTTGGACATCGCCGGCGGCGCGCCGCTCGCCGCGCTGGCCCAGGCCGACGGCGAACGCTGGCGCCGTCGTCGGGCATTGTTCGAATGCTACGAGCAGGCGCTGGCCGGACGGATCGATCCGATCCGGGCGGCGGAATGCTGGACGCAAGGCGATTTGAGCGAGAATCTGCACTGGCTGGTCGGTTGGCACACCGACCTGATTCGGCTTAAGATGGACGCCCAGCCCCCGCGTCTGGGCAACCCCGACCTGCGTCCCGCGCTGCGGTGTTGGGCTGATCGGGGCGCGCCGCGCGCCCTGTTCGGGCGCCTGGACGCGGCGGTTCGGCTGCGCGCGCTCTGCGCGACCACCCAGGTCAACGCGCCCCTGCTACTGGAGGCGTTTCTAGGCGACGCGCTCCTCTGATTCCCGGTTCCCGATTCGTTTGCAAGGGGTTGAATACCATGGCGGTTCCACGACAAGGCGTCATTTCCCTCGCCATCAAGGACAAGGCGATGCTCCATTCCAGCTACATGCCCTTCGTCAAGGGCGGGGGCATCTTCATTCCGACTGAAAAGACCTTCGAACTGGAGGACGAGGTATTTCTCCTGCTGACGATTCTGGACGATCCGGAACGGTTTGCCATCACTGGCAAGGTCGTTTGGATCAACTACCGAACCACCCCGGGCGGGCGGCAGATGGGCGTCGGCATTCAATTCGGCGGCGTGGAGGGCGCCAGCCTTCAAAAGAAGATCGAGGCGCAATTAGCCGGCTACGCCCGCGCCGAACAGCCGACCAACACGATGTAGGCGCGGGGAATCATGCTGGTCGACTCCCATTGCCATCTGGACCGGATCGAATTGGCGCCTTTCGGCGGCGGCCTGGCGGGGGTACTGGCCGCGGCGGCGGCGAACGGCGTCACACGGTTGTTGAGCGTGGCGGTGGATCTGGAAAGCTGGCCGGCCTTGGCCCGGATGACCGAACCTTATCCCCAAATCGCGTTGTCGGTGGGCGTGCATCCGAGCGAGGAGGGTGGTCGCGCGCCGACCGTGACGGAGTTGACGACCTTGGGCCGCGAGCCGCGCGTGGTCGCCATCGGGGAGACCGGGTTGGATTACTACCACGGGGCTGGCCGCGCCGACCACCAACGGAACTGGTTTCGTATCCATGTCGCCGCCGCCCGGGAATTGGGCAAGCCGTTGATCGTCCACACCCGCGCCGCCCGCGAGGACACCTTGCGAATTCTAGCCGAGGAGGGCGCGGCCGAGGTGGGCGGGGTATTGCACTGCTTCACCGAGGATTGGGCCATGGCGGAGCGGGCGCTGGAACTGAATTTCCACATCTCGTTTTCCGGGATCGTCACCTTCAAGAACGCCAAATCCATTCAAGACGCCGCGCGGCGCGTGCCCGCCGACCGGTTGCTGGTGGAGACCGACGCGCCTTACCTGGCGCCGGTCCCGCGCCGGGGCAAGCCCAATCATCCGGCCTGGGTGCGGCATGTGGCGGAGTTTGTCGCCCGGTTGCGCGGCGAGACCCTGGAGCAAATCGCGGCGGTCACCACCGCCAATTACCTGCGGTTGTTCGGCGTATCCGCGGAGGTGGCGTGAATCACGCGGAGATGCGCGACCGGGTTCGCCGTTGCCTGCATTCGACCCATCAGGTGGAAATTCTGGCCGGCGATCACGCGGTGGCCGGGATGGAGCGCGAGGAACGGCCCCTGACCCCGGCGGCGGTGCTGGTGCCGCTGGTCGAGCGGGCCGAGGGCTATACGGTGCTGCTGACCCAGCGCACCGCCCATCTGGAGCATCATGCCGGTCAGATCAGCTTTCCCGGCGGCCGGGCCGAGGAAGAAGATGCCAGCCCGGTGGAGACCGCGCTGCGCGAGGCGGAGGAAGAGATCGGCCTGGATCGCCGACACGTGGTGGAAATCGCCGGCTTTCTCGATTTGTATCAAACCATCACCGGGTTTCTAGTCACGCCGGTGGTGGGTTTCGTGACCCCGCCGTTCGAGTTGACGCTGGATGATTTCGAAGTCGCCGAGGCGTTCGAGGTGCCGCTGGAATTCATCCTCGATCCGCGCCATCACGAACAGCGCAGTGTGCTCTACCAGGGCCAGCCGCGGCGCTATTACGTCATTCCCTATCAGGATCGTTTTATCTGGGGCGCGACCGCCGCCATGCTGGTCAATTTCGCCCGGCGGCTGACCGGTAACCCGCTGTCACTTTGAAGCCGGCGTCGGCGCGTCGCTGGCCGCGCCCCGGTGCTGGACGAACTGCCGCAGTAGAAACTCCTCGTCGCGCGGCGTCAGATCGAAGCGCAGGCTGGCCTGCTCGACGGTTTTGAGGGTGCAATATCCCTGTTCGGCCAGCCACTGAAAGGCGTGGCGCAACGCTTCGCCCTCAGGGATGAGCGGTTTGAGCATGGCCGTCAGATCTTGCCCGCCTGCTGAGCGATGAAGGCGGTTTTGGCCGACAGTTCCAGTGAGCAGGTCCATTTATAGGCGAGATTGAGGCTGTCGGCGCCAGCGTAGACACCGTGGCCGCGCACCACGGCGATGGGGTAATCCGCCAGGATTTCGCCCATCATGCGCGGCGAACGGGCTTCGTACTGGTCGTAGGGGATGGTCAGGACCGGTACCCGGCTGAAGTACAACTGCCCCTCGAAATCGGCCGGCAGGAATTCCTCGTTGTCCATGGTCATCGCCACGGAATAGGGACCGTGGCTGTGCAGCAGGGCGCGGACCTTGGGATTGGCCTGGTAGACGGCCAGATGGAGACGGGCGTCCATCGAGGCCCCCTTGCCGATGAGGCCGTCGAGGCGGCACTCGACTAGATCGCCACTGCTGAGGGTATCGGCGCAGCAACCAGTGGGCGTGATCCAGAAGGTGTCGCCGTCCCGCGCCGAGGCGTTGCCGCTGTGCGAGTCGTTGAGGCCGTACTGGCGCAGCCAGTGATAGTGTCGAACCAGATCGTCTTTGATGTTCATGGCGGCGATTATAGCGGGATGGCGGTTAGGCCGGAACCCGCCGCGTCGGGTCGTTCGCGCGGGCCGCCGCGACCCGCTCCACGCCAGTCCGCAGCGTGCCGTCGGGATACAGCTCGAACCAGCGGTAGCCGGGCGGAAGATCGTCCACGCGCGGTTCCGGGGCGTCGGGCCGGAATTGCACCGAGGTCGCGGGGGCGGCCAGCAGTTGCACGTTGCCCCGCCGGCCGACGAACTCGCCGTGGATATGGCCCCACGCCACCGCCCGGACTTGTGGATAGCGATCCAGCACCGCGAACAGCGCCGCGCCATTGCTGACCGTCATGGTGTCGAGCCAGCCCGTGCCGACCGGTAACGGGTTGTGGTGCAGGCAGACCAGGGTGGGCCGTTCGGGGTCGGTCGCCAGGACGGTGTCGAGCAGCGCCAATTCACCGGTGGCCAGATGGCCGTCGGGCGTGCCGGGAAAACTGGAATCCAGCAGCACGAACTGCCAGTGACCGGCGACGAAGTAGCGTGCCCAGCGCACGCGGTCGCCGCGCAGCGTTCGGCTCATGACCGCGGGAAAGTCGTGGTTGCCCGGCAGGCAATAAACCGGCAGGTCCAGCGGTTCCAGCGCCTGGCGCAGACGGGGATAGGCGTCCGGCTCGTCGCCGACCAGATCGCCCGTGGCGAGAACAAAGTCGGGCGCGGGTTGTCGTTCCTGGATATGCGCCAGCACCGCGCTCAAGCCGGCGTCCACGTCGGCGCCCCAAAGTTGGTTGCCGGGGGTGGTTTTGAGATGGAGGTCGCTGATCTGGACGACGCGGAGCGGGGCGGTGGTCGGCATGGCGCAAGGTCCTCGTAAAAGGGTGACGCGAACAGCTTACAGGGTTTTGATGAACACTTTTGAACGGCGCTGCCAGTTGTACAACGCCTGTTTGCGCACCGGCAGATCGGCGACCTCGGCCGGTTCAAAACCGCGCTCGCGGAACCAGTGTTCGGCGCGGGTCGTCAGCACGAACAGTCGGAGCAAGCCCTGGGCGTGGGCCTGGCGCTCGATGAAGCGCAACAGCGTATCGGCGCGGCCGCGATTGCGGTAGTCCGGATGCACCGCCACGCAGGCCAGTTCCCCCAGGCGTTCCTCGGCGAAGGGGTACAGCGCGGCGCAGCCGATGATCGCGCCGTCGCGCTCCAGCACGGAAAAACGCTCGATTTCCATTTCCAGTCGCTCCCGCGACCGTCGCACCAGCGCGCCGTCCGCTTCCAGGGGCTGGATCAACGCCAGCATTCCGCCGATATCGTCGATGGCGGCGGGACGTAATCCCTCGTAAATGTCGGCGGTGATCAGGACGCCCACGCCATCGCGGGTGAACAGTTCCAGCAACAGCGCCCCGTCCATCTGTCGGCTGAGCAGATGAACGCGACGCACCCCGGCCTGACAGGCGCGCAGCGCCAGCCGCAGATGGCGGGCGGTTTCCTCGGTCAGCGCGGGGTGCTCGGCCAGCAGGCGCGCGGCGTCGCTGGGGCTGAGCTCACGAACCGGTTGCCCGGCGGGATCGCGCAACGGCGGGCTTTCGGTCAGCACCAGCAGTTTGTCGGCGCGCAGGGCGATGGCGGCGGCGGCGGTCACGTCCTCGGCGCTCAGGTTGAAGATTTCACCGGTCGGCGAGTAGCCCAGCGGCGACAGCAACACGATGGCGTCCTGATCCAGCCACGAACGGATGGCGCGGTCGTCGATCCGCCGCACCTCACCGGTGAAGCCGTAATCCACCCCCTCGCGCACTCCCAGCGGTCGGGCGGCGATCAGGTTGCCCGACGCCACCCGCAGACGCGCGCCGTGCATCGGCGAGTTGGCCAGACCCATGGAAAGCCGCGCCTCGATCCGGATGCGTACTCGCCCCACCGCTTGTTTGACGTAGCGCAGATCCTCGGCTTCGGTCAGCCGCAGGTCATTGACGTAGCGCAGTTCGCGGCCGGCTTCGCGCAGACGCTCCTCAACCTGCGGCCGGGCGCCGTGCACCAGCACCAGGCGAACGCCGAGGCTATCCAGCAAGGCCAAGTCATGAATCAGGCTGGAGAAATGATCGGCCTCGACCACCTCGCCGCCGAACAACACCACGAAGGTTCGGTTGCGATGGGCGTTGATGTAGGGGCCGGCTTGGCGGAACCAATGGACGAAACGGTCAGGATTCATGGTGGAGCGGGGCGTGGAATGCCTGGAAAGGTGGGTTGACGGAAAAAATAGTGGGCATTCGGGCGCGATAGTCTAATACCATTGCGGTCGAGTCCGTAATCGCTGTCCCTGAGTTCGCATGAACGCCAACCGTCCGACCAGTTCCACGATGACCGATACGAATTGCCCCGCCCCCGCTGAAAGGGTGCGGGTCTGGCTGCGCGAGTTGCAAGACCGGCTGAGCCAAGCGCTGGAAGCCGCCGATGGCGATGCCCGGTTTCGGGAAGACGCTTGGGAGCGCGGCGGTGAGCGTGGCCTGCGTGGCGTTGGGCGCACCCGGATTCTGCGCGAGGGCGCGGTGTTCGAGCAGGCCGGTATCAATTTTTCCCATGTGGTTGGCGAACGCCTGCCGCCTTCGGCTACGGCGCGGCGGCCCGAACTGGCCGGACGCGGTTTCGAGGCCATGGGGGTGTCGCTGGTGGTTCATCCCCGCAACCCCTACGTGCCCACCTCGCACGCCAACGTCCGCTTTTTCCGCGCCGCCAGGGATGCAGCGGAATCGACCTGGTGGTTCGGCGGCGGCTTCGACCTGACCCCGTATTATGGCTTCGAGGAGGATTGCGTCCATTGGCATCGCCTGGCCCAAGCCGCCTGCGCGCCGTTTGGTCCCGAGGTCCATCTCCGCTACAAGCAGTGGTGCGATGACTACTTCTTCCTCAAGCATCGCAACGAACCGCGCGGCGTCGGTGGACTGTTCTTCGACGATCTGAACGAAGGCGGGTTCGAACGCTGCTTCGCTTTCCTGCGCAGCGTCGGGGATCATTACCTGCCGGCCTATTTGCCGCTGGTCGAACGACGACGGACGATGCCCTACGGCGAACGCGAGCGGGAGTTTCAGCTTTACCGGCGCGGACGCTACGTCGAGTTCAACCTAGTTTACGACCGGGGCACCCTGTTCGGCCTGCAATCGGGTGGGCGCACCGAGTCCATCCTGATGTCGCTGCCGCCACGGGTGCGTTGGGAATACGACTGGCGGCCCGAACCGGGCAGCGCCGAGGCGCGTCTTTACGATGTTTTCCTGCAACCGCGCGACTGGCTGGCGCTGGCCAGCGCGCGGGCACAACCCGAGGTTTAGCCATGTACACCGTCTGCGTCCGCGACCATTTCATGATTGCCCACAGCTTCCGGGGCGAGACCTTCGGTCCCGCCCAACGCCTGCATGGCGCGACCTACGTCGTCGATTTGGAACTGTGCCGTCCCGATCTGGACCCCGACGGAGTTGTGGTGGATATCGGTAAGGTCAGCGTCTGCCTGCGGGAGGTGCTGGATGAATGGAACTACCGCAATCTTGACGATGCGGCGGAATTCGCTGGCCGCAACACCACCACCGAGTTCCTGGCCCAGGCCATCTTCAATCGCATCGCCGTACGGATCGAGGAGGGCCAGCTTGGTCCGCACGCCGCCGGCCTGAGTTCGATGCGCGTCGTCTTGCGCGAATCCCATGTCGCCTGGGCCGCCTACGAAGGTCCGCTGCCGTGAACCGCGTCCATTTCCTGATTCCCGGCGACCTGGAGACCCGCACCGGCGGCTATCTCTACGACCGCCGGATCATGGCGGGGCTGGCGACCCTGGGCTGGCGGGTGGACTCGCATCGTCTCGACGCCAGCTTTCCAGCACCCACGCCGGCGGCGCTGACCGAGGCCGACGCGATACTGGCCGCGCTGCCAGACTGGATGCTGGTCGTGGTGGACGGGCTGGCGCTGGGGGCAATGCCCGAAGTGGCCGCCCGGCATCGGGACCGGCTGCGGCTGGTGGCTCTGGTGCATCACCCGCTGGCGTTGGAAACCGGTCTGGATGAGGCATCCAGCCGGCGGTTGTACGCCAGCGAGCGCGAGTCGTTGCGCCATGTCCGACAGGTGATCGTCACTAGTCCCAGCACCGTGCGGGCGCTGACCGATTACGAGATTGCCCCGGAACGCTGCGCGGTGGTGTTGCCGGGAACCGATCCCGCGCCGCTGGCCGAGGGGTCGGGCGGGAGGGAATGGGTGTTACTGTGCGTGGCCTCGCTGACGCCGCGCAAGGGTCACGCCGTGCTGTTTCGGGCATTGGCGCGGCTGGAATCATTGCCGTGGCGGCTGCGGTGCGTGGGCAGCGCCGACCTCGATCCCGTCACCGCCGCCGGCTTGCGAACCCTGGCAGCGGAATTGGGGCTGGCCGGGCGCATCGAATTTCCAGGGCAGTTGGAAGCAGCGGCGCTGGCGATTGAATACCGAGGGGCGGATTTGCTCGTGTTGCCGTCGTATTACGAGGGTTATGGCATGGCGCTGGCCGAGGCGCTGGCGCGCGGCCTGCCGATCGTCAGCACGACCGCCGGGGCGATTCCCGACACTGTGCCGGCGGACGCCGGTCTGCTGGTTCCGCCCGGTGACGAGACGGCTCTGACTGGGGCGCTGGCGCGGGTGATGACCGAACCCGATTTGCGCGAGCGGTTGGCGGCGGGGGCCCTCGCGGCCCGACGGAACTTGCCGGACTGGCCGACGGCCTGCGCCCGGTTCGCCACCGCGCTGGAAATGGTCTCGGCATGAGCGGGTTTTCCACCGACTGGCTGGCGCTGCGCGAACCAATGGATGCGGCGGCTCGCAATCCCGAACTGACCGCGCGCCTGTTGGACTGGCGGCGAGGAAGGGGCCTGCTGACCGTGCTGGACCTGGGCAGTGGCACCGGCGCTAACCTTCGGTTTCTGGTACCGCCGCTCGGTGGCGAACAGCATTGGCGATTGGTGGATCACGATTCGGTCCTGCTGGCGCGGGGCGAGGAACAGTGCGGCGCGTGGGTGGCGAAACGGGAGATGAACCTGACGCTGGATTGGCGGCGGCTGGATTTGGTTCGTGACTGGGAGCGATTGGATTTTCGCGGCGTGCAACTGGTGACGGCCTCCGCCCTGCTCGATCTGGTCTCGGCGGACTGGCTGGAACGGTTGGCCCGGCACTGTTGGGATGCGCGAGCGGCGGTGTTCGTCACCCTGAGCTATGACGGTTCCATCGCCTGGGAGCCGGTGCTGGCCGGCGACGAAGAAGTGCGCGAACAGGTGAACCGGCATCAGCGCACCGACAAAGGTTTCGGGCCGGCGCTCGGTCCCGATGCGGCCGGGACGTTGGCGGTTCGGTTGCGGAAGCTGGGTTACGAAGTGATGAGCCGACCCAGCCCTTGGCGTTTGGGACCGGAGCAGCGGGCGATGCAGACGGCGTTGCTGGAAGGTTGGGTGAACGCGGCCCGCCAAATCGCGCCCGAAGCGGAGGCCGATTGGGCCAGTTGGCTGGCGCGACGGCGGCGTTGGATCGAGCAGGGAGCGTCGCGCCTGCGGGTCGGACACGAGGACTTATTCGCTTGGGAAAGGAAGTGGAGATGACGGCATCGACGGCGGAGACTTCGATTCAAACGTTCGACCGCGCGCGGTTCGCGCGCGTGTGCTGGTCGATTTACGCTATTCTGGCGGCGTCCTACATCCTGGTGTTTTTCCATCGGATCGCTCCAGCCGTGGTGTCCGCCGATCTGATGCGGGCCTTCGGCACCACGGGGGCCACATTGGGATCGCTGGCGGCGGTGTATTACTACATCTACACCGCCATGCAGATTCCGGCGGGAGTGCTGGCGGATACCCTGGGGGCGCGGATCTCGGTGACGCTGGGCAATCTCGTGTCCGGGGTCGGTTCCATCCTGTTTGGTTTGGCGGCCACCTTTTGGGAGGCCTCGGTGGGACGGGCGCTGGTGGGGCTGGGGGTGTCGGTGGTGTTCGTGGGGCTGATGAAAAGCAATACCCTCTGGTTCCGGGACCGGGATTACGGGTTCATCAGCGGCCTGACCCTGTTGTTGGGCAATGTCGGTGCCATCCTCGCGGCCGGTCCGCTGGCCGGCGCGCTGACGGTCTGGTCGTGGCGCGCGGTGTTCGTGGCCTTTGGCGTGATGGCCCTGATCCTGGCGGTATTGTCGTGGCTCGGGGTGCGCAACACGCCGGAGGACGCCGGATTTCCCTCGATCCGAGAGATGGAGGGACAAGCCCGGCACGCGGGTCGCGAGCAGCACTGGTGGCATGATCTGTTGGGGGTTTTGGCTACCCGCCGGGTCTGGCCGGGGTTCTGGGTCAATCTAGGGATGCCGGCCAGCCTGCTGGCGTTTCTCGGCCTGTGGGCGATTCCCTTCCTGCGCGACCTGCACGGTCTGGAGCGGTCGGCGGCTTCCCTGTACACCACCGTCGCGCTGGCCAGCTTCGCTGGTAGTACCTTGTTTTGCGGTTGGTTTTCCGACCGGCTGGGCCGCCGCAAACCCCTGTTGGTCATTGGGACCCTGCTGTACGGGCTGGCCTGGCTGGGCATCGTCCACGCGAGTTGGAAACCGGGCGTGCTGGGGATGGCCTGGTTCGTCCTGATGGGTTTTGGTTGTGGGTCTTTTGCCCTGACTTACGCTGGGGCGAAGGAAATCGTCGTCCCCGCGCTGTCGGGCATGGCTATCGCCCTGGTGAATACGGGAGTCTTCCTGGGGGCGGCTGTGATCCAGCCGTTATTCGGCTGGATCATGGACTTGACCTGGAGCGGCACGCTGGTGAACGGTGTGCGGGTGTACGGTTCCGCCGATTATCGGACGGGTTTTTTCCTGATGCTGGGCTGCGTGGCGTTGGCCATCGGAGCTTCGCTGTTTTTTCACGAGACCCGTTGTCGCAATATCACTCTCGCGGATTGATCCTCGTTCATGTCGGTTTCTTTGATGAGCGAGCGTGTACTGTTTGACGAGAGTGGTGGTCTGGTCCCCGCATGGCCCAGCATGGCGCGCTGGTTCCGGTCGATTCGCCCACGCCCTTCACCTGATCGCCCCAGAATGGGACAATGATTCCGTTCAGTTTCCCCGACGGCCTCGTTGGCGGCTGTGTCCATGGCGTCCGATAGCGGCACGCGGCGCGCTTTCACTTTATTCACGACAGGATTGAATTTTGGCGCAGGCACATCGAATCAAGCCCGAAACGCCCGCGATTCGAGTGGGCATCCTCCGTTTCATCCATGGGTTGTTACGAGAACTTTGCTTCTGGTCGCTGGCGGTGATCGCGCTGGGGATGATCGGCGCGTTGGTGACTTTCCACCCCGAGGATCCGGCCTGGACTCATACCGCCACGGCGACCCGGTTGCATAACCTTGGCGGCGTGGTCGGCGCCTGGTTCGCCGACGTGGCCCTGTATTTCTTCGGTTACGCCGCCTATTTGTTGCCACTGGGCGTGGCGTTCGCGGGGTGGCGGTTGTTCAAGCGCGGCGCCTGGTTGGAACTGGACGGTGAGATCGTGCTGTTCCGGGTGTTGGGATTTTTGGTGACACTCGCGACAGCCTGCGGCTTGGCGGCCCTGCATCTACACGCGGCGCCTGGAACCGTCCCCGGCGCGGGTTCGTCCGGCGGTCTGGTGGGAACGCATGTCGGCCAGTTCCTGATCCAGGCTTTCGGTGGAGTGGGCGGCAATCTGTTCATGTTGATGCTGTTGCTGGCTGGGGTGGTGCTAATGACGGGATTGTCCTGGCTGACCGTGCTGGACTGGATGGGTCTGGTGGTGCTGAAAGCGGTGGACTGGATTGGTGGCGTGGTGATGGCGCCGTTGCGGTGGATGCGACCGAAGGCGACCGAGAGTGACGGCGACGACTCCACGGTCGAGATCGCGCCGGTCTCGACCGTGCCGGAGGCGGCGCCCGTGGCTGAAACGCGGTCTCCAAGCCGGTTTTTCCCGGCGTTGCAGCAAGGGTTTGGGCAGACTGTCGGAAAGTGGCTGGCCAGATGGCAGGCGCGCGGAGAGACCATCGCACCCGCCGCGCCGGCGGTTTCGCCCGCGCAGCCCCCATCGCCACCCGTCCCGACCGAGAGCGATGAACCGCCGACCGCCGCGCCTTCTGGCCGACATGCGGCGCGCATCGAGCCGGTGTTGAACCTGCCGCTGGAAAAACCGCTGTCCTCGAAAGCGCCGGCTGCGGTTCCGGCCGCGCCGCTGGCCATGGATTGGGAGCCTCCGCCCGGGTCGGATATGCTCACCCTGGTGCCCACGAGCGTGCCCGTCGCGGTGGCTACACAGCCGGCGGTGTCGCGGTTGGTCGAGCCATTGCCGACGCCGCCTGGGCATGGCGTGGGATGGGCCGCCACCGCTTCGAACGATGCGCTGGCGGTGGTTGCGCCAGTGTCGCCATCGCCACCAAGGGCTGCTCCGGTGCCCTGGGCAAGCTCCACGCCGGATCTTATCGGCGAAGGGAATGCTTTCGATGACCACAGTCTGCCTCCGCGGGGATTTTCACCCACGTTGGCCACCGTTCCGCAACCCGAACCGGCAACGCCTCCCCCCTTGGCCAAGACCGCGTTCATGGTCCGTCGGGTGGCGGCGCCGCCACCGGTCGCGCCATATCCCTTGCCGCCGCTGAATCTGCTGGACCCGCCCACCACCGGCGGCGCCGGTTATTCCCCGGAAACATTGGACGAGATGTCGCGGCGAGTGGAGGTTCTGCTCCGGCATTTTGGCATCACGGTCAAGGTAGTGGCGGTGGAGCCGGGACCGGTGATCACCCGCTTTGAGATCGAGCCGGCGCCGGGGGTCAAGGTCAATCAGATCAGCAACCTGGCCAAGGATCTGGCGCGCGGCCTGTCGGTGATCAGCGTGCGGGTGGTGGAGATCATTCCCGGCAAGTCGGTGGTCGGGCTGGAAATCCCCAACCAGCAACGCGAGATCGTCTATCTACGGGAAGTCTTGGAGACGCCGGTTTACCAACAGGCGATATCTCCCCTGACCCTAGCGCTGGGCAAGGACATTGGCGGCAACCCGGTGGTGGCCAATCTGGCCAAGATGCCGCATTTGCTGGTGGCCGGCACCACCGGCTCCGGCAAGTCGGTGGCGATCAACGCGATGCTGTTGAGTTTGCTGTACAAGGCCGCGCCCCGCGAGGTTCGCTTGATCCTGGTGGACCCGAAGATGCTGGAGCTGTCGATGTACGAGGACATCCCACATCTGCTGACCCCGGTGGTGACCGACATGAAGGAAGCGGCCAACGCCCTGCGCTGGTGCGTGGGCGAAATGGATCGCCGCTACCGGCTCATGGCGGCGCTGAAGGTGCGCAACATCGCCGGCTACAACCGTCGGCTCGCCGATGCCCAAGTTGCCGGCGAGCCCATCACCGACCCCTTTTGGAAACCGGGGGAGGGCGGGGTCGCGGGCGAAGTCCCGGTGCTGGAGCCGTTGCCGTTCATCGTGGTGGTGATCGACGAACTGGCCGACATGATGATGATCGTCGGCAAGAAGGTCGAGGA
>JAVMKH010000027.1:0-11316 GCA_031732935.1 Candidatus Contendibacter sp.
TCAATCTTGGTGCTTGGACACCGTCGCTGGAAGGTGGGAAGTCCCTTCGTATTCGCTCGACTGGGTACGCCCATCAAAAATGGCTGAAGTCCGGACTTTTCGAGCGCGCGAATCATGAAATTCGGCGGATGCCGCGAAAAAAAACGGTCGGAATGAAGAACCCAGCGCCGGGATCATTGATAGCCAAAGCGTGAAGGGAACAGCGGAATCCGCCGAGGGATCGGGATTCGATGGTGGGAAAAAAGTCAGCGGTAGGAAACATCATATTATCGTGGATACAAGAGGTTGCGTTCTTGTTGCTCACGTTCATGCCGCCAATGTTCACGATAGCAAGGGAGCCCCATCGGTCTTGGAGCGGGTCTTTGAAGCAGTACCCACCCTGCGACGAATCTGGGCCGATCAAGGCTATAAAGGTCCCTTGGTCGAATGGGTTAAGAAGACGTTTTCCTGTGAATTAGATATCGTCAGGGCTTTGTTGCATAAATTGGATTTGGGTAAGGTAAGGTGGATGAGATTCGCCTTTAGCAGACGGTGATGGTTTCGGGCATACCGAGCCGGGTCATCGTATTGAGGGCGGCCAAGCGAGCATGGGCTTCGGTGGTTTGCGTATTGAAGCGGTGGTTTTTCAAGTGTCCACCCAAGAGGGTTTTCAGACGAAACATCGCGGTTTCGGCCAGACCGCGCCGGTGATAGCCGCTGTGTTGTTTCCAGACCTTGCGACCGTGTTGCGTGATCCGCGCCAGGATTTCGGTGCGCGGATGCGGTTGACCGTCGGCCAGCGGTGGCCAGGCGATGGCCCCGGCACGGGGTGGAATCCAGGCGGCCGCCTGACGATCCAGCAGCGCTTGGTGACAGGCGTGGGTGTCGTAGGCACCGTCCGCCGCCACGGAGGCGAGCGATTCCTCGGCGGGCAGTTGATCCAACCAGTCAGGCAGCCCCTCGGCATCCCCCACGAACGCCGCGGTCAGTTCGGCGGCGATCACTTCATGGTTTTCCGCATCCACCGCCAGGTGGAGTTTGCGCCAGGTCCGGCGCCGGCTCGTCCCGTGCTGGCGTACCTTCCATTCGCCTTCGCCGTAGACCTTCAAACCGGTGGAATCGATCACCACATGGCGGGGTTGTGACTTCGCCCGGCGGCCGATCCACACGGTCAACGTCGCCGCCCGGCGGCTAAAGGTGCTGTAGTCCGGGATCGCCAGCGCCAGTCCCAGCCACTTCACCAACGAGCCCAAAAACCCCGTCAGCGCCCGCAAGGGCAGATGAAAAACCTCCCGGACCACCAACCCGCACTGGACCGCCACCGCCGCGTACCGGCGCGGTGCCCCACGCCGGCCGGTCCGTTCCGTCTCGTACCATCCCGCCACCGCCGCCTCGTCAAACCACACCGTCAGCGACCCCCGCGCCACCAGCGCCGCGTTGTAGGCCCGCCAGTTCGTGACCCGATATTTCCGCTTCTGTTCGTTCATCCCCTCAATATGGGGACTCCGCAGATTTATACAACAAAGCCTATCGTCAGTCGCACGGGCAAGAAGTTTAAGGTTCTGCCTCGACGTTGGGTGGTGGAGCGAACCTTTGCCTGGCTCAGTCGTTATCGCAGATTAGCATCTTTCTTGAAACTGTTGGGTTGAGCCATGTTCGGACTCGCCGATCAAGAGCATCATATCGCTGATATTTGATATAATACATATGCATATCGCCAGTGCAACTTGATTTGAAACTATATAATCTGCCCTAATAACGGGGGTCAGGTAATTCCATCCAGGTGTCCCACGCGGGAAGAATCGGGAACGCGGTGCAAATCCGCGACGTGCCCAACGCTGTGAGGGGGACCGCCCTGGCAACACGCCACTGACTTCGGTCGGGAAGGCGCCACGGCGGGTTGAACCCGAGTCAGAAGACCGGCCTGGAAGGTCATCATGCGGCGGCAAGGCCAGGCCGTCGGCGATCCTTCATCCAGGGGACACCATGAAGATCGAACCGCCCGGCTCGCCAGCCGATTCCGATCGCGCGACCACGATTCGCGCCGCCGTTTACCAAACCATCTTTTCCCGCCGCGACGTGCGCGGCCAATTCGTGCCCGACCCGATCCCGGATGCCGTGCTATCGCGCCTGCTCACCGCCGCCCATTTCGCGCCGTCGGTGGGCTTCATGCAGCCGTGGAGTTTTCTACTGGTGCGCGATCCGGCGGTAAAGCGCCAGGTACACGATGCCTTCCTGCGCGCCAACGCTGAAGCGGCTCTACTGTTCAAAGAGGAACAGCGGAACCTCTACCAGCGATTAAAACTTGAAGGCATCCTCGATGCACCGCTCAATCTCTGCGTGACCTGCGACCGGGACCGAGCCGGCCCGGTGGTGCTGGGCCGCACCCACAGCAAGGCGATGGATTTGTACAGCACCGTCTGCGCCGTGCAAAACCTGTGGCTGGCCGCCCGCGCCGAAGGGATCGGCGTCGGCTGGGTCAGCATCTTCCACAAAGCGGCGCTGCGGGAAATCCTCGGGCTGCCGCTGCGGATCATTCCCGTCGCCTATCTATGCCTGGGCTATGTCAGTCATTTCCGCGATCAACCGGACTTGGAAACGGCTGGCTGGCGTGAGCGCCTGCCCTTGGAACAATTGGTGTTCCTGGACCACTGGGGTGAAACCGGCGGCGACGCCACCGCCAGCTTGCGCGATCACTTGCGGCGAGATCAGCGGGATGCGACGGCGCTACGAAATTTGCCGACCGTGGGTGAATAACGGGCTTGTCGGTCGCCCCCTACTCCCCATTGATCACGCCGTATTCGGCGGGCATCTTCACGTAAAAGACCCGGACCTTCTCTTGTTCGATCAACGTCAGGAGTTGCGTCGCTTCCTCATCGCTGACCATGAACACGACCTCCACCGGCAGGTTGCCCGCCAATTCGAAAAAGTGATCCTCGTGCAGTACCCCATGCCGTCCGAACCCGGCAATGGCGCGAAACGCCGATCCGCCGTGGATACCCAGTTTCTTGGCGCGCTCCAGCAGCCATTCATAGACCAGGATGCCGCGATGCCGGCGATGTTCGTGGACGTAGAATTTCAGATAGACCCCGTTCATGACACCCCCATCGTCGTCAACCATCGCATGGCCGAAATCCCCAGCAACGTCATGGCGACCGAACCGACGACATGCGCCAGGACGATGGCCAGAACCCAGAAATACTCCTCGCGCAGCAGCAAGGTAACCGTTTCGGCCGAAAAGGTGGAAAAGGTAGTGAGCCCGCCCAAAAAGCCGGTGGTGATGGCCAGCCGGAGTTCCGGGGCGAGGAGCGCATGCTCGATCAAAAATTGCATGGCCATTCCCATCAGGAAACCGCCCAGCAGATTCGCGGCCAGCGTCCCGAGCGGCAAGGTGGGGAATACGGGGTTGAGCAGCAAACCCAATCCCCAGCGCAACCAGGCGCCCGACGCGGCGCCGATGCCGATGGCGAGAAAGGCGTGAAAACCCATGTTACCCCACATTGAGCAACAGCGTTGCGTGACTGGGAACGCGATGGCGAGGAAGAACGGAGTCCTTATCGGAAGGGCTCGGGCAAAGCTTCAAGAGTGATCGGCCGACCCAGCAGCCGGGCCATCAACCGTGCGGTCGGTTCGGGCGAGCCGCTGGTGAAATAGCGCTCACCGCCAACCGCGTGATCGTCGACGAGCAGGTGCGCGGCTTCCAGTCGGCGGTGTAACTGCCGCGCCACCGCTGGGCTGGGATCGAGGATGGCGACATCCGGGCCAACCAACCGCTGGATCAGCGGAATCAGAAAAGGGTAGTGAGTGCATCCCAGCACCAGAGTATCGGCACCGGCGGCGAGCAGCGGCTCCAGATAGCGTTCCAGCAGGGCGTGAGGATGGGAGCCGCTCAATTCGCCGCGCTCCACACAATCGGCCAAGCCAGGACAAGGCTGCACCATCACCCGCGCTCGGTGACCGTGCTGGTCGAGCAGAGCGGCAAATTTATCACTGCGCACAGTGTTGCTGGTGGCGAGGATACCCACTACCCCAGAACGGGTCTCGGCCACGGCCGGTTTGAGCGCCGGTTCGACGCCGATGATTGGAAGGCTGAAATGCGCTCGCAGGGGGGCGATGGCCGCCGCCGTCGCGGTGTTGCAGGCCACCACCACCGCCTTGGCGTCCTGTTCCAACAGAAATTCGGTGATGGCGAACGCCCGCCGCGTGATGATCTCGGCCGATTTATTACCGTAGGGCGCATGACCCGAATCGGCCACGTACAGCAGCGCCTCGCGCGGCAGATCGGCGCGTATCCGCTGGAACACCGACAGCCCGCCCACCCCGGAATCGAACACGCCGATGGGATGATTGTTGTCGCCCATCCGATTCAGGGATCGGGTGACCGGCGGATGGGCCAATTGGCCATCAGGAGATCGGCGCTACTTGGAGAGGCATCCCCGACTTTCGGCGCGTCGAGGAACTTGAGAGCAAGGAACACCCTCTTATCGCTTATCGCTTACTTGGAAATACCCACGGCCTCGGCGGCATCAAGTACCTTGATGGTCGGTTTCTCACCGCAGTAGGTGACCAGATTGCCGCTGAATTTCTCCAGATCTTTCCAGTTCAACAGGGTATCCCCGGAAACGCCGCTCAGGTAGCCATCGATCCACATCATCACCACGCCAGCGTCCTCGGCGGAGCTTTGCGACAGATCTTGCAAAAACTGTCCACAGGTGATCGAACCGAAATCAATGTTCTGCATCTGAGCTTTCTTGGCGGCTAAGGCAGGTGCCGAAACGAGCAGGCTAGCCGCAATACACGCGGTGACGGTGGCAAGCGAAGGCTTCATGACGATCTCCGACGGCTGGAATGGAAGCGATGGAAATTTCCGATCAAATCACTTTTTAAAGCTTAGCGAGTGAAGGTTCCAAAAGCTACGGAATCGTGCGTTGACCCTGTCCCCCTTTCCAGATGCCCATTGCGGAGGCATGAATTCCACGATGAACTTGAAACGACGATCTTTCATCATACTACTCGGCTGCTGGATGCTGATCTCCGGTCTGATCCCAGTCGGCGTCCATGCCGCTGAAACCGCGCTGGACCAGTACGTCGCCAAGCCGGATTCTCATTATACGGTCAGGCATTATCACACCCAGGAAAGAGCCGCCTACACCATCTATTTTCTCGAAATGACCTCCCAGCAGTGGCGTTCCGCCAGCGAGGTAGACCGTCCGGTGTGGACGCACGAGGTCGCGCTGGTCATTCCACGCTTTGGGCTCGACAGCACCGACACCGCGATTCTGGTGATCGGCGGCGGCAGCAATGGCGGCGAGCTGATGACCGAGATCAACGACGCGGTCGGCGCGGCCGCCATCGCGACGGGCGCGGTTTTCGCCCTGGTCAATCAGGTGCCAAACCAACCGCTGTACTTCACCGACGAAGCGGGACGCGGGCGCAAGGAGGACGAGATTCTAGCCTACAGCTTGGACAAGGCACTGGACACCGGCGATCCGGAATGGGCGGTGCATCTGGCGATGACCAAGGCCGCCGTGCGCGCCATGGACACGGTGCAGAATTTCGCGGCCAGCAAGGGCGTGAACATCAAGAACTTCTTGGTGCTGGGCGGCTCCAAGCGCGGCTGGACCACCTGGCTGACCGCCGCCGTGGACCAGCGGGTCAAGGCCATCATTCCGGCCTCGATCGACATGCTCAATCTCAGCCAGCAATTCATCCATCACTGGGAATCCTACGGCTTCTACGCGCCAGCGCTGAAGGATTACGTGGAATTCGACTTGCCCTGTCGGGTGCAAACACCGGAAGGCAAGGCGATGTTGGGAGTCGTGGACCCTTACACCTACCGCGACCGCTACACGATGCCCAAGTTGATTCTGAACGCCACCGGCGACCAGTTTTTCACCACCGATTCCTCGCGGTTCTACTACGCCGATCTGCCGGGTCCCAAGTGGCTGCGCTACACGCCGAACACCGACCACTTTCAGAACGAGGACGTGATCATCAACGCATTGTCGTGGATCGACGACATTCTGGACCACAAGACCAGTCCCCACATCGAATGGACGGTCGCGGACAACGGCTTCCTCTGGATCTGGCCCTCGGCCCAGCCCAAGGAAGTCAAGCTATGGCAGGCGACCAATCCTAGCGCCCGCGATTTCCGGTTGGAATCGCTAGGGCCGGCCTGGATCGGCCACGAGCTGATCTCCTGGGAACCCGTCATCCTGTCGTCGTTTTCCGGAGGAACCGGCTTTCAGCAACTGGCGCCGATGCCCAACGGTTCCTATGTCGGCGTGGTATCGCGCCCATCCACCGGCTGGACCGCGTTCCTGATCGAGGCTACCTTCGATACCGCCGGTGTGGTCGAACCCGATCAGGTCTACAGCACCGGCGTGCAGATCATCCCGGATACGTTGCCGTATGCCGGGACGGCCTGCCGGTGAAGCGACGACTGGCGTCTCACCCTCGCAGTTCCCGCCGCAGGACTTTACCGGCGGCGGAAATCGGCAGCGCGGTCAAAAACTCGACGTGGCGGGGAATCTTGTAGCGGGCCAGATGCTCGCCAAGGTGCGTCAGCAGCGATTCGGCGGTAGCGGTCTGGCCCGGCTTGAGCACCACGAACGCCTTGCCGACCTCGCCCCATTTCTCGTCCGGCACGCCGACCACCGCGCATTGGAACACCACCGGGTGTTTGTAGAGCACCGCTTCGATTTCCGTTGGATAGACATTCTCGCCGCCGGAAATGAACATGTCCTTGAGCCGATCCACGATGGTGAAATACCAATCCTCGTCGTGGCGGGCCATGTCGCCGGTATGGAACCAGCCATCCCGGTCGATCATCTCGGCCCAGGCAGCGGAGTTGTTGAAATAACCGGAGGCGATGCTCGGTCCTTTCAGCACCAGTTCGCCCACCTGGTTGGGTCCTAGCCGCCGGTTGTCGCGATCCACGATCCGGGCGTCGATGAAGAAGTTGGGTCGGCCGATGCTGCCCGCCTTGCGGATGGCGTCTTCCGGCGCCAGCGCGAACAACCCCGGCCCGAATTCGGTCATGCCAAAGCCTTGTTTGAAGCGCACGCCTTTTTCGCGGGTGTATTGTTCGACCAGCGGCACTGGTAGCGGCGCACCGCCGCTGGTGCAAAAGCGCAGCGAACTCAGATCGGCGTCCGCCCAGGCCGGGGTTTGCGTGAGCATCTGGTACATGGCCGGCACCGCCGCGAACACGGTGACTCTTTCCCGCTCGATCAACCGCAGCACGAGTTCCGGGTCGAAGCGCTTCGTCAGGATAGTGGTCCCACCTATGATGACTTGCGAGGAGGCATAGGCGAACAGGCCGCCGGCGTGGAACATGGGGAACACGTTCAGATAGATGTCGCCGCGCCCAAGATCGTGAATGACGGTGTTGTGGCAGTTCCAGGCGATCTGGCGGTGGCTGATCTGGGCGCCCTTGGGCAGGCCAGTGGTGCCGCCGGTGAACAGGATGGTGGCGATATCTTCGCTTTCCAGCGACTCGCAAACACAAGGAGTGGTCGGCGCGGCGGCCAGCAAGGCGTCGAATTCCAGGCTGCCGGGGATGCCGTCGCCGTCCAGATGAATCCAGTGGCGCAGGGACGTTTCCGCCTGGGCCAACTGCGTCACGGCGTCCTTGAACGCGTCGTCGTAGAACAGGACGGTGGGGGTGACGTTGGCGAGAATCTGTTGCAGTTCGCGCCAGTGCAAGCGCCAGTTCAGCGCGGTGTGGACGGCGCCCAGCTTGCCGCAGGCGAACAGCGAATCGAGGTGTTCGACCCGGTCCTGGGCCAGGATCGCCACCCGGTCGCCCTTGCCGATGCCGGCCGTGACGCGCAGCCAGTTGGCCAGCCGATTGGCCCGCTCGTTCATCTGGGCGTAGGTCAGCCGTAACTCCGGCGTCTTGCCGGTATCCACGATGGCCAGCGCATCTGGGCTGTAAATCGCCCGCCGGCCGAGATAGTCGCCGATGTACATCTTGCTCCCCTTGGATGGATGGTCACTGAGCGCCGCTCCCCTCCGCCACCGCGCCCGCCGGGGCGATGGAGAGAGGATGGTCGGATTGGGTTGAAGTATACGACGTTACCCACCCTTGCCACGCGTCCGGGCGGACGACCACCGCCGACATATACTTATGACTTGCCGAAGCCGGTGATCCGCCTACCCAACCCTATCAAGGAGACATGCCCATGCCCGTCAACCACCCCCCCACTCCCATTCCGCTGGACCGGCCCGAAATCTTGGCCTGCCTGTTTCATCCCCGCCCCGGTTATCGCCTGAGCCAAGCGAACAGTAATGACTTGCGCATCCCGGTCGGCGATGGCGTGGTCGTCGGTGGGTACTGTCATCGGGCCGATCCCAAGGCGGCCACCCTGCTGTATTTTCACGGCAACGGCGAGATTGTCGAGGACTACGATGACCTCGGTCCGATTTACGTCCAGCGTGGGATCAATTTTCTGGTGGTGGACTATCGCGGCTATGGTCAGTCCACCGGCCAGCCAACCGCCTCGGCGCTGCTGGCCGACAGTCACGCCGTGCTGGGATTCGTCGCTGGCTGGCTAAAGCGCCAGGGTTTTACCGGCCCCCTGATGGTGATGGGCCGCTCGCTGGGCAGCGCCCCAGCCCTGGAACTGGCTTCCCATCATCCCGAGGTCATCGCTGGGTTGATTCTGGAAAGCGGCTTCGCCCACACCGGACCGTTGCTGCGTCGGCTTGGAGTCAACCTTGCCGCCCTGAATTTCGATGAATATCAGGGTTTCCGTCAACTGAACAAGATCCGGATCATCACCAAACCCACCTTGATCATTCACGCGGAACATGACCACATCATTCCGTTCAGCGACGGGCAGGCCCTATACGACGCCAGTCCGGCGCCCGACAAGCGATTGCTCAGGATTCCCGGCGCCGATCACAATACGATTTTCGCCGTGGGCTGGCAGGCATATCTGAAGGCGGTCGAAACTCTCGCGGCTTCTCTCCGCTCCAGCGCTACTTGATCCGATGACCGTGTCCGCAGGTATTGGCCGAACTTCAAGCCGGGGCCTTGCATCACATTCCTGACTCTATCCTCGGTTGAGAACCGCTGCGACGGTCTTACCGCTGCTTTGGAGGATGCAATGAATCGAAACCTTCCTTCCCAGTGGTTCGGTCTGTTTTTCCTCTTTTCCCTTGGGTGGTTGGTTGGCTGTGCGGTTCCCCCTCCCGTCC
The DNA here is from genome assembly GCA_031732935.1 of Candidatus Contendibacter sp. Taxonomy (GTDB): domain Bacteria; phylum Pseudomonadota; class Gammaproteobacteria; order Competibacterales; family Competibacteraceae; genus Contendibacter. The sequence continues at coordinate 9,184 of JAVMKH010000027.1, forward strand.
ACGATCCGATTCAGGATTCAAATTTCCAGGGACCGCCGCTGGCGGTGGCGCGCGCCCGACCCGAGGCTTATCTTCAGACGTGGGTTCGCTGGGGCGGCGTGGTTGCGCGGGTGGACAACCGGCGCGAAGAGACCTGGGTGGAAATCGTCGAACAGCCTTTGGAATCGAATGGATACCCTCTCAGGGCCGAGGCCAGCGCGGGTCGCTTCCTCGCCCGATTCCCCGGTTTTCTGGATCCGGCCATTTACGCGCTCGGTCGGTCGATCACCGTCGTCGGTCCGCTGACCGGCACGGCGCCGGGTCAGGTCGGCGACTATCGCACCACCTATCTGGTCGTGACGGTGGAACTTCATCGGCTTTGGCCGGAACGCCGCCCGCCCGAGGTGATTTACGTTCCAGGCCCCTTTTGGTACGGCCCTGGTTATCCGTGGGGCTATGGGCGAGGGTTTTGGTAGAGACATGGCGTCAGCAAATAAGCTTCGACAGCGTCTTGAATAATACCGTTTTCCGATAGGTTTTATCTTTTTCAGATCAAGAACCACACTGTTCGTCATACCCGCGAAAGCGGGTATCCAGTTTTTCAGCGGCTTCCTGGATTCCCGCATTCGCGGGAATGACGAAAACCTATTCAGAATTGGTATAACATTCTTGGGAGCGGCTCTGGCAAACGGCCAAGTATGAATGTATCTACCTCAACGCCATTCGAAAATGGGCACCACTTGTCCTAAGAACGGGGTCCACCTCAGGTTGCGGACGCCGGAGTAGGCGAGTTTGCACCGGACGTTCGTGGCTTGATGTCGCGACCCTGGCGCGGCTGAAGGCGACGGACAGCGAGACGCTGCTGATTTGGGGCAAGCGGGTGTTGAACGCCAAGAGTTTGGCGGAAGTCTTTCAGGACTCCGCCACTCACTAATCGGCTTCGAATCCAGTCGGTCATCACCCCAAAATCGAGGTAATGGGTGGGAGGGTAAGCCTTTGCCGCGCCCGCTGGGAAATGAGGAGCTTCAAGCCGGCGGCAAGGGCGGCGGCAGATGGGCGAACAGCGTACTCAGTTCCGCCACCTCGCCGGCCGGGGTCCAGTGGGCCATGCCTTGCGCCCACACCAGAGTGGTCCGAGTCAACTGGCCGCCTTGCGCTTGGCGTTGCAGTTCGTCCAGCGGGAACGGCCCCGCCTGCTGGTTGTTGATGGCCACGAAGTAGGGTTTGGCGGTCGGCAGCGGCGGCGGCGCCAGCGGCGCGGGGGCTGGTTGTGGCACGGGCGCGGGTTGCGCCGGTCGCGCCAGGGTCTCGCTCAGCCGCTGGGCCATCGCCAGCCCCAGCCCCATGTTCAGCGCCTCGGAGCCGCCGCCGGGGTTGGCCGCCGCCTCGCGCAGGGCCTCCGCCGCCTGGAACTGGGTGTACTGATCGAGATTGCCGACGATACCCATGCTGCTACGCTTGTCCAGCGCCGCCTCGACTTCCTGGGGCAACGAGATGTTTTCCACCAGCAGGTTGGTCAATTCCAGCCCCACCGCCTCGAATTCGGGGGCGATGCGCTGCAACAGGAACTGGCCGAGTTGATCGTAGTTGCCGGCCAGGTCCAGCGCCGGAATCTTGGCCTGGCCGAGAATGTTGGTGAAGCGCGACACCACCATGTTCCGCAACTGGTTGGTGATTTCGTCGGTGGTGAAGCGGCCGTCGGTGCCGACGATCTCGCGTAAAAAGGTCGGCGCGTCCTTGACCCGGATGGCGTAGCTGCCGAAGGCCCGCAACCGGATCGGTCCGAATTCCGGATCGCGCAGCATCACTGGATTCTGCGTGCCCCACTTGAGGTCGGTGAAACGGCGGGTGCTGAAGAAATACACCTCGGCCTTAAACGGACTCTCGAAGCCGTGTTTCCAGGCTTGCAGAGTCGAAAGGATCGGCAGGTTGTTGGTCTTCAGCTCGTACATGCCGGGCTGGAAGGTGTCGGCGAGTTGGCCCTCGTTGACGAAAACCGCGACCTGGCCCTCGCGCACGGTCAGCTTGGCGCCGAACTTGATCTCGTTGCCTTGGCGTTCGAAGCGATAGACGAGGGTGTCGTTCGAGTCGTCCGTCCATTGGATGACGTCGATGAATTCACCCATCAGTTTATCCCATAGTCCCATGTCAGCG
>JAVMKH010000027.1:11417-36154 GCA_031732935.1 Candidatus Contendibacter sp.
TCCTCGATGGTGGCGATCAGGGTCTGGTTGGCCTTCTTCACCGTTTCGATGTCGAACACGCCCCGTTCGATCTCGGCGCGGGTCTGGGCGTTGGCCTGGCGGAGATTTTCCGCGTTGGCTTCCAGCAATTGATTGGTGAGGTCAGTGGCGGCCTTGACGGTCTTGGCGGCCTCGCCGGAACGGTAGATGGTGATCGCCTGAGCCAGTTGTTGCCGCCACAGGGGCACGGTGTTGACCAGAGTCGAATTGATCTTGTTGATCAATCCCTTGTCGTTCTCCTGCACCAACCGGATGCTGGGCAAGCTTTGCATGGTGACCTGCCGGGTCAGCTTGAGGTCGTGAACTCGCCGCTCCAGGTCGTCGCGGCTGGAACGCAGGTCGCGCAAGGTCTGGGCCTTGACCATGTCCTCGCTGGTGGTGACCTCTCGTTCCAGCGCCGGCAGTTCCTCGCTATCCACCTTTTGCAACTTGGCCTCGCCGGCCGCGATGTAGAGTTCCAGCGTGTGGAAATAGTCGAGATTTGCGGTATACAACCGGTCCAGGCCGGCAATGTCGGTGAGCAGTTGCGTCTTGTGTTTCTCCAGCGCGTCGCTGATGTCGTCGATCTGGTTCCGCACGGTCTCGTATTGCTGGACGATCTTGACCAGGGGCTTGGCCGCGCCGAACAGTTTGGCGAAAAAACCGGGCTTCTTGTTCGGGTCCAGCTCGTCAAGATTGAAACCGCGCAGCACCGCCACCATTTCGTTCAGCGCCGAACCGGCTGGACCGGTGTCCTTGTTGCGCACCCCTTCCAGCATCTTGTCGGAAATGGTGGTGAGTTGTTCCTGAGCCTTGCTGCCGAAGAAGATGATGGAGTTGCTGTCGCGCAGGTCGAGTTGCGCCGCCAGCGCGGCGACTTGCTGCTGATCCTGGGCCGGCGCCGGCGCGCGGGCGGCCAGATCCTGCTGGACCTGCGGCAGGGCAGCGGCGAACGCCTCGGGCAATGCTGGCGGGGTAAGCGAGATGACGGTCGGGGCGGTGGGAGAAGTAGTCATGGGATTCGGCTCCTGGTCAGGCGGAAAGTCAAACCACCCCTTCCCGCTTCAGTTGGGTGGTCAGCACCTCGATCTGCACGTCGAGGTCGCTGACATCGGTTTCCAGCAATTTTTGCTGTTGCTCGGCGAAAACTTCCTCGATGGTCGCCAGCACCCGGCGGAAATTGTCCTCCAGTTCCGGCGCGGAAGCCCGCGCGTGGGTTTTGGCGTAACCCTCGGTCACTTGCCGGGCGCCGTCCAGATAGACGTTGAGAAATTTGCGAGCACGGCGCAAATCGCGCGGATCTTCCTCCAGCAGCTTCATGATTTGCCGCGCCAGACCGGCGATGCGCCGCAGTCGCCCGTTCAACTCGGTGTTGCGGATGTCGTGGGTGGCCTGCTCGATGGCGGCGATGCCGCGCTCGGCCTGCGCCAGCGCCTCCAGCATCCGATCGGTGACATCCACGCCCTCGTTGTCGGTGAAACGCTTGGCGGCGCGCGGGTCGAAACCGTAGTGCAAATAGCAGCCGAGCAGAGCGGCCAAGCCGAAGGCGGCGGCCACGGCCGGGTGCTGGCCAACGCCCAGCCAGGCGGTCACGCCGGTGGCGAGCGCGACGACCCCGCCGCCCAGGGTCTTGAGCGGCCAAGGCGCCTTGGCGACCCGGCGCCGGTCGTACTCAGCTTCCGTCAGCAAGCCATGGCGCAGCGACAACGCGCCGACCAGAAACAGCGCATAACCGGCGGCGTTGCCGAGCAGACTATCCAGGTTGCCGCGCGCCAGCGCGACGATGGCGGCGAACAGCACCGGCAGCGGCAATAGGAACATCAGGATGCCCTTGGGCGAGGGAAATTGGCCGGGGGATTGCTGGTAACGTTCGGCCATGACGCGAACTCTCCGTTTTATCAGCAGAATCAGGACGATCAGCGAGGTCAGGACAGCACCGACCAAGAACAGGAGGCGGCCCATGACGACAGGTTCCGCAATCAGTAACGCGGCGCCAGCGCGGCGGATGGAGTGGCGGTGGAGCAGGACGCCACCACCAACGTCTGACAGGAGGCGACGCCGACGGCGGCGAAAATCAGCAGCAGGCCAATGAACTTGCGCAGAAAGTCGGGCATGGTGGCGGATTCGCTCGGTGACGATGGATACGATTAACTATAACTCAAGTCGCTATCCGGGCGGAGCTATCCGGGTGGATCGGATCACCCGGAAACCCACACCGCCCATTGAATTCATCTTGAACGGCGGGGTTGTCCTTGTTTGAAGAGGTAAATCCCAACAACGGAGGGATGGAGCGGGGTGTGTATTCAGCGTGATGGAACACGGGGAATGAACTGATACAGCCACGTTTCCGAGAGCGCCCGATCACCCAGGCGCAAATAGGCGCGTAGGTTGGTGGGTTCGGCGCCTTCCAGTTCGATCTCGAAGTTCCCCCGCCAGCGGCGGGTGTTCGCCACCTGAAAGGCGTTGGGGTTGCGCAAGATCCCGCGCGTGGCGCTGGTCACGAGTTCAACGGACGCCTGCTTGTCGAGTGATTCCAACGGCCCTCCGGCAAAATCGATGGCGACCCAGGCTCTATGCACCGGTCGCGGGGGAGTTCTGGGGAGGATGTTCCAGCTCATGCGGGTGGCGATGACCCGGCTCCGGTCGGGCCAATACGGTTCGTTGGCTACCCAATGCAGCCGGTAACGAAAGGTACGGGTAGCGCCGGCTAGCGCGGATTCCGCCGGCGCCCAATAAGCGACGATGTTGTCGTTGGCTTCGTAGTCGGTCGGAATTTCGACCAACTGGACCGCGCCCTCGCCCCAGGGCTCCAGCGGTTCCACCCACAAGGTGGGCCGCCGCTCGTAATACACCAGATCATCCTCATAGCTTTCAAAGCGGCGGTCCCGTTGGGACAAGCCAAATCCCCTGGGATTGCGGTCGACGAAGTCGTTGGTCTGGACGAAAGGCGGATTGTTGAGCGGTCGCCAAATTCGTTCGCCGGCCCCGGTCCACAGGGCCAGGCCGTCGCTATCATGCACTTCCGGCCGCCAATCCCAACTGGGTTGGTGGTTGGTCTCGGAAAACCAGAACATGCTGGTCAGCGGCGCCACGCCCAGCCGACGAATCGCGGTCCGAAAGAACAGGACGGCCTCAACGTCCATGACCACTCGTTCCCGGTGGTTCGCCCAAAACCGATAGGCGCCGGTCAGACTGGGGCCCTCCAGCAAAGCGTAAACCATCACGGCCTGGGGATCGGGCGCCGGTTCCAGCCAGAACTGGGTAAAGCGGGGAAATTCCTCCGCCGTGGGCAGGGCGGTGTCGATGGCGATGCCCCGGGCCGAGATGCCGTACTGATCCAGTGCCCCGGAGCTGCGAAAATATGAGGCGCCCAGGAACGCCAACCAGTCCCGCTCCTCCGTCCGGGAATGCAGCACCCGGAAACCGGCAAAGCCGATGTCGTCCGGCAACGCCGCCGCGAACTCCGCCTCGCCGAACGTGAACAGGCGGGAAGAATAACGCACTTCGCGTGCCGTGCCCGCGCGCACGGCGTGGATCTTCACCGGCAGGGGAAACAGCCGCCCCAGATGAAAGAAGCGCACTGGATACGGTCCGTCTCCCTCGCGCCAGAGCGCGGCTTCCGGCCGGGATCGAATCTCCAGATGAGCGTCGTAATCGATGCGATCCAGCAGATCGGCGTGGCGGATGGGGGGAACCTGATAAGGTTGGGCCGCCAATTGCTGGGCCTGTTGGCGCAAGTCGTCGAAGGTAAACGGCCGCGCCGGACCGAATTCCAGGCCCACCGGCGGCACATCGGCCAAGACGCCTCGCCCAAGGAGCGACAGCCACGGCAGGGACAGCGCGCCCGTGAGAAAGGAACGTCGTGTCATCTCGCGCTTCATGAGATTTGCCCCTTCAACAGTTGCCGAACGGCCTCCAGGTGTTCGGGCTCCTGGTGGCACAGCCCTTGGAAGTTGGCGGACACATCCAGGAAGTCCTTCAACTCCATGCGTTGGGCCATCTTCATCAACCGCTTGGTCAGGCGCAACGCCTTGCGCGGCTGACTGGCGAAACGCGCGGCCAACTCCTGGGCGCGCGCCAGCAACCGTTCCGGTTCCACCACTTCCAACACGATCCCGCGCGCCTTGGCCTCGTCGGCGTCGATGATGCGACCGCTCAGGGTCAACTCGAAGGCGGACTGATAGCCGATCAACCGTTGCAGGAACCAGGCGCCGCCATCGCCCGGAATGAGACCCAGATTGAGAAAGGTTTCGCCGAATTTCGCCGTGTGGGCGGCCAGGCGGATATCGGCCATGTTGGCCAGATCGAAACCGGCGCCGATGGCCGGTCCGTTCACGGCCGCGATGATGGGAATCTCGACTTGTTGCAACGCCAGCGGGATGCGCTGGATGCCGCGCCGGTAGCGGGCGGCGATCTCGGCCGCGTCGCCCGCGAAGTCGCCGCGCCGCTCGGCCATGTCCTTGACGTTGCCGCCGGCGCAAAAGGCGGAACCGGCGGCGGTGATGATCAGCACCGATGCTTCGTCGCAGCCGTTCACCCACTCGGCGACCGCCACGATGTCGTCGATCAGATGCGTTCCGGTCAACGCGTTGCGCACATCGTGGCGGTTTAGGGTCAGGGTGGCGACGCACCCGTCGAGCTGGAGCAAGGCATCGGTCAAATCCGGTGGCTTCATCGCGTATTTCCTCTTGGTTGTAATACTAGTCACGAGCCCCCCGCATAGCGGGTGGCTTGAGGAAAGCCCCTCAAAGGAGCTGTTACTTCAGTTGTCGAAATCTAACGATTCTTGCTTATCCAACTCTTCCTGATTGCGCGCATAGGCACGAACCGTCGCCTCATCCAGGCCAACCGTCCTCACACAGTATCCCCACGACTAGAAGTGCTTTCCGGTGAAACCCCGCTTCACACCCAAGGTCTCCCGATGAATCTGGATCGCGGATTTGCCTTTCAGATATCCCACCACCAGCGCCACGCTGAACTTCGGTGGGATCCTCAACACCCGATGGATGTGGTCGGGCATCGCATGTCCCTCCAGGATTTCCACACCCTTTTGCCTGCGCAACCGCCGCGGGATTTGCCCGATCTGCTTGCGCGTCCGTCCATACAGAACCTTCTTAGCGGTACTTCGGAACGAACACAATGTGGTACTTACACTCCCATCGCACGTGGGCTAAGCTTTGCCATTCTTTCATCACTTACCTCCTGACTTCGGCCTTCGGGGCTTCCCTTAGAAGGCTTTTTTGCGCCGGAACGGCAGATCCCATTCTAGTCGCACCGGCAAGGTCGGTGGTTTACTTAGATTTCAATTAATAACTTTAAGAAATATATATCGCGAATTTTTATACTTTGAAGTAAAGAAAAACGCATAGCTTATCGTGGTGGGGCATATAAACGCGGTTTTGGAACGGTTGGGTGGGTGAAAAACATTATATTATTTAATGATTTTTACTATTTACTACTACAATAGTTTCATTGATCAACAGTACGTTGACTTATACAGGAATGACTACTTTACTTGACGTGTATAGTTTGCTTGATATATCCATTCGCGGCGTCAAGATACCGTCCGGCCCGCACGGGCCAGTTGACGGTACAACTCCATAATACCTAGTGGGAGAAAGCGCATGGCGGAGAAAAAAACCAGGTTCGCGCTGAAGATCTTTCACAAGATTTTGCTGACGATGCTCGCGGTGGCGGGCATTCCGCTGGGTGGTTTGTTGTATATCAGCGGATATCAACTCGAACAGGACTGGCGGCAAAATGTCCACCTGAATCTGGCTTTGACCGCCGAGGGTCTGGTGGGCAAAGTCAATGCATGGACGGACATGAATCTGCGAGCTCTGCGCGAAGCCGCTTTGTTACCCGCCATCGCCTCCATGGACCCTACCCAGCAGAGACCGGTTCTCAAAGCCGTTCAGAGCACCTACGAATGGGCGTATCTGGTGTTTACCACGGACCGCGAAGGCTGGAACATCAGCCGCAGCGATGAAAATCCGCCTCAATCCTACGGTGATCGGAATTACTTCAAGCAAGTGTTGGAGGGGAAGCCAATTGGACAGGAGGTCGTGATCGGCCGAACCACCCAGAAGCCGGCGTTGATCCTGGCCAGTCCGATCCGGGCGACCACCGCCAACGCCACGGATTCAGCTCCGGCGGGGGTGATAGCCATGGCCATGCATCTGGTGGACGTTTCCACAGCGGTGACCGGAGCCAGGATCGGCCAAACTGGCTTCGCCATCCTGGTGGATCAGAACAGCAAGGTCATCGCCCACGGCAAGCCGGAGCGAGTTGCTCAGGCTTTGCAGGATTTTAGGGCGCATCCGGCGTTGCAGGCGCGAGAGACCGATCGAGAGCCAATCTTTTACGAGGAGGAAGGTCGGCGCGTCGTGGCCCATACTCAAAAGACCAGCCTGGGCTGGACCCTGATCATCCAGCAAAATTATGACGATGCCTTCGCGCCCTTGCTGGAGGCAAGGCATAGTGCATGGATATTAATTGCTTTGTCCCTAGTGTTGGTGCTAGGAGTAGCCTATTTGCTATCCCGGCAACTGGCCAATCCGATTTCGGATCTGACCGTTATTGCCGAAAACATCAGCCTTGGTAAGGGATTCGACCAAAGAGTTATCGGCACCGAGCGTCGCGATGAGATCGGTGCCTTGGCGCGCGCCATTGAGCGAATGACGATAAGCATCAAGATCGCCATCGATCGATTGCGCAAGACGTCATGACGCGATAAGCATTGATGATATTGCTCTTGATGGGGCAGGCGTACCCCGGAGGTACTGGATATGGTCCAATCACAATTTTTCCATTTTGCGGAGTTGATGAACGACGATCTGCCCAGGCTGTGTCGGGAAAAACGCACCGGCATGCTTTTCATTGCGAGCAGCGATCATCGTCTAGCGCAGTTCGGCCTGGATCAGGGTGAGATTGTTTTCCTGGTCTTTCAAAATAAACGAGGTTTGGAAGCCTTATCGCTGCTCAAGGGGCAGGACTTCAAGGTTGGTGTTTGCCGCTTTTTCGAGGGGCAGGCTTCACCAAGTAGGCTGGTCTTGCCCTCCACGGAGGACATCCTGAGACAGCTTGCGAGCGAGGCTCCTCGGCCCACCGCCACCGATCCGGTGAGCGGGCGGATTCGGCCCACCGCCACCGATCCGGTGAGCGGGCGGATTCGGCCCACCGCCACCGATCCGGTGAGTGGGCGGATTCGGCCCACCGCCACCGATCCGGTGAGTGGGCGGATTCAACCCACCGCCACCGATCCGATAAGCGGGCGGATGTTGACCGACCCGATCAAAGCTGTTCTGCAGCAGGAACTGGCGGAGTTCATCGGACCCATGGCCGCTGTCGTTTGCAAGGAAACCTGGGCTTCGGTCAGCAACCTGGCCCAGGCGCTGGACGCCTTGAGCCGGGAGCTACCCAACCCCAAGCAGGCAACGCCTTTCCGGCAAAACGTCCTCAAACGGCTGGCGCTCTGACGCTTGCTGCTTCAGGCAAGGGGCGCGAACGCTGGTGAATCACGGCGCGGTGAACCAGCGTTTTCCGTGAGTGGACTTCCATAGTGAAATCGCCATGTACTCATCCACCGCCAACATTCGCGCCCTGATGGCTGACTTCCATATCGCCGGCATGATGTTGCGTTACAGCAGCTTCATTCCCCGGCTGTACAACCTGTGCCGGTCGCTCGGTTTCGAAGCCGGCAAAATCATGCCCTCACGGGCGTTCTGCTCGGACGAGAACCAGGGCTATCCGATTATCCTGATCACCAAGCATTTTGGAGTGTTTCCGTTCAATCATGGCCAGGTCGGCGGCATCGTGGCCACCGACCGCCACGCGCCCCACGCCGAGCACGGGCGGGACATGGTGATCATTCACGCCAGTCATGTCGGCTACGATCCGGAATGCCGTGTTTTTGGCGCCTACCGGCGGCTGCAAAGCGAGGACCGGCATCTGACCGCCAGTTGTGGCAAGATCGAAGCGGTGCTGCGCTGGTATCAGGAAGAGTACGCCTTCGCCCGTGACAACATCCTGCTGGAGCGCGAGGGAGAAAACGACCTCGTCACCATCGACAACCAGTTACTGCGAGAGAATCGCAACGAGGGGCTGTTCCTGAACCTGGAGCGCTTGGCGAAACCAGATGCCGGCGGTGGATTTCGGCCGGTGCATTGCCAGAGCACGGCCAAGAGCCTGCTCGCCGCGCCCGAGTTGCGACGCCAGATGGAACAGGCCGGCTGGACGGAGGGACGACGTGAACCAATCGGCGACCGCTTATTGCCGGAATATTTCCGGTTCAAGCGCGATATCCAGGGGGACCTGGAGGGCCGCAGTCACCTGGAACAGAATCTGCTTGAGCCGATGGCCTGGATCGTGACCGCGCCGCATCCGCTACTGACCGCCGCCCAGGTCAACACTCAGGTGGAATTCGACCGCACCTTCCGCACCATCGTCCGGGAGCACGGTTACCAGGGCAAGCGGGTGCTGTATGTCTCCGGACTGCATATCGACATCTCGCCCAAGGCGGGTCAGCGCTTCCCACTGACCAAGTTCGTACCTTGGGCCGCCTTCGTGCAACAGCCGGATGGCTCCCATGAAACTTGGGAACAGCTTGAACTGCTGGCGCGGCTGCGGGAGCAGCCCAGCACGAACCCCGACCAGATCGACTTGGAAGGGGTGATCCATCAGATGGAGCAGACCAAGGAGGTCCGCGTCGAGGCGTCCTGAGTCGGTCGCCGGCGCGCTGTGAGGGATCATGCGAAAGGCGAGAACGCCGGTGGATCGCAATCTGGCAATCCCGCCTCTCGCAGAATCCGGCTCCACAGCTCGGGTAGGACCAGGTCGAGCGTCTGGCACGCCTCGTCCAGGCTGACATAGCGGTGTCGCGCCAGGAACCGGCTGGCGGCTATTTCGGCGGCGTGGCGGTCGTTCAGGGGCAAATCCTCAAAGCGCATGGCGGGTCCCGGTTGGGTGGGTTGGGCATCGCCCGCCATTTCATCCGACCCGTCCAGGGCTGTCCAGAAGTATTGCCACCGTTTAGTGCCGCGTCGCGTTCAACCAGTCCGAAACCTCGTCCCACCAAGCCGCCGTCGGCTGGACGGGCCAACTGTTGTGGCCCGCCGCTGGAAAGAGCCAGAGCCGCTTCGGCTCGCGCAGCGTCTCGTACAGGCGTTGGCTGTGCCGCGCCGGGATGATCTCGTCCCGTTCGGCGACCAGGATCGCCACCGGTCCCGGATACTGGCTCAGGTGGGTCAGGTTGTCGTAGCGGTCGAGCAGCAACCAACGCGCCGGCAAGTACCAATACAGCGTTTGCGCCAGTTCCGGCAGGCTGTCCCAGGGCGTGATCAGCGCCACGCCGGCGACCGGCAGCGCGCGATCGGCCGCCACCGCCGCCGCCACCCCGGCCCCGAGCGACTCGCCCCAAAGCCATAGTGGACCGCCGAATTCCGCCAGCGCCCGCCGGGCGGTTTCCCGGCCATCGGCCACGAAGGACGACTCGCCCAGTTCCCCGGCTCGCCCGCCGTAGCCCGGATACTCAGCCAGGACTACCCGATAGCCCCGCCGTTCCAGCGCCGCCAAGTAGTAGCCCCGATCGCGGGCGCTGCCGGCGTTGCCGTGGAACACCACCACCGTGCCGCGCGTCGGGGGATGCGCCGTCGGGTCAGCGCTGACATAACCCCGAAACGCGGGGCCGCTGGCCGCCGGCCAGATCGCCAGCGCCGGCCCGCTGACCGGGCGCAAATTATCGACCGAGGGTGGCGTGGGATCGGGAAAATACAGCATCCGTTTCTGGTTCAGGGCGATGATCCCAACCAGTAGCAGGTAACCGACGATCAGGCAAAGCAGCGGGGTTCGCATCGAATAACCTCCGTCACGGTTGGACAGCCATCCGGCCGCGCGAGCACCCACGAACGGATCGTCACGCCAGTGCGAGGGCGGTAACCAGTTTACCGTCATTCACGGGATTCCATCGCCCTGGGCGCAGGGTTCAGCGGGCTATCCGCCAGCGCTCGCCGGTTTTGGTCACGGCAGCGCGATCCGGCGCAGGTATGGGGTCAGACGGTTCGGTCGGTGTGGCCCGTCGGCCCAAAAAGAACCGCGCGACGCGCCCGGCCCAAGCCCGTTGCCCCACTCCGAGGTATTCAGTATCGCTCGATCATCGCGGACATCGGACGAAGGCGCTTCGACGGTTCGGGTCATGGATCGAAGCGCAAAGGATTGGCAACGAACTTGCACTTCAAACCTTGCCGAAGACCATTGCCCCGCGACGGCGAACCCCTTCGAGGAAGGGTCGATCATCCGATCAAAGACCCTCGCCACCCGAACTCTTAAATAATTGGACAGGAGCGATTCTTGCCGTGAACACGACCGATTGGGACCCCCACTACAAGCATCCCGGCAAAACGACGGTCAGGTTGACCCTGTTTTGGGTCTCGAACTACTACCAGGACACCTCGCAAAAAGTACTCAAGAAGGCGGAGCAGATGTTGGCCGAGCACGGTCTGGGGCTGGACATCTACCCCAAGTCCCGCCAGAGCGCACCCAACCACACCATCCAGATTCCCGGCGATCCCACCCAGCTCCTGGTCAACGATCCCGAAAACACTCCCTACACTTACAACTGGTTACGGAATCAGGCCGCCGCGATCTTTGACGATCAGGCCACCAAAGACAAGCGCCAGCGCCTTCCAGTGTTTTTTTGCCAGTTCAAGGCCTCCGGTTACGGCATCACGGTCTTGAACTCGAACTGGCTTCCCTATTGCCTGATCGGCGCCAACCCCGATCCGGACGGCTACTGCCTGATACACGAAATCATCCATGCCGCCACCAATAGCGCGATCCACTGCAACACACCGAAGGGCAACGTGTTCGGAGATATCCCCGGCAACATCATGATCCGCACCCACGTACAGGCTATCGCGAAAGCGTATTTTGCCCGGTGAAGCGGCTGTACGTTGATGGCTCATTCCCTGTCGCCGTCTAGGGCGGCGATAGGGAACAGGCGGATCAGGCTATAGTCTTGCAGATGTTTCAATCCGCGCCCGCCAATTACGGCGGGCGAATCGAAAATCGTCACGGTGAACGAGGGAACCGAAAAGGTTTCAATCCGCGCCCGCCAATTACGGCGGGCGAATCGCCGCGTAGTACCCGCATCGCTTCATCGTTCAGCGGTTTCAATCCGCGCCCGCCAATTACGGCGGGCGAATCGTTGTACAGCGTAATAAGCTGTCTGGTCCTATCGGGTTTCAATCCGCGCCCGCCAATTACGGCGGGCGAATCGTGCCGTGCGAGCCCGGCATCGCCCGGCCACCCAAGTTTCAATCCGCGCCCGCCAATTACGGCGGGCGAATCGTGGAGGTACGCGCCACCGGTTCACCCCGGTACGTGTTTCAATCCGCGCCCGCCAATTACGGCGGGCGAATCGCTCGGTGTACGTGGAAATGACTTCGTCGCCCTTGTTTCAATCCACGCCCGCCAATTACGGTGGGCGAATCCGTCATGCGCCGAAATACTCCAGGGTGTCCGCCGAGTTTCAATCCGCGCCCGCCAATTACGGCGGGCGAATCGTGGCAAGGCTTTCGGTTTGTCGCTGCGTAGTACGTTTCAATCCGCGCCCGCCAATTACGGCGGGCGAATCCATCGACGAAGCCGCGTTCCACGACAAGTTGGATGTTTCAATCCGCGCCCGCCAATTACGGCGGGCGAATCATCAGGGCGAGCGCGGGGTAATGGATGCCTTATCGTTTCAATCCGCGCCCGCCAATTACGGCGGGCGAATCCGGGACCGACACGGTGAGCAGACGCCGGTCAAGCTGGTTTCAATCCGCGCCCGCCAATTACGGCGGGCGAATCAACAGTACATATAGGTTCGCTTGAGGTTATAGCAGTTTCAATCCGCGCCCGCCAATTACGGCGGGCGAATCAGCTGCCTATCCGGCAGTGAATTGGAGGACGCATGTTTCAATCCGCGCCCGCCAATTACGGCGGGCGAATCGTGCCGGGGATGACGTCGGCAATGTCTTGCAACTGTTTCAATCCGCGCCCGCCAATTACGGCGGGCGAATCCGCGGATGCCCCACTGGGGCGCGGTGAAGACGATGTTTCAATCCGCGCCCGCCAATTACGGCGGGCGAATCTACTGGCCGCGATGGGAAGTATCGCGTCCTTGATGTTTCAATCCGCGCCCGCCAATTACGGCGGGCGAATCAAGGCCGAGTCCCCTTGCGGGGGGCTCGGCCTGATGTTTCAATCCGCGCCCGCCAATTACGGCGGGCGAATCCTTTTCCAGCATAGCGATCTCGTCTCTGGAAAAAAGTTTCAATCCGCGCCCGCCAATTACGGCGGGCGAATCGCGAAGTGATCGACCGCTGGGCCCCGCCGAACGAGTTTCAATCCGCGCCCGCCAATTACGGCGGGCGAATCCGCGGCAGAGCCGCGAGGAGTAAATCATGTCCTACGTTTCAATCCGCGCCCGCCAATTACGGCGGGCGAATCGCTGACCACCCGGCTCTATAACAATGCCGGCACGGTTTCAATCCGCGCCCGCCAATTACGGCGGGCGAATCGATATCCATCCGCGCCGAGCGTGATGACCATCCGCGTTTCAATCCGCGCCCGCCAATTACGGCGGGCGAATCTCGCCATCCGTGTCGATTCCCAAAATCTGAATCATGTTTCAATCCGCGCCCGCCAATTACGGCGGGCGAATCATCGCCATGCGCCCCATGATGCCGGGGCGCAAAGCGTTTCAATCCGCGCCCGCCAATTACGGCGGGCGAATCGGTGTACCGGTTGGAATACCGCATAGCGCCCAATGTTTCAATCCGCGCCCGCCAATTACGGCGGGCGAATCCGTTGCTGGCTCACAACGCCGCCCTCGCTCCACTGGTTTCAATCCGCGCCCGCCAATTACGGCGGGCGAATCCCGACCTGGGCGCGGGCGAAACAATGACGGTCGGGGTTTCAATCCGCGCCCGCCAATTACGGCGGGCGAATCGTCCCTGGTCGGCACCTGGGCGCGGCAAGCATAAGTTTCAATCCGCGCCCGCCAATTACGGCGGGCGAATCTCATAAATGGCGTTCCAGCCGTCCATTATCGCAATGTTTCAATCCGCGCCCGCCAATTACGGCGGGCGAATCCGCCGACGGTAATATCGGTTGCGCGGAAGACCTTGTTTCAATCCGCGCCCGCCAATTACGGCGGGCGAATCCCACGCTAGTGCTAGATGCAGCGCTTTCTCAAAATGTTTCAATCCGCGCCCGCCAATTACGGCGGGCGAATCCGCCGACGGCAACGTCAAGCCGTTCATCAAGCAGGTTTCAATCCGCGCCCGCCAATTACGGCGGGCGAATCCTACAACGAGGCCGGCAGCAACCGGCTGTACATTGTTTCAATCCGCGCCCGCCAATTACGGCGGGCGAATCTATTGAGGGGGTGGTGATGTTCGGTTGGCTTCGAAGTTTCAATCCGCGCCCGCCAATTACGGCGGGCGAATCCGTAGCCGGGCAAAAATTCGAGCAAATCATGGGAGTTTCAATCCGCGCCCGCCAATTACGGCGGGCGAATCAGCTTCGCGTCGAGCCGGCCCTTGGCCTTGCCCTGTTTCAATCCGCGCCCGCCAATTACGGCGGGCGAATCCAAAATTCGTGAGCGCCATGCTCGAAACTCCACAGTTTCAATCCGCGCCCGCCAATTACGGCGGGCGAATCCCATGGTCTCGGCCTGACGCATCGCCGAGTCATCGTTTCAATCCGCGCCCGCCAATTACGGCGGGCGAATCTTGATGTCGAGGCGGTCTGTAGAAGTTTCGTACAAGTTTCAATCCGCGCCCGCCAATTACGGCGGGCGAATCCAGCCATGCCCGCATCGGCGGGGTGTTCGAGTGCGTTTCAATCCACGCCCGCCAATTACGGCGGGCGAATCGCCCTCGTAGGCGTTTTTCAGCCGGGCATCGATCAAGTTTCAATCCGCGCCCGCCAATTACGGCGGGCGAATCGTGCTAGCGGGCTTCGACGGTGAACACAACGATCTTGTTTCAATCCGCGCCCGCCAATTACGGCGGGCGAATCCAGCCCGCGCGTCTGGCCCCGGCGGAAATACGGGGTTTCAATCCGCGCCCGCCAATTACGGCGGGCGAATCGTCATCGCCGAGGGCGGTTATACGGATTGGGTGCTGTTTCAATCCGCGCCCGCCAATTACGGCGGGCGAATCTTCGGGACCGCCATCGACGCGCTCAACGAGATTGTGTTTCAATCCGCGCCCGCCAATTACGGCGGGCGAATCATGCGCTGGGCGACTTCTTCCCGGTCTTCCAAACTGGTTTCAATCCGCGCCCGCCAATTACGGCGGGCGAATCCAGTTCAAGGCGCTGACCGAGAAATCCGAGAGTTTGTTTCAATCCGCGCCCGCCAATTACGGCGGGCGAATCGCTATTACTCCCGTCTCATACGCCCGTCCGCATTCAATGTTTCAATCCGCGCCCGCCAATTACGGCGGGCGAATCATGTGCAGGGTTTTGGGTTGCTTTTCTTGTGGCAGTTTCAATCCGCGCCCGCCAATTACGGCGGGCGAATCTGTCGGTGTGTACCGCCGATGTGGTTCTGCACGACGTTTCAATCCGCGCCCGCCAATTACGGCGGGCGAATCCGCCCATGCGTTCCGGACGGGCGACTTTATCAACAGTTTCAATCCGCGCCCGCCAATTACGGCGGGCGAATCGGCCCCAGGTATGCGGTTTTCTTCCATCGGCAATGTTTCAATCCGCGCCCGCCAATTACGGCGGGCGAATCTTTCATGGAACGACAACCAAGCGGGCCACTCTGGGGTTTCAATCCGCGCCCGCCAATTACGGCGGGCGAATCCGCCAGGATGCCCTGGACCTGCCGTAGGTAATCTCGTTTCAATCCGCGCCCGCCAATTACGGCGGGCGAATCAACGCCCCCCATAGGGCGTATTGCATCCGTTCCAGTTTCAATCCGCGCCCGCCAATTACGGCGGGCGAATCTTCCGTTCGCCGCTCCACAAAATCGATGTAGAACGTTTCAATCCGCGCCCGCCAATTACGGCGGGCGAATCGCGCCCTGTTGGTCCTGATCCCCGATCCGCGCAAGTTTCAATCCGCGCCCGCCAATTACGGCGGGCGAATCCCGAGGCGAACCGCCCCGTTTTGTACGTGACGGATGTTTCAATCCGCGCCCGCCAATTACGGCGGGCGAATCCCGCCGACCCTGGCCCGACCCCAGCCTATACCGAGTTTCAATCCGCGCCCGCCAATTACGGCGGGCGAATCTGCGCCGCAAACCCGGTTGTGGCTCACGGATCGCTGTTTCAATCCGCGCCCGCCAATTACGGCGGGCGAATCCCGCCGTCGGTTGGTTCCCTCCGGGCACGTCCAACGTTTCAATCCGCGCCCGCCAATTACGGCGGGCGAATCGCGTCGTGACCGGCGGCAATGAGTATTGCGGACATGTTTCAATCCGCGCCCGCCAATTACGGCGGGCGAATCCCTCGCCGGAAAGCTGCTTGAACACATGGAGCAAGTTTCAATCCGCGCCCGCCAATTACGGCGGGCGAATCGCCGGCCGACCGGCGAACGCATCGCCTACGGCGAGGTTTCAATCCGCGCCCGCCAATTACGGCGGGCGAATCGTGAGGGCCAGCGAAGACCCGGTGATCCGCGTTATGTTTCAATCCGCGCCCGCCAATTACGGCGGGCGAATCGCGCGCCGGCCCTGCTGTGGATCGATCCGCTCAAGGTTTCAATCCGCGCCCGCCAATTACGGCGGGCGAATCTCGAAATCAAGGACACCCTGCTGCGCCATGCGCTGTTTCAATCCGCGCCCGCCAATTACGGCGGGCGAATCGCTAGGGCATCCACGAAATGAGTTGTTGCGCAGCAGTTTCAATCCGCGCCCGCCAATTACGGCGGGCGAATCGGTCGCGCAAATCTCGATGAGCTTGTGAAGTTTTGTTTCAATCCGCGCCCGCCAATTACGGCGGGCGAATCAGATGCCCCCCTGGCGCGCGATCCAGGATTGGATGTTTCAATCCGCGCCCGCCAATTACGGCGGGCGAATCGATCATCGTTGGGCGCTCGCGGTCAAGTGAGACAGTTTCAATCCGCGCCCGCCAATTACGGCGGGCGAATCCGTATTATCGCAACTTATTGATTAAGTTCAAGTATTGATGACGTTTTTCGGAACCTGCTTTCATCGCTGAGCCACGCTTCGGAATTCGCGACATGAAAAATAAAAAATCCTTTACCTTCAGTCTATTAAGATATGCGCGAACCCCCCCTACCTCGGGCGGTTGCTTGGGGTTCGCGCAAAATTTCCACTCAAACGACCAAAGAGTCGTTTTCAAAATCCACTGCCCGGAACACGCCAAACTCCTTGACATGCTGCGCCAGCGGTTCCGTGAGGCGATAAAATCTCAAGTTATCCTCATTCAGATCAATCTCGGCCAGCAACGCGCGTTCCATCGCCTCATACTGAGCCTGATTCACGCGGCACTCGAACACCGATTTTTGTACACGCTGGCCGTAGTTGAGGCATACCCGCGCGACCCGGCGTAACCTGCGCCGACCTGCCGCAGCTTCGGTACGAACATCGTAACTCACCAAAATCATCATGTTGGTTTCAATCCATGCACGCTAATCCAGGATGGGCGAATCGTGCGACAACTTAACGAACCAAAAACGGCAAATAACCTTCCACATCCCCCCGCAGCACGCGAGCCAACAACCGGGCCTGAACGTGGGGCAACAAACCCACTGGAACAGGTTGTTGCAGCAGCGCATGACCGATTTCTTCCTGCTTGCGCTGCTGATACGCTGCCAGCACAGTTTTTCGACCGGTTTCGGACAAATACACCGCCCCGCCGGGCCGTGCCTCGAAATCTTTCTCGGTCAGTTGGCCACGATTAATCAACGTCAACGCCAACCGGTCCGCCAGAGGACGAAATTCCTCCATCAGATCCAGCGCCAAGGCAGGGCGTCCTGGCCGAACCGTGTGGAGAAAGCCCAACTGCGCATCCAGTCCCACACTCTCCACTGCCGTTCGGCAATCATGGACCAGCAAAGTGTAAAGAAAGGAAATCAAAGCGTTGAAGCGATCCAAAGGCGGACGGCGACTGCGCCGTTCAAATGAAAACACTTCCCGTGCATCGGCGCGGATCAGATAACGCACTGCCGAAAAATAGACACGCGCGCCGTCGCCTTCCTCACCCCGCGCCTGGTCCAGCGTCGTCACGCTGGACAAGCGCCGGATATGACTGGCCAGCAATCGCCCGTTTTGCCGCAACGCCTCGCGGTCGGCGTCGTTGTTGGTGTCGCGCGCCCCGCGCAGCACGATTTGACGCGCATTCCTCAGCTTGCCCGCCACGAAGGCCCGCGCCAACTCCAGTGCCTGAGTCGCCGCCGCCCGGTGTTGCGCCTGCCGCAGCAGGATGTTTCCGCTCAGCGGACCCTCCAGCCTTGCCTTGAACTGGCCACGCCGATCCAGCAGAACCACGCCCCGCCCATCGTCGGCGCAACGGTGAAACGCCGCCGGACTTACCATGATATCGCCGAAGATCACCACGCTACCCAGATGGTGCAACGGCACCTGCAACCGCTTCTGGCGCTCGATCTCCACCACCAGCGTTTCCCCTTCCAGATGGAGATACGCACCCTGGGTCATCACATAGAGCGTGTTCAGGAGGTGGCGCATGACTCTTCCTCGTCCGCATCCGGGTCGTAGAGGGTTTCTCGCAGAGTATGAAGGCGCGCGGTGCCCGCGATCATCGCCGGTTGGCAGAGATCGAACAGCGAGCATTCCTTGCAGCGCGCGTCCGCCACGGGCGGCGGCAGGTGCCCGCCGGCCAGCATCGCCCGAATCTTCGGCACCATTTCCTCCACCGTGGCGCGCAACGCGGCCGTGATCGCCACTTCTCGCCGTCGCCGGGAACTGTGGTGAAAAATCGCGCCGCGCGGCACGGATCGGCCGAGCATTTCCTCCAGGCACATCGCCTGCGCCGCCACTTGCAAATCGTCGTGCTGCCGGGCGCGACGCGGGCCGTGCTTGTACTCCACGGGAAAAGGGGTGCCGTCGGGCAGAAATTCCACCACATCCGCCCGGCCCACCAAACCCAACCGCCGCGAGTACAGTGGCAAGGCGCGCTCGACCCGAACCTCGCCCTCGGCCCGGCTTTCGGGCGTATCCACCTGCTCATGCACCGCCCGCCCGCGCAAGGTGTACACGTTCTCGTCCCATGCTTGCTCGGCGTGGATCAACGCGCATTGACGCGGGCAATAGCTGTAATGCTGGAGCGCCGAGATCGCTATCGCGTCGTCCAACTCGTCGTCCGGCGCGGGCATGGCGCTCTACCCGACCAGCCGCAACAAGGTCATTCCCTCGGGCAGGCCCGATTCATCCACCGCGACCGCGTAATCGTCGAAAGCGCGCGGCGTAGCGCCAGGATCGCGCATGGCGACCGAAACCCGCTCGAACAGGCGATGCGCGGGCGCGTTGCCCAAGGCGGTGACGTGCTGGAACACGTACAAGCCGCGCGTCGTCATCTGACCACGGGCGGCGGAATGGTCGTGCTCGAACATGTTGCCCAGCGCTTCCCACAGCAGCGCCAAGTCCTCATCCGAGAATCCGGTCTGCGCCGCCAGATGCGCCGAGATAAAGCCGTGCGCCCGGTACAGGCCATAGGGCACCGTGAACTTGCGGCCCATCGTGCGATTATCGCCTTGTTGGGCTTCGGCTTCCTTCTTGGTAGCGACCGCCATGCGGGTGATCGAATGCTCCGCCGGGGTAATCGGGTCCATGCTGCGGGCGAATGTTATCTGGACCGGCCCGCGCACCTGACCACAGTTGGCCTCTTTCAAGCTCATTACCGCACCAAAGGCGCGAATATCGAAAAAATTCTTGCACATCCACTTGCGAGCTTCGCCGACTTCATCTCCACCTTTGCGTTTGCCTTCAGTACCTTTTGGATCGAACCCGAGAGCCAAATACGCTTTTTCCTGCTGGTCGGTCAGTACGGCTTTTTCCTTCACATAGATTTCATAAGGCGGTGTCTCGCCTTTGGCGATTCCCACGTAATTGCGCACCTTGCGCTTCAGGCAGACATCGGTGACCAAACCATGGCCGGTTTGCGAGTCCATGCGCGGCATGTTGCCGGCGTCCGGGTCGCCGTTGGGATTGCCGTCGATCACGTCGAATAGCAACACGAAGTCGTAACGGTTTTTGATCGCGTCAGTCATGGTGGAGCGCTCCCTGATCAGCAGTTTGATTATCGGTCAGTTTTTTCGTGAAAAAATCCTGTCGTTGGTGGTAGTAGCCGATGGCGAACCGCCCCTGGTCGTCCAGGTTCAGATGAGGCGGAAATTGGGTGACCGCTTCCAATATCTGGCCGATCAGGTTTTCCAGCCAGATTTTTTGCCCGATAGCGAGCTTGTTGAGATGATGCGGCGCAAGCTTGTTGAGCAAATACGGGAAAACGGTAACCGGCGTGGCCGAAGCAGCGCCGTAAAACCGGTCACGGATAGTGGCGTTAAGATCACCACTCGCTAATGCTTGGGCACGTTCCAGTACAGCGAACAAACGACCCAAGCGATAGCCGATATTGGGATTTTGTGGATCGAGCGGCACGTCAACCTCCTGTTTGGCGGGATGATTAAATCGAGCATTGCGAACCAGCACAGCCTTGATCAAAGCCGCACGAACGTAATTAACCGCGCCCTGTTCGGCGCGAATGCGTTGCAAGGCGGCGACCAGCAGGGTTTGCGGATACGGTGTTCCCGCGAGAATCGCGCGCAGCACTTCACCAGCCAGCGGCGGCGGGATGTTCTCGCTTTTGCCTTGGGCGGCGGTGGCTTTCAGCAAGCGCAAGAGCGGCAAGTATTCTGGTTCGTGAGGAGGCCGGACGATGGCAAGATCATCGAAATGCCGGCGGATGTTCGCCGCCAGTTCGCGTACCGTACTCGCATTCCACAATCGCACGGACAGACGGGCATTGTTCGGCGCGAGGCCCAGCACAAAAAAGCGGGTATAGTCATCATCAAATGGTCGCACACCCGTTTTCGGTGCCTTACACAATGTTTCCACTGCTATTGTCCCACGCGCTGGGTCATCTGGATCGGGTTGCAACCAATCAGCTATCAGTTCCTCAGCGGGATCGGGCTTTTCGGCCCAAAATACGAAAGTATCTTCACCAACCAGCAATTTCTGGCTGGAACCTACACGTAGAAGGTAATTGAGTGCGGTAGTGTAAGCGAACATCGCATATTCACTTACAGGTGCATTCATACCTCGATCATGGAAGGTTTTACCGTAGGAACAAGCAGATCCAAAATTGAAAGCAACAATATCAGCACCGCTGGTTTGTGCTCCACTTATTTCCTTGATCGCCGTATGTAATCGTGAAATAGAACCTATCTCACCGGTAACCAAGCAACGACCACGCCCGGCTGTATTTTGGGATTCCATTACCGCAATTGCTTTTTGTACCGCTTCGCGTTGGCAAATCAAGTTTTGATCACTTTGTAAACGGAAGGTAATATTAAATGGTTTGTTTTTGATTTCCTCCCAAGCCGGGTGTTGGTACAGTTTGTTGAAATCACTACGTTTTAGAAATTCCTTGACAGCAAAAACACCGGCATCAGAAACCGGACTTGGGAAGGTTTGATCTAATTTTGCTAGGAAACTTTGATGTTGCTTCCTTGCTAGGTCCGGGTCTTCGGAATCATGGCCTAATACGTAACCAATATGATCCCAAAGAAGAAATGCGGTTTGCCAACCTTTTGTACCTGGACGCTTTTGGCTTTGTGGTACAAAAAATGGGCGAGATCTTTTCTTTTTTCCCTCACTTGATCTGTTATCTTCCCAATCTAGAAAATTCCCTTTTTCATCAAGAACAATGGTGAAAGGTATCCTGTCATTCAACTCATAACCAAATGGCGGTAAATCTTTTTTCTTTCGCTGGTAATAATCAAACAAAGTTTGCAGGATCATCGAACGATCTCCTCGCTGTCCCAAGCTGGAATCCTGACCGTTCCGTTGTCGAGTTGGGCGCGGAAGAAACATGGCGTTGGCTCGGAACCGCGATATTCTAGGTCGTACAGCATCCAGCCCAAATCGCGGCTGTCGGCAATCGGCGCCGGCCACGGCCCAGCCGGGTCCACCCAGGCGAACGCCGCCGAGAATTCCCGGCAACCCAAATAGGGTTGGTTGAAACATTGGCCTTTCTCGGCGCGGCGGCGGAACATGGCCGCATATTTGGCGAGCGTGTCGCCGGGATCGGCTTGATCGGTCAACTCGAAGCGGGCGTGGATCAGGTAATCCACCTCGCGCAACAGCAGCGCGGCGCGCTGTTGCCGATCTCCATCCGCATATAGTCCCAGCGCGCCCTTGCCCCGATTCATCGCGGTTTTAACGTTGTCCATGGAAACCACGCTGGCGACCTCGTTGCGGCGTACCGAACCCCAGCGAATCGGCTTGAGCACATCAATCCGGGTTACCCGCCAGACGATTTGCGGTTTCCACAAAATCGCCTCCAGCACGCCACGGGCAGCGGAGGGCGTCATCACGTCGTAGGAGACCCGCTCCACCTTCATCTCCGGCCGAGTAAAACAGGCATAATCACTCCATGCCCGCAGACACACCGCGCTATCCAGCGTCATTGCAACCTCATGTTCTCAAAGATGTTTCGGCTAGCCATTGAAAAATAACCCTCACCCCGGCCCCTCTCCCGCAAGCGGGCGAGGGGTTCTTGTACGGTCCATCAAGCGATCAGATCATCCGGCGCATAGTTGACCGCCTGTTCCACTCGTAAACCAATCTCCGGGTCGTAAAGCGGCGCAACCTGGACATACACGCCGGGCCACTGTTCCTTGATGGCGCCATCCGCCAGCAAGCGTTGATGAACCCGGCGGGGGATATTCACCACATAGCGTTGCAGTTGGCGCAGCGTTTTCCGATCCAGGTCATCGCCACTTGGCACCAATCGTGCCAACAGACGCTCGCTGTCGCCGTAACGCACGATCACTGGCGCTTGCGTTTCAGGGATCAACTGGA
Source organism: Candidatus Contendibacter sp. (assembly GCA_031732935.1). Lineage (GTDB taxonomy): Bacteria > Pseudomonadota > Gammaproteobacteria > Competibacterales > Competibacteraceae > Contendibacter. The sequence goes on from JAVMKH010000027.1 coordinate 33,493, forward strand.
ACCGCTCAGCGGCAGTGCGGAAACTGAACTCCAACCGCTGATTGTTTTTCAGCAACACTATGATTCCCTTGGAATCGAGCCCTTCTGTACCCTTGCGCCAATACAGACTTTGGAAATATTCGGCAAAAAGTTCAGGCGCAAGCGGATCGGGCGGGCAACGTTGCAACACTTGTCGCCCTACGTCGCAAGCTTGGCGCAAATGGCCAATGGGAGGTTGAGTGGGCGGCACGAACACCACGACCCGTCCCAAATTGAAACAGCGCCCTTCACGATTGCAACGTCCCGCCGCCTGGGCGATGGAATCCAACCCCGCCAACGCCCGGTAAACGACCGGAAAATCCAAATCCACGCCAGCCTCCACCAGTTGCGTACTGACGACCTGAAGAGGGGTGTCGGCGTCCTTCAGGCGATGTTTGATGTTCTCGATAACGTCCGAGCGATGCTGACCGCACATCAAGCCGGAAAGATGGACCGTCCCCGTCGGCAACAACCCGTGCAGGAGGCGGGCATCGTCGCGCCGATCCACGATGCACAGCGCGCGAGGATGGGCCGCCAGTTCGGCGGCGAGCGCTTCCCACGGCGTCGGTGCGTGTAAATCTTCAGGCAACGCCACCTCCACGCGACGCAACTGCCCGTGCAGTTCCCGTACCGCCGCCGCGTCACCCACGATCTCGCGCACGTCGTCCAGCCCATCGAATCGCCAGTCGAAACCGCGTTGGGACGTCAGAGCCGGCTGAGTCGCGGTACACAGCACGAAACTGACGCCGTAATGGCGGCTCAATTCCCGAATCGTGCCCAGAATTGGCGTCAAGAAATCGGGTGGGAGCAATTGCGCCTCGTCCAGAATCACTACGCTGTTGACGATGTTATGGAGCTTGCGGGCTCGGCTGGGACGGGCAGCGAACAGCGATTCGAAGAATTGGACGTTGGTGGTTACGATCAGCGACGCATCCCAGTTCTCGCAGGCCAACCGGCTGCGCGGAGTTTCCCGGTCCGAATCGAGATTGCTGTGATGTTCGAGCACGGCATCCTTGCCGAATACGCGACAAAACACGTCCGCCGTTTGTTCGATGATGCTGGTGTAGGGGATAACATAGAGAATGCGGCGTTTGCCGTGACGCTGGGCGTGGCGCAGGGCGAACGCCAGCGAGGCCAGCGTCTTGCCGCCGCCGGTGGGCACGGTCAGCGAAAACAGCCCCGGCCTTTGTTCCGCCGCGTTCCGGCAGCGATCCAGTACCGCCGCGCGCATTCGATTGACCGGGGTATCGTCCGCTCGCGCCGCTAGCGTAGTCATGTACGCCTCGAAACGCGGCTCCAGTTCCGTCAGCGAGGGATAGTGGCCGCGCAATCCGGTTTTGTCCGGCGACATGAACTGTTCGGTGTCGAGAAAATCGGCATCCACCAGACAGGAAAACAGCAGCCGAATCCACAGGGCGTAATCACGCTGACCGGGATTGGAAGTGGGTGACGGGGCGTCGAGAACGTCGGCGGGTGGGGATAGCGCCAGCGCTTCGGCGAGCAGATTGGGCTGTTGCAGCCGATAGGCAAGGCTGGAAGCCGGTTTCTCGGCGCTTTGCCAGTCCGGCAAGCCTGCGTGATGTCCGGCGATCAGATAGGCGAGAATGCGGCCCAGATCCTTCATGCGCTGCATCGCGTACAGTGCGCCCGCCGTGGAATGATCTACCTTGTCCGGCGTTTCGATATGAGCGTCGTAGCCGGAAGCGCCACGGATATAACGCTGAAATGCGGGGCGGTACTTGCCGAGGTCGTGCCACAGGCCAGCCAGTTTGGCCCAGTCGCCCACATCGAACGCGGCGGCGAACATCTCGGCGAGTAACGCAACGCCGCGTAGGTGATCATCGAGATGGTGCGGTAACCATCGGCCCGTCTCGTTCCGCCGAACGTGAGCCAGGAAAACGGAAAGGTCGTCGGTCATCGATGGATTCCTCACAGTAAGGCCCTGTAATCACGATAGATCGCATGTTGGATGGAGATGTTATCCAACATGCGATCCTGGCCGGTTGTGCTACGCAACAACCGGTATCTGTAGTGTAACTTACAGGAGAGTTACAGTAAGGAATCCACGCTCCCTAAACCCCGGTCGATCCAAGTTTTCCAGCGCGACTACCGCAAATAAACCCCATCCACCCCAATCTTGCCCGGCCCGTTCAGCACGTAGATGCCGGCGGAATTAGCCTGTACGTGGAAGGACATGCCGCCGTGGTGGACGGTGATCTCGTTGCCGCTCACGGCGTCGCGATAAACCCCGTTGCGGAGATTACCGACGCTGATGTCCTGTCCGCCGCCGATGGTCAGTCCCACCACGGCGTAGCTCTCGCCGTGGTTGTGGTTGTGGTCGCGGACGAAGCTGATGCCGCTACCCCACTCGTTCACCTGGCTCATCGGCCCTTTTTGCAGGGCGGGGATGGCGCGGCGAATCTGGTTGAGCCGCTTGATGTGCTGATAGAGCGGATGGCTCTGGGTCTGGCCGATCCGTTCGTCGGTCAGATGGTCGCCGAAATAGGCACGGCCGGTGGTGTCCAGGGTGTCGTCGTTGCCGATCACGTCCTGCGGCGCGCCCTTCATGAACTCGATTTCCTCGCCGTAATACAGGCAGGGAATGCCGCGCACCGTCCACAGCAGGTTGTAGGCCGCCGCCGCC
>JAVMKH010000027.1:36276-37866 GCA_031732935.1 Candidatus Contendibacter sp.
ATCGCGTGGATCGTGACCCAGTCGGGTATACCACCACGGACGGATGAAGGACGGGCCGTTGTCGCCGCCGCCCAGATCGCCAAAGCCGTAACCTTTGACCAAGTTCTCGCCGAACACGAACAGGCCCGGTTTGTGTGCCTTCCAGGCGTTGACGTATTCCAGCAGGTTGTCGCGCGGCACGTGCTTGACCGTGTCGATGCGGAGCGCGTCCACGCCCATATCGAGATAGTGGTTGATCGCACCGATCAGATAATCCTTGACGTTCTGGCGGTCGGTGGCGAGGTTGATGCAATCGCCGGCGATGTGCTTCAACTGGACGGCGGCGCTTTCCCAGTCGCCGCCGCAGATGAAGCCGTGCTGCATGTACCACTCGGGGTCGAGGTGGTTGGCGTCGATGCCGAAAAAGCGGCCGGGGTTGTAGCCGGGCTTGGGCACGGTCTCGCCGGTCTTGGGATCGACCAGCGGAATCTTGCCTTGCGGGTCCATGGCATGGCGTTCCCGATACCATTCCGGGGCGACCGGGTTGTCGATATCGTCCCGGTTCGGCCAGGCGTAGTTACCGAGGCTACCCTGATACGGGCCGTGGTTGACCCGGCCTTGCTCCGAGCCTTGCGGCACGTAGTATTTGATCGGCAAATGGTCGATGTGGACCTTGCCGCGAATGCCGTATTGGCAGGAATGATTGACGACCACGTCCTGAATGATCTTGATGCCACGTTTGTGGGCTTCGTCGATCAGATCCTGATAGGTCGCGTCCGGCGACTCCAACCGGGGGTCGATACGGGTCCAGTCGTAAGCATGGTAGCCGTGGTAATCGAGACCGCTTCGGTTTTCCACTGGCGGTGTGATCCAGATGGCGGTGAACCCCAGATCGCGGATGTAGTCGAGCCGCTGGATCAGACCCTTGAAATCGCCGCGCCAGTGCGGGTCTTCGGCTTGGCCAGTCGCGCGGTTGAACTTGATGCGGTCGCGACAGAAGAAGCTGTTGCTTGGATCGCCGTCGTAAAAGCGGGTGGTGAGCAGAAAATAAATGGTTTCCTCGCGGAAATCACCTAGCGGTCCGGCCGGGTCGATGGGCGCGCGATGAGCGGGAATCACGGCGGGAGCGCTGCTCCGACCGACTTCAATTGCAGCAAGGACGCTGGCTTCGGCCGCCGCCTGGCTGTCGTGCCACTGGCCGTTGGCGTAAAACCCGTCGCGCTCGCGCCGCAGATCGCCGGTCTGGCAGCGCTGGTTGTCGTTGAACACCAGGCTCGCGGCCTCGATACCGTCGAACCGGTGAACGAACCAGCCGTCCGCTTCCGCCGTCATCGGCACGCCGGGCCAAGTGGAGGCCTGAGAGCCCGGCCGGGTATCCCAGTAGTGGATGTGAACGGTGTTCGCCCAGTAGGCGGGTTTATTGAAGTACACGACGAGATCGGCCATTGGCAGGATTCCGGGCGGCGTTAACAACGAGAGGGTGATCCCGGGGAACGGGGTCCAGTCCGGGGTGTGGCACGCCGGACATCATCCAGCGGCCGTTCGGAAAAACGGTAGTGCAAAAATACTGAATGGCAAGCAGGAAGACGGTTTCAGGCATAGACGGCGGGA
>JAVMKH010000028.1:0-23046 GCA_031732935.1 Candidatus Contendibacter sp.
GACTTGCCGGCGTCTTCCTCCAGATGGGCGCGGGTGATGCCGATCACCTTGCTGGTTCCGTCTTCCAGGTCGATGATCAACTGGCCTTTCTGGACGACCGGTAGCTCGTACTGGCTGATTTGATAGCCCTTGGGCAGGTCGGGGTAGAAGTAATTCTTGCGGGCGAACACCGAACGTCGCGCCACGTCAGCACCGATGGCCAACCCAAGCATGACGGCCATGCGCACCGCTTCGCGGTTCAGCACCGGCAGCACGCCCGGCAGGCCGAGGTCGATGGCGCACGCCTGGGTATTTGGTTCCGCGCCGTAAGCGGTGGCGGCGCCGGAGAAAATCTTGCTCTTGGTGGCGAGTTGGGCGTGGATTTCCAGCCCGATCACAGTTTCCCATTCCATCATGTCGCACTACCCTAGAATTTTTGAAAGCGAAGCGTCCTCACCCCCAGCCCCTCTCCCGAAGGGCGAGGGGAGCAGTCCGTCAGGCGAACGCGGCGGGGGCGCGCTGGTGCCAGTCGGTGACCTGCTGGTAGCGGTGCGCCACGTTCAGCAAGCGATCCTCGGCGAAATAATTGCCGATGAGTTGCAGGCCGACCGGCCGTTGGCCGACGAAGCCGACCGGCAGCGACAAGCCCGGCAGTCCGGCCAGATTCACCGCGATGGTGTAAATATCGGACAGATACATGGTGATCGGGTCGTCCACCTTCTCGCCCAGATTGAACGCCACGGTCGGCGAGGTCGGCCCGGCGATCACGGCCACCTGTTCGAACGCCCGGCGAAAATCGTCGCTGATCAGGCGGCGAATTTGCTGCGCCTTCAGGTAATAGGCATCGTAGTAGCCAGCCGACAAGGCGAAAGTCCCCACCAGGATGCGTCGCTTGACTTCCGCGCCGAAGCCTTCGGCGCGCGAGCGGGTGTAGAGATCCAGCAAATCCTTGGGGTTCTCGCAGCGATGGCCGTAGCGCACCCCGTCGAAACGGGCCAGATTGGACGAGCACTCCGCCGGCGCGATCACGTAATAGGCCGGAATCGCCAACTGGCTGTTGGGCAGGCTGACCTCGATCACGTTCGCGCCCAGCTTGCGGTATTCGGCAATCGCCGCCTCGACCACGCGCGCGACCTCGCCGTCCAGACCTTCGCCGAAATACTCCTTGGGCAGGCCGATTTTCAGCCCGTCCAACGGCCGATCGAGCGCGGCGACATAATCGGGCACGGGACGATCCACGCTGGTGGAATCGCGCGGATCGAAACCGGCCATCGCGCCCAGCAGCAGCGCGCAGTCCTCGGCAGTGCGTGCCATCGGCCCGCCCTGATCGAGACTGGAGGCGTAGGCGATCATGCCCCAACGCGACACCCGGCCATAGGTCGGCTTGATGCCGGTGACGCCGCACAGCGCGGCGGGCTGGCGAATCGAACCACCAGTGTCGGTTCCCGTCGCGCCGGGCGTCAGTCGCGCGGCCACGGCGGCGGCCGAACCGCCCGAGGAACCGCCCGGCACCGCCTCCAGATCCCAAGGATTGCGCGCCGGGCCGTAGAAACTGGTTTCGTTGGACGAGCCCATCGCGAACTCGTCCATGTTGGTCTTGCCCAGCATCACCGCGCCGGCGGCGGCGAGTTTTTCGACTACCGTGGCATCGTAGGGCGCGATGAACCGATCCAAGATCCGCGAACCGCAGGAGGTGCGCACGCCGTTGGTGCAGAAAATGTCCTTGTGGGCGATGGGTACGCCGGTCAGTGGTCCCGCCGCGCCGCGCTGGCGGCGCTGGTCGGCGGCGCGGGCCTGCGTCAGCGCGGATTCGGCGGTGATGGTGATAAAAGCGTTCAGTTGCGGATTGTGGCGCGCGATGCGCTCCAGGAACGCGCGAACCAGTTCCTCGCCGCTGAATTCGCCGGCGGCGAGGCCGGCGCCGAGTTGGGCAATCGTTTTGTCGTGCATGGTGGCTTGAAGCGGCTTATTCGATGACCTTGGGAACTAGATACAGCCCGGCCTCGGTGCGAGGCGCGATGGCCTGGAAGTGCTCGCGCTGGTTGGGTTCGTCGACTTCATCGGCGCGCAGGCGCTGCGCCATGTCCAGCGGATGAGCCATCGGCGTGACGCCGGTGGTGTCCACGGCGTTCATCTGCGCCACCAGATCCAGAATGGCCGACAGATTGCGGGCATAAGCTGGCGCATCCTGCTCACGGATGGCTAGCCGCGCCAAATGGGCGATTTTGGCGACTTCAGCGGGTCCCAGGGACATCGGGTCAATTCTCCTGACTGCGTGACGAGAGGTTTAACCTAGCACATTTTATCGACTTGCTCCTAACTACCCTGCTTGCTAGCATTGACCATTTTTGATAACCCGGTGTTTTCGACAACATGTTCAAATGGTTGCGCGGCAAGTTTTCCAACGATCTTTCAATCGATCTGGGGACCGCTAACACACTGATTTACGTTCGGGGCGGCGGCATCGTTCTTAACGAGCCCTCGGTGGTTGCCATCCATCAGGACCCGGTTCGGGGTGTCCGCACCATCGCGGCGGTGGGGGCCGAAGCCAAACGGATGCTGGGCCGCACGCCCAATAACCTGTCCACCATCCGGCCGATGAAGGACGGCGTGATCGCCGACTTCACTGTCACCGAGAAAATGCTCCAGCACTTCATCCGCAAGGTCCACGCCCGCAAGTTCTTCAACCCCAGCCCGCGGGTGTTGATCAGCGTGCCCTGCGGTTCCACCCAGGTGGAGCGGCGGGCGATTCGCGAATCGGCGATGGGCGCCGGTGCCCGGGTGGTGTATCTGATTCCCGAACCGATGGCGGCGGCCATCGGCGCCGGCATTCCGGTCGAGGAAGCACGCGGCTCGATGGTGCTGGACATTGGCGGTGGCACCTCGGAGGTGGCGGTGATCTCGCTCAACGGCATCGTCTACGCCGGCGCGGTGCGCATCGGCGGCGACCGCTTCGACGAGGCCATCATCAACTACGTACGGCGCAACTTCGGCGTGCTGATCGGTGAACCGACCGCCGAGAAGATCAAGCACGAAATCGGCAGCGCCTATCCCACCAGCGAGGTGCGCGAGATCGAGATCAAGGGTCGCAACCTGGCCGAGGGCGTGCCGCGCAGCTTCGCCCTCAACAGCAACGAAATCCTGGAGGCCCTGCAAGAACCGCTGTCGGGCATCGTCAGCGCGGTCAAGATGGCGCTGGAGGCGACCCCACCCGAACTGGCCGCCGACGTGGCCGATCGCGGTATCGTGCTCACCGGCGGCGGCGCCCTGATGCGCGACATCGACAAACTGATCATGGAGGAAACCGGCCTGAACGTGGTGACCGCCGAGGATCCACTGACCTGCGTGGCGCGCGGTGGCGGCCGGGTGTTGGAACTGATCGCCAAGGACGAACGCGCGATCGACGCCTTCGCCATCGAATAAGCGGTGGCCGCTCTCAAACCCAGCCGGCGCATCCATTACTTGTTCACGGTCAACCCAACGGCGACGCTCCAGCTTGGATTGTGGGTGGCTTTGTCCATCGTCATGATGACGGTGGATCATCGTTATCACGCGCTGGATGGGGTGCGCGACGTGTTGACGACCGCTCTTTATCCCGTCCATTCCCTGGCCCGACTGCCCACCGATTTGCAAGACTGGCTGAACGAGAATTTCGCCGGCCGCGCCGCGCTGTTGGAAGAGAATGCCCAGTTGCGCGAGAAGCAGGTGTTTCTCAACGCCCAGTTGCAGAAGCTGACCACCCTGGAAGCGGAGAACCGTCGACTGCGCTCCCTGCTGGAATCGGCGGTCAACACGCCGGAGCGGGTGCTGATCGCCGAGCTGCTGGCGGTGGATTTCGATCCGTACCGACATCATATCCTGCTCAATCGGGGTAGCCGGCACGGCGTCCAGGTCGGCCAACCGGCGCTCGATCAACAGGGTGTCATCGGCCAGATCATCCGAACCGATCCACTGACGGCCACCGCGATTTTGATCACCGATCCCAACCACGCCTTGCCGATCCAGATCAGTCGCACCGGGGCACGCACCCTGGCGCTGGGCACGGGTAACTTTCAGGAGCTGGAATTGCCGCATATTCCCAACAACGAGGATGTGAAGGTCGGCGATCTGCTGGTGACCTCCGGGATGGGCGGGCGGTTTCCTCGCGGTTATCCGGTCGGGACGGTCGCCAAGGTCGAATTCGACCCTGGCAGCCCCTTTGCCCATATCGTCGCCAAGCCGGTCGCGCAACTGGACCGCATTCGGGAAGTGCTGCTGCTGGAGAATGCGCCGGACGCCGCGCAACCCGCCAAGCCGGCGACGCCATGACCGCGGTTCGTTACACCGGCGGTTGGGTCATCGCGAGCAGCTTTCTGTTGGCTTTTCTGGCGACCAGCCTCCCATTGTCGGGCTGGCTAGGCCGATTCTGGCCGGACTGGGTGGCGATGGTGCTGATCTATTGGTGCCTGGCATTGCCGTATCGGATGGGGATCGGCACGGGTTGGCTGGTTGGGTTGCTGGTGGACGTGGGACGCGGCGCGCTGCTGGGTCAGCATGCGCTAGCGTTCGCGACCCTGGCCTATCTGACCGTGCAGACCCATCGGCGCATTCGGGTGTTGCCGCCCTGGCGACAGGCGATCAGCGTACTGGCGTTTCTCCTGCTAAAGCAGTTCCTGGTATTCTGGATCAGCGGTGTGATCGGTTACCCGCCGCGCGATGGTTGGTATCTGGCGCCGGCGGCGGGCGGCATGATCGGCTGGCCCCTGCTGTTCGTGATCCTGCGCGACGCGCGCCGATATTTCCAAGTCACTTGAACCGCCCTGGTCGATGACGATGAAAGCCTGGCGTCCGTTCGCCCAGCCCGCCCCCGCCGAACTGCTGGCTCGACAAAAGGACAATACCGCCGAAAGCGAGCTGTTTTTCCGACGCGCGGTGTTCGCGGTGTTCGCGGTGTTTTTGGGGTTGCTGGCGGTGGTGGGTCGGCTGGTGTATTTGCAGGTGCTCAACCACGAACGGTTTACCTTGCTGGCCGACGGCAACCGGATCCGCTTGCAACCCTTGCCACCGACTCGTGGCTTCATCTTCGACCGCAATGGCGTATTGCTGGCCGACAATCTGGCGTCCTACCATTTGGAGATCACCCGCGAGCAGGCTAAGGATTTGGACGCCATCCTGGCGGAATTGCGTCAGCGCATCGAACTGACCGACGCCGACATCGAACGGTTTCGCAAACTGGCCCGGCGCGCGCCGCCCTACACCGGCGTACCGTTGCGCTTCCGACTGACCGACGAAGAGATCGCCCGGCTGGCCATCGACCTGTATCGGCTGCCGGGGGTGGAAATCAAGGCCGACCTGACTCGTCGCTATCCGCTGGGATCCCTGGGCGTTCACGCCATCGGCTATGTCGGCCGCATCGACGAAACCGAGATGAGCAAACTCGATCCCGGTCAGTACAGCGGCAGCACCCATATCGGCAAAACCGGGGTGGAACGCTCCTACGAGGACGTACTGCGCGGGCGCACCGGCTGGCGGGAAGTCGAGACCAACGCCGACGGCCGACCGCTACGGGTGCTCAGCCGTACCCCACCGACGCCCGGTCAGAATCTCTATCTCTCCATCGACATCCGCTTGCAGGCGGTCGCGGAGAAAGTGCTGGAAGGCTATAACGGCGCCATCGTCGCCCTTGATCCGCGCAACGGCGAAATCCTGGCCTTGGCCAGCCAGCCGGTCTACGATCCCAATCTGTTCGTCAACGGTATCGACTTTGCCTCCTATCGCGCGCTGAACACTTCCAAAAACAAACCCCTGCTCAATCGCGCCCTACGCGGGATTTACCCGCCCGGTTCCACCATCAAGCCGCTGATGGCTTTGGCCGGGCTGGAATACGGGATCGTCAACCGCAACAGCGGCGTGTTTTGCCCCGGGTTCTTCCGGCTGCCGGGCTCAAGCCACCGGTTCCACGACTGGAAACGCGGCGGCCACGGCAGCGTCGGCATGGACCGCGCCATCGCCCAGTCCTGCGATGTGTACTTTTACAATCTGGCGTTGAATCTGGGCATCGACCGCATGCATGAATTCCTGGATCGGTTTAGCATGGGGCGGCTGACCGGCGTCGATTTGCCCGGCGAGAAAGGGGCATTGCTGCCGTCCGACGAGTGGAAGCGCAAGACGCAGAAACAGCCGTGGTTTGCTGGCGACAGCCTCAGCGCCGGCATCGGACAGGGTTATTTTCTGGCCACGCCGTTGCAACTGGCTCACGCGGTCGCCGTCATCTCCCAGCAGGGCAGGAATTTCAAACCACGAGTGCTGTACGCCACCGAGCATCCCGGCACTCGGGTCAGGACGGTCGAGGCACCGCGGTCGCTGCCGTTGGTCACGGTCAAGAATCCCCGGTTCTGGGACGCGGTGATCACGGGCATGATTCATGTGGTCGAGGGTGGCACCGCCCACAAGATCGGTGTGGGCGCCAAGTACCGGATCGCCGGCAAGACCGGCACTGCCCAGGTGTTCACCCTGGGTGAGGGCGAGAAATACAACGCCAAGCATCTGGCCAAGCATCTGTTGGATCACGCGTTGTTCATCGCCTTCGCCCCGGTTGAGGACCCGCGTATCGCCGTGGCGGTGATCGCCGAACACGGCGGCGGCGGTAGCGCCACCGCCGCGCCGCTGGCGCGCAAGGTCATGGATGCCTGGTTGCTGAACAAATACGACGATTTCGTCACCACCGACATTCAACCTGCCCAGGATGGCCCGTCGCGTGGAGACTGACAACGGCAAATTTCTCAAGCTGCTCTATCTCGACCCGCTCTTAGTGGTGGGGTTGGCAGCGGTATCGGGCCTGGGGTTGGTGGTGCTCTACAGCGCCGGTCAACGCCATCTGGATCTAGTGATCGGCCAAGCCATCCGATTGGGTCTGGGATTCGCCGTCATGCTGACGCTGGCGCAACTGCCGCCACGTTACTTTCAGTTCTGGACGCCATGGATTTACCTGGCGGGCGTTCTGTTGCTGCTGGCGGTCATGGTGGCCGGCGACGTTTCCAAGGGTGCGCGGCGTTGGTTGGATCTGGGGGTGGTGCGGTTTCAACCCTCGGAGATCATGAAACTTGCCGTACCGATGATGATGGCCTGGTTCTTCGCCGACAAACCCTTGCCGCCGCGCTGGTGGCATCTGTTGGGTGGGGCGTTGGTCACCGTGGTTCCCTTTATCCTGATCGCCGAGCAACCGGACCTAGGCACGGCCCTGGTGGTGGGCTGCGCCGGTGCCTTCGCGTTGTTCCTGGCGGGCCTGAGCTGGTGGCTCCTGCTGGGGTTAGCCGTGGTGCTGAGCGCGGTGATCCCACTGTTCTGGATTTATGTCATGCACGATTACCAGCGTCAGCGGGTGCTGACCTTCCTGGACCCGGAGAGTGATCCACTGGGGGCGGGCTACCACATCATCCAGTCCAAGATCGCCATCGGGTCGGGTGGCATCTACGGCAAGGGCTGGTTGAACGGCACCCAGTCGCATCTGGATTTTCTGCCGGAAGGCTCGACCGATTTCATTTTTGCCGCGTTTTCCGAGGAGTTCGGCCTGATCGGCGCCTGTTTGCTGCTGGTTTTGTACTTCTTCATCATTGCCCGTGGTTTGTACATGGCCAGCCGGGCGCCCGATACCTACACTCGGCTGCTGGCCGGTAGTCTCATTTTAATTTTTTTCCTCTATGCTTTCGTAAATTCTGGCATGGTGTCCGGTCTGTTGCCGGTGGTGGGCTTGCCGTTGCCGCTGTTCAGCTATGGCGGAACCTCCCTGGTCACGCTCATGGCCGGCTTTGGCATGGTGATGAGCATCTATACCCACCGCCGGACGCCGACGCGATGACCGCCACTCTGGCCCACGATGAGACGAACGAGTGAAGCGCCTGTATCTGTTCGGTATTGTCTTGCTGTTGAGCGCTTGCGCGCCGCCGGCCCCGGTCCGGCCGGCATCGGACCTCGCCAACCAGCCCTCCACGCCCGCCGGCTCCTCGGCCGAGACACCCCCGTCCGGTTCTTCCCCCGCCGACGCCGGCCAGCCGCTGGCCCGCCGCGCCGACGTGCAAGCTTTCATCCGCGAGATGGTGGTCCGGCACGGCTTCAATGCGGCGCGGTTGCAGGCGGTGTTCGGTCGCGCCCACGCCCAGCCCAGCATCATCGCCGCCATGTCCCGCCCGGCCGAGGCCAAGCCTTGGTATGCCTACCGGGCGATTTTCGTCAATCCCAAGCGCGTCCAGGGCGGGGTGGAATTCTGGCGGGCCAACGAAGCGGCGCTGACCCGGGCCGAGCGAGTCCACGGCGTGCCGCCGGAAATCGTGGTCGCCATCATCGGGGTGGAAACCCAGTACGGCGGTAACATGGGCAAATACCGGGTGCTGGAAGCCCTGTCCACCCTGGCCTTCGACTATCCCCGGCGGGCGGATTATTTCCGCAAGGAGCTGGAAAACTTCCTGCTGCTGACCCGGGCGGAGGGCATCGATCCGCTGACTCCGCGCGGGTCCTACGCCGGAGCGATGGGCTACGGCCAGTTCATGCCCAGCAGCTTCCGCTCCTACGCGGTGGATTTCGACGGCGACGGTCACCGCGACCTGTGGCGTAATTCCCGCGACGCCATCGGCAGCGTGGCGAACTACTTCAAAGAGCACGGCTGGCGGACCGGCGAGCCGATCGCCATGCCGGCCCGGGTTAGCGGCGCGGCCTGGCCGGCCCTGGTCAGTCGCAAGCTGGGTCAACCCCAGTACAGTGTCGCCAGCCTGCAAGCCCGGGGCGTCCTGCCCGAAGGACCGGTCGGCGGTGACCAGGCGGCGATGCTGCTGGAATTTCAGGGCCAGGAAGGGCCGGAGTATTGGTTGGGGTTCGGTAATTTCTACGTTATCACCCGCTATAACCATAGTCAGTTGTACGCCATGGCGGTGTACCAACTGGGCCAGGAAATCCGCGAGCGTTATGAGCGGCCTTATGCCGGCGCCCCCGTGCCGGAACGCATGACTCGCGCTGATTGAGTCATCCTGAAAATCCATGACAACCGTACCGTTCGGGCGTGCCACGGCGCGTTCTCGGTAAAGGGGAGGAATTTTTATGGCCAAATCTTCTTGGAGCCACGCCATGGTTTGGGTTTCGTTGGCGGGCGCGCTGGCCGGCTGTGGCACCGTTCCCGACAGTCAGCGGCCAGCGAGCCCGCTCGCGGACGCTGAACCGCCCAGCCGAGAGCTCGTGCCCCAGGTCGAACCGCCCAGCCGCACCGGTAATGCCGATACCTATGTGGTGTTCGGCCGGCGTTACCGAGTCAAGGAAACCAGTGCCGGCTATCGGGAACGGGGCACGGCCTCTTGGTATGGCTGGGAATTTCATGGCCGCAAGACCTCCAGTGGTCCGCCCTTCAACATGTTCGACCTGACCGCCGCTCACAAGAGCCTGCCGCTGCCCACCTATGTGCGAGTCACCAATCTGGACAATGGGCTCAGCGCCATAGTCAAGGTCACCGATCGTGGACCTTTCGTCGGGACGCGGCTCATTGATTTATCCTACGCCGCCGCCGACCGGTTGGGGATGCTGGATCGGGGTACCGCCCCGGTGGAGATCGTCGCCTTGGAGCCCTATCAGTTTTTGCCGAAACTGGCCGCCTACCGGGCCGAACAGCGGGAACTGCTGGCCAGCCGCGCGGCGCGGGCGCAACCCAAGATGGAGATTGCCGAGATCGAGTTCGCCCGGGCCGCGCCGATTCGGCCTTCGGCGCAGTCACCGGGCTTGCCGCCCGCGCGGCTGGCGCGCGCGGACGCGGAACCGCGGAATGCGCCACCGACGGTGGTGAAACCCGCGAACGTGAAATTGGCGCGAGCGGACGTGGAGCGTAACCCGACCCCAATGAGGACGGCGCCGAGAGTGGCGTCGACGCTGGAGCGGAACGCGCCGCCCACGATGGCGAGGACGCCGATGCGGTTGGCATTGGCGAACGTGGAGCGGAACGCCGCGCCGCCCGCGATGATGACGAAGACGATGAGTGTCAAGCCAGCCAAGGCCGAGGATAACCGCAAGCCGGCGCAGGGGAACATCCGCCCGTCGTCCGTCACGCCAGCGGCGAAGGGGAGGGAAGCGGCGGCCAAGCCCGCCGTTCCAGCCGCCAACGCCAACCGTCCGAGTAAGCCCGCACCGCGCCAGGCTAACGAGTCCAAGCCAGCGCCGGTTCGGTTGGCCAGCCTGAAGGTTAATCGGTCGCGCGGCGTCGTCGATTGAGGCGAAACGACCGTCCGGTTTCCACCCCAGGCCGGCCTGGGGAAGGGAATTCCGTGGCCGGGCGGTTTGTTTTCAGGCTGGATTTCTCGCTAGAATCCCCCGCCAACGAGCTTGCCACCACCAAAGACCGCCGCGACATGCCGTATCCAAACGTAGTCCGTACCCTATTGTTGCCGTTTCTTGCCTTTGCGCTGCTGACGCTGGGCTGGACCCCCGCCTGGGCCGAGTCCATCCCACCGTTGTCACCGTTGCCAGTGCGCGGGTATATCCTGATGGATTATCAGAGTGGCAACGTGCTGGCGCAGGACAAGAGCGACGAGCGGATGGAACCGGCCAGCATCACCAAGCTGATGACCGCCTATGTCATTTACAAGGCGCTGAAATCGGGAAAAATTCACCTCAACGATCAGATCACCATCAGCGAAAAGGCTTGGCGCACGTCCGGTTCCAAGATGTTCGTCAAGCTGGGCGCCCAGGTGTCGGTGGACGATCTGCTGAGGGGCATGGTGGTGCAATCCGGCAACGACGCCACCGTGGCGCTGGCCGAGCACGTGGCCGGTTCCGAGGAAACCTTCGTCAAGCTGATGAACCAGGAAGCGGAGCGGCTGGGGCTGAAGAGCAGCCATTTCACCAACGCGCCAGGTATGCCCGATCCCAATCATTACATGTCCGCCCGCGACATCGCTACCCTGGCGCGGGCGCTGATCCGCGACTTTCCCGACCAGTATCCCCGCTATGCGGAGCGCAGCTTCAAGTACAACAACATCGAGCAGCAAAACCGAAACCGGTTGTTGCTGACGGACCCCTCGGTGGACGGCGTCAAGACCGGCCACACCGAAACCGCCGGTTATTGCCTGGTATCCTCGGCCAAGCGCAACGACACCCGGCTGATCGGCGTGGTGCTGGGCGCCCAGAAGGAGAAGGACCGATTTCAGGCCAGCAAGACCCTGCTCGACTACGGCTTCAGCTTCTTCGAGAGCCGCAAGCTGCACGACGCCAATACGCCGGTCGTCACGACTCGGATCTGGAAAGGCCAGGAAAATCAGTTGCCGCTCGGCGTGATCCATCCATTGTACGTCACCGTGCCCAAGGGGCAGGCCGCCCAGGTCAGCACCACGACCATGGTGCAACCAACCATCATCGCGCCGATCCAGAAGGATCAACCGTTGGGCGAGATCGTGGTCAAGCTGGGGGATCAGGAGGTCAGCAAGACGCCGCTGGTGGCGCTGAAGGACGTGCCGGAAAGCGGCTGGTTCGGGCGGATGATCGACGCGATTCTGCTGTTCTTCCATTCCCTGTTCAGTTGAACGCCCACGGAAGGGAACCGGCATGAACAATGACTCCCTGTTGCAATTCCCCTGCGATTTTCCCATCAAGGTCATGGGTAGGGGGGATTCTGGATTCCGGGCATTGGTGATGGATCTGGTGCGCCGGCGCGCGCCCGATCTAGACGAAACGCGGGTGCGGGTGCAAAACAGCCGGGCCGGTCGCTACCAATCGGTGACGGTGGTGGTGAATGCCCGCGCCCGCGCGCAGTTGGATGCCATCTACCAGGATCTTAGTGGACATCCCCAAATCAAGCTGGTGCTGTAATCCCGGGCATGACCGCGCCCGCTTCACGCCCTGAACTTCTGCGGTTCCGCCGTCTGGGCCGCCGCGAATATGGCCCGGTATTCGACGCGATGCGGGCGTTCACCGAGGCGCGCGCCGCGGAAACGCTGGACGAGTTGTGGACGGTGGAACATCCGCCGGTGTTCACCCAGGGCCTGGCGGGTAAGGCGGAACATCTGCTGGCGCCGGGCGATATTCCCGTCGTTCAGGTGGATCGCGGGGGGCAGGTCACTTACCACGGTCCAGGGCAGGGGGTGGTGTACTGCCTGCTGGACGTGCGCCGGCTGGGATTGGGCGTGCGGGCGCTGGTGACAGTGCTGGAACAGTCGGTGATCGAACTGCTCGCCGCCCACGGCGCCGCCGCTCACGCCCGCCCCGACGCGCCCGGCGTTTATGTCGGAGACGCCAAGGTGGCCTCGCTGGGGCTGCGCATTCGGCAGGGTCGCTCCTATCACGGTCTGAGTCTGAACGTGGATATGGATCTGGAGCCGTTCGCTCGCATCAATCCCTGCGGTTATCCAGGTCTGCGGGTGACTCAGTTGCGCGATCTCGGCATCGACCTTAGCCTGGACGCCGCCGTTGGAGCGTTGCTGCTGAAGCTGGGGCGCCAACTCGGCTACACCCATTTCGGCGATGCCGAGGAGGGGCTACCTGTCCCGCCTTGATCCCGGCCCCTGACGCTGGGGTGAATTTCAGGGCGTCTTCCATTGTCCAATCCGGCTATTCGCCACCGACCCGCCCAGGAACCGTTCATGCCCGATTCCCCCGTTTCCCGCGATAGTCCCGCCGCGCCGACGCCTGGAACCGCTCCCCAGCGGGGCGAGAAGTTGCGCGGCGCGGCCAAGGTTGCCCGCGTTCCGATCAAGATCGCGCCGACTGATCCCCAGCAACGCTTGCGTAAGCCGGCGTGGATTCGCGCCTCGTTTCCCGGCACGCCGGAGGTGCTGCGGCTGAAGCAAATCCTGCGCGATAACCGTCTGCACACGGTTTGCGAGGAAGCCAGTTGCCCCAATCTGGGGGAATGCTTTGGCCACGGCACCGCCACCTTCATGATCATGGGGGCTATCTGCACCCGGCGCTGCCCGTTTTGCGACGTGGGCCATGGCCGACCCCATCCGCTCGATCCCGATGAACCGGAAAACCTGGCCCGCACCGTGGCGGCGATGGGGTTGAACTACGTGGTCATTACCTCGGTGGACCGTGACGATCTGCGCGACGGCGGCGCGGCTCATTTCGCCGCCTGCGTCCGGGCGACGCGCGCCGCGCGGCCGGGCATCGTCATCGAAATCCTGACGCCCGATTTTCGTGGCCGAATGGATCTGGCTCTGGATGTTCTGGAGCGGGAACCACCGGACGTGTTCAATCACAATCTGGAAACCGTGCCGCGTCTTTATCGCCAGGCCCGGCCAGGAGCGGATTATCATTACTCGCTCACCTTGCTGAAGCGTTTCAAGGAACGACAGCCGCGCGTCCCGACCAAGTCGGGGTTGATGCTGGGACTGGGGGAGACGACGGCGGAAATCGAAGCCGTCATGCGCGACCTGCGCGCCCACGATGTGGAGATGCTGACGCTGGGGCAGTATTTGCAGCCCAGCGTCCATCATTTGCCAGTGGACCGGTATGCACCGCCCGAGGAGTTTGAGTATTTGCGCGAACGGGGAAACGCCATGGGTTTTACCCATGTCGCCTCCGCCCCGCTGGTGCGTTCGTCCTATCACGCCGACGCCCAGGCCCGGGGCGCCGGAGTCGCCTGACGGAGCCGGTGGCGCGGATCCGCGCGAGCCGAACCTCCCAAGTTTTTTCCACCCCGCGCGCCCTTGAGGAAACTTGCGGGTCGCGTATTATCTAATGGAACGATGCCGTCCGGGCGCGTCGGCGCCCGATGCGCAATCCCTTCAACGATTCTTTCCACGGACATTCTAGCAATGCCATGAGCACGGAATACTCGTCGTCATCCGATCAAGATCGCGGCCTCGTCGTCGAACCGGCCAAGCCCGAACTGAAGCAGCCGCCGCTGTACAAGGTGATCCTGCTGAACGACGACTACACACCGATGGAATTCGTGGTGCGGATTCTGGAACACTTTTTCGGGATGGGTCGGGAGCAGGCGACCCAGATCATGCTGCACGTTCACACCCAGGGCCGGGGGGTGTGCGGAGTCTATACTCATGATATCGCGGAAACCAAGGTGGCGCAGGTCACTGAATTTTCCCGTCGTCACCAGCATCCATTGCTGTGCACCATGGAAGAAGCCTAACCTTTAAAACCACCG
The DNA here is from genome assembly GCA_031732935.1 of Candidatus Contendibacter sp. Lineage (GTDB taxonomy): Bacteria > Pseudomonadota > Gammaproteobacteria > Competibacterales > Competibacteraceae > Contendibacter. Next base: position 14,087 of record JAVMKH010000028.1, read on the forward strand.
AGCGCGATTCGAGGTGCGAGTATGTTAAGCAAGAACTTGGAATTCTCCATCAATCTTGCGTTCCGCGAGGCGCGGGATCGGCGCCACGAATTTATGACCATCGAGCATCTGCTGCTGGCCCTGCTGGACAATCCAGCGGCGGCGGAGGTGCTGCGAGCCTGTGGCGCTCACCTGGATCGGTTGAAACGCGACTTGCAGATTTTTATCCGCGACAACACGCCCATCCTGCGGCCGGATGACCCGCGCGAGACGCAGCCGACCCTGGGATTTCAGCGAGTGTTGCAGCGAGCGGTGCTGCATGTGCAGTCCTCCGGTAACCGGGAAGTGACCGGTGCCAACGTCCTGGTCGCCCTGTTTGGCGAGCAGGAATCACAGGCGGTGTATCTGCTCAAGCAACAGGAAATCAGCCGGCTGGACGTGGTGAATTACATTTCGCACGGCATTTCGAAGGTCGCCGACGAACAGGAATCCGCCGCGCCCCAGGCCGAGGAGAACACCGAAAACCAGAGTGCCAAGCCGCTGGAGAATTTCGCCAGCAATCTCAACGAACTGGCGCGGCAGGGCCGGATCGATCCGCTGATCGGCCGGCGCGAGGAGATCGAGCGCACCATTCAGATTCTCTGCCGGCGACGCAAGAACAATCCCTTGTTCGTGGGCGAGGCCGGGGTCGGCAAGACCGCCATCGCCGAGGGCCTGGCCAAGATGATCGTGGACGGCGAGGTGCCGGACGTGTTGCGCAACGCCACGATGTACGCCCTGGATTTGGGCGCGCTGGTGGCCGGCACCAAGTATCGCGGCGATTTCGAAAAGCGGCTAAAGGCGGTGTTGGCGCAGTTGCGCAAGGAGCGTAACGCCATTCTGTTCATCGATGAGATTCACACCATCATCGGCGCCGGCGCCGCTTCCGGCGGGGTGATGGACGCCTCGAACCTGATCAAGCCGGTGCTGGCCTCGGGCGAGATGAAGTGCATCGGTTCGACCACCTATCAGGAATATCGCGGTATCTTCGAGAAGGATCGGGCGCTGGCGCGGCGGTTCCAGAAGATCGACGTGGTCGAGCCGACCATCGAGGAGAGCTACCAGATCCTCAAGGGCCTGAAGACCCGATTCGAGGAACACCACGACGTCAAATACGCCGACAAGGCGCTGCGGGTGGCGGTGGAACTGTCGGCGCGCTACATCAACGACCGGCACTTGCCGGACAAGGCGATCGATGTGATCGACGAGGCGGGTGCCAGCCAACGGTTGCTGCCGGTGGCCAAGCGCAAGAAGGTCATCAACGTCGCCGACATCGAAATCATCATCGCCAAGATGGCTCGCATTCCGCCCAAGACGGTGTCGTCCTCGGACAAGGACGTGCTGCGCAACCTGGAGCGGGATCTGAAACTGGTGGTGTTCGGCCAGGACGCAGCGATCGAAACCCTGGCCACCGCCATCAAGATGACGCGCGCCGGCTTGGGCAACGAACAGAAACCCATCGGCAATTTCTTGTTCGCCGGCCCGACCGGGGTGGGCAAGACCGAGGTGACCCGGCAACTGGCCCGGATCATGGGCATCGAGTTGATCCGCTTCGACATGTCCGAATACATGGAGCGGCATACGGTGTCGCGGCTGATCGGCGCGCCGCCGGGTTATGTCGGCTTCGACCAGGGCGGCTTGTTGACCGACGCCATTCTCAAGCATCCGCACGCGGTGCTGTTGCTGGACGAGATCGAGAAGGCGCATCCGGACGTCTTCAATCTGCTGTTGCAGGTGATGGACCACGGCACACTGACCGACAACAATGGCCGCAAGGCGGATTTTCGCAATGTCATCGTGGTGATGACCACCAACGCCGGCGCCGAGCAGATGGACCGGGCGTCCATCGGCTTCACCACGCAAGATCACAGCAGCGACAGCCTGGAGGTGATCAAGCGGATGTTCACGCCGGAATTCCGCAACCGGCTCGACGCCATCGTGCAGTTCAAGGCGCTGACGCCGATCACCATCGCCCAGGTGGTGGACAAGTTCCTGATTGAGCTGGAGGCGCAACTGGAGCCGAAGAAGGTGACGTTGGAAGTCGACCAGGGCGGGCGGGAATGGCTGGCCAAGCGCGGCTATGATCCCAAGATGGGGGCCCGACCGATGGGGCGGATCATCCAGGAGAACATCAAGCGCCTGTTAGCCGAGGAATTGCTGTTCGGCCGGTTGATGAACGGCGGGCATGTGCTCGTCACCGCGCGCGATGACGGCCTGCAAGTGGAAATCGCCGAGGAGGAAGCGGTGCCCTGAACGACGGGTCGGTGAAACAGGGGTCGGCGGCGCGCGACTGCTGGCTGCCTTCGCCGGGGAAGAAATGACAGCTGGAATGGACGCCGGATTCAGCGCCCGCGATAGGTGATCCGGCCCTTGCTCAGATCGTAGGGAGTCAGTTCCACTTTTACCTTGTCCCCGGTCAGGATGCGAATGTAGTTCTTGCGCATCCGGCCGGAGATGTGCGCCGTGATCACATGACCGTTCTCCAGCTTTACCCTGAACATGGTGTTGGGCAGGGTATCAACCACGGTGCCCTCCATCTCGATGTGGTCTTCTTTCGACATAAATCCTCGCTGACGCGCTGTGGCTGGCCTTGATAAAAAGACCGGTCACCATAGCGAAAATCCTGGGGCGCGGCAAGTGAATGAGCGTGCGCCTCGCCATCTGCTGATCGTCTATCACTCCCAGACCGGCCATACCCGAACCATGGCCAGGGCGGCGCTGCGTGGCGCGCGGCGCGTGGCCGGGGTTGAAACGCGGCTAAAGATGGCCCTGCGCGCCGGCTTGGACGACCTGCTGTGGACGCATGGCCTGCTGTTGGGCACGCCGGAGAATTTCGGCTACATGTCCGGGGCATTGAAGAACTTTCTGGATCGCACCTATTATCCAGCGCAGGGCAAGGTCGATGGGTTGCCCTACGCCGTGTTCATCAGCGCCGGCAACGACGGTCGCGGCGCGCTGTCCAGCATCGAGCGCATTGCCCGTGGCTACCCGCTCAAGCCGGTGTGCGAACCGATCATCGCTCGGGGCGAACTGAGCGCCAAGATTTTGCAAGATTGCGAGGAACTGGGCGAGACCATGGCGTCGGGCGTGGCATGGGGCATTTTCTGAGGCTGGAGCAACGGCTGCGCGGCTGGGTCGGGCGGGGGCGAACCGTCGCCAACCGGTTGTCGCCAGCGAAACGGCGGTTGCTGTCCCGGATCGGCCGGGGCGTGTGGATGGCGACGTGGATGTGCGCGGTCGGATCGGCGGCGGCGGTGCTGGCGCTGCGCTGGATCCCGCCGCCGACGTCCAGTTTCATCGCGCAGGGTTGGTTGAGCGCACTGTGGGCGGGGGAGCGCGCGGCGTTCCGCTATGACTGGACGCCGATGGCGACGATTTCGCCCCATGCGGCGCTGGCGGTGATCGCCGCCGAGGATCAGCGGTTTCCCGACCATTTCGGCTTCGATTTCGTGGAGATACGGAATGCGCTGGAGGACCAGGACGAGGGCAGGCCCCTGCGTGGGGCCAGCACCCTCAGCCAGCAGGTGGCCAAGAATCTGTTTCTGTGGCCGGGGCGCGGTTTGATCCGCAAGGGGTTGGAAGCTTGGTTCACCGTGCTGCTGGAGTTGTTGTGGTCCAAGCGACGGATTTTGGAAGTTTATCTGAACATCGCCGAGTTTGGTGAATACACCTTTGGGGTGGAAGCGGCCAGCCAGCGGTTTTTCCACAAGCCGGCCGCGCGCCTGACCGCCGACGAGGCGGCGCGCCTGGCGGCGGTATTGCCCAATCCGCTGCGCTACCGGGTGGATCGACCCTCGACTTACGTCCTCAAGCGCCAGCGTTGGATCGAACGACAGATGCGGCAATTGGGGGGTGTGGCCTATCTTGACCAGCTTTGATGGGAGAACGCATGGAACCTAAACCGCGGGTGAGCATCCTCTATTGCACGCAATGCCGCTGGTTGCTGCGGGCCGCTTGGCTGGCGCAGGAACTGCTGACCACCTTCGAGGAGGAATTGGGCGAGGTAGCCCTGCAACCGGGTGTCGGCGGGGTATTCGAGATTCGGGTTGGCGAGGAACTGATCTGGTCGCGCCAGCGGGAAGGACGGTTTCCAGAAGCCAAGGAAGTTAAGCAGCGAGTGCGCGACCGGGTCGCGCCGGAACGGTCCCTGGGGCATTCGGATCGCGCGAGCCCGCCGGGCTGATTGCAACACAGACTTTTAGCAGGAGCGCCATGCAAGATTTACGCGTGATTGACGGCCTCGCGCCGGAGCGGTTCGGGTTGCCATACCGCCGGTCGCTGAATACGTTGTTTTTTCTAGCGTGCGCGGGGGGGCTGGGTTTTGCCTACTACGCGCAGTTTTATCTGGGGCTGGAGCCGTGCCCGCTGTGCATTTTTCAGCGGTTAGCCTTGTTCGCCTTGGGTATAGTGTTTTTGCTGGCGACCGTTCACAACCCGAACGACTGGGGCGCGCGGGTGTATGGCGTGTTGATTGGGCTGGTTGCGGCCACCGGCGCCGGCATCGCTGGCCGGCATGTCTGGTTGCAACATCTGCCGCCGGAGCAGGCGCCGCGTTGCGGACCGGGGCTGGATTACCTGCTGGAAACCCTGCCGTTGAGCGAAACCGTGCGCGAGGTGCTGACCGGTTCCGGCGAATGCGCCAAGGTGGACTGGACCCTGCTGGGGTTGAGCATCCCAGAATGGACGTTGCCACTGTTCCTCGGGCTGGGTGTGCTGGGCGTGTTCGCCAACTGGTGGCGGCGCGGCTGAGGGAATTCGAAGTCGGCTAGCGCGGCGGTGGTATGTTGCCGTCGCGGTTGGCGCCGTCCTCCACCTTCTGGTGCGGGTATTCGACGCTGCATGTCTCGGTGCTTCATAAGGCGAACGGCAACGTGAACTTCAGCGTGGAGCAGGTGGCCGCCCTGGCCCCCGACGAGGCTTCGATCAAGGCCGGGCGCGGGTTGGTCAATCCCGCGAAATGGCCGACCCTGGGTCAGTCGGACGATGCGATCTGGGGCGAATGTCAGGGCAGCGGCGGCAAGCCTTATCAAATATCGGTTGATCGCGGTGGGCCGGCGTTCAAATGCACCTGTCCCAGTCGCAAGTTTCCCTGCAAGCATGGTTTGGGGCTGCTGTTCCTGGCGGCGGAAAAACCGGCGCTGATTAAAGCCGGCGATCCCCCACCATGGGTGGCGGACTGGCTGGCGTCGCGCCGGACCAAGGCGGAAAGGAAAGCCGCCACGCCAGCCGCTCGAAAGGATGCTCCGCCGGATGCGGAAGCGGCGGCGAAACGCGCGGCCAAACGGCTGGAACGGATGCGCGGCGGCGGCGCGGAACTGGCCCGCTGGCTCGCCGATCAGGTCCGCCACGGTCTCGCGACCTATCCCCAACAGCCGCCGGTGTACTTTGCCGGTGTCGCGGCGCGGATGGTGGATGCTCAGGCGCCTGGTTTGGCGACCGAGATTTTTCGGCTTGAAGCCTTGATCCGTTCCGGCGACGGCTGGCCGCGGCGAGTGCTCGGTCAACTGGGTCGGATGTATTTGCTCACCGAGGGGTTGAGTCGGTTCGAAACCTTGCCGGCGCCGTTGCAGGGCGATCTTCGCGCCACGCTGGGCTGGTCGGTGGAGAAGGAGGACGTGCTCGCCGATTCGTCACCCGTCACCGACGAATGGCAGGCGGTGGGGCAATCTTTCGCCGAGCGAGATCAACTTTGGGAACGCCGCACCTGGCTGTTGGGTGGAGCGTGTTCCAAACCCGCCTTGCTGCTCGATTTTTCCCACGGCCAGCGCAATTTCGCGCTCCCCCTAGCGGTCGGCGTCAGCTTCCAGGCCACGCTCGCTTTCTATCCGGCCACCTGGCCGTTGCGGGCGCTGCTGGTCGATGCGCCGGGGCAGACCCGTCCCCTTTCCGAACCCTTCTCCACGCAACCCGATTTGGCCTCGGCCTTGGCTGCCCACGCCAAGGCGCTCGCGGCGAATCCGTGGTTGCTGAACTATCCTTTGGCCATTGCCAACGTTATCCCTGTGCGTGGACGTGAATCGTGGCGATTGCGAGATGCGCAAGGAACCGAACTACCGATGCGGATGAGCGAGCCGGACGCCTGGGAATTGCTCGCCCTTTCCGGCGGCCAACCCATCCATGTTTTTGGCGAGTGGGGCGACGGCGCGCTCCGCGTTTTGAGTGGCTGGGCCGACGGCTTCCACAGCTTTATAACTCCCTGATGAACGCTGAAAATCCTTGGACCGACCTGACCTCGGCGGCGCTGCTGGGCGCGGGACGCGGCTTGGCGACGATCCAACTGCCGGGCCGCTTGAACGAGTTGCTGGCCGGGTCGGACGCGGAAGATCGATTGTTGCGGGCCGCCGGCGTGCTGGCGACCGCTCAAGCGGCGGCGGCGACCGCGATCCAGCCGGCGGAGGCCGCCCCCGCGCCCGCTCCACCCGAAACGGCGACGCCGGTGACGGAACCGGAGTTGACGGCCTTGTTGGCTCGCATTCTTGAGGAGGCGCGAGCGCCGCTGCTGGTCGAAGCCAGTGGTCTACTGGCCGGCGCGGCGCGCTGCCTGCCACCCCGGTTGTTGCCGCGCGCCCTGGAACTGGGCCGCAAATCCAGCGCGCTGCGGGCGCCGCTGCGTCAATCTCTGGGTCAACGGGGTGCTTGGCTGGCCGCGCAAAATCCCGACTGGAATTACGCCGTGCTGGCCGGCGTGGAGCCAGCCGAGCAACGGTTTTGGGACGAGGGCGACATCGACCAGCGGACGGCTTTTCTGCGCTGGTTGCGGGCTGACGATCCCGCCGAAGCCCGCCGACTGCTCGAAACGGCGTTCCCCGGCGAACCCGCTCGCCACCGCGCCCTCCTGCTGCCCTGCCTCAGGGCAAACCTGGGACCGGACGATGAGCCGTTCCTCGCTGCCACCCTGGCCAGCGACCGGAGCAAGGATGTGCGCCTGGCCGCCGCCGCCCTGCTGGCGCGGCTACCCGCCAGCACTTTCGCCCGCCGCATGGCCGCCCGGCTGGAACCGTGCGTGCGCGGCGAAAAGAAGCTGCTACGGACCGTCACCGTCATCGAACCGCCGGAAACCTTCGCGCCGGAGTGGAAAGCCGACGCCTTGGAGGAACAACCTCCGGCCAGCGTGAAACTAGGCGCGCGGGCGTGGTGGTTGGCGCAAATTATCGGTTACGCGCCGCTCGGTTGGTGGGAAGAAAAGTTGCAATCGACGCCGGCCGACGTTCTGGCCCTGGCGGCGAAAAGCGAATGGAAAGCGGCGCTACTGGCCGGATTTCGCGCCGCCATCGGTTATCAGCCGGATCATGCGGCCTGGACGTTGGCCGTGCTGGAACGCGGCGGGTTTCCCCCTCAGGAGGCGGTGGAACTGGCCCTGGCGCTGGAGCCGGCGTCGGCGGACGCGGCGCTGCAACGCCTCCTCGCCGCCACCGAGGACGCCACGCTGGTCGCGCGCATCATCGAAGCCGCCGACTTCGCCTGGAGCTTGGCGCTGTGGCGCGCGGCGCAACAGCGGTTGCCGCGCTGGCTGGCCCAACAGGATTGGCGATTCCGATCCGCGCTCGTTCTGCTGGCCTGCCGTATTCCGCCCGCCGCGCTGAGCGAGGAAATGACGTGGCCCGAACCTTCACTGTTCGCCGACGCCATCGCCGATTTTTCCCATGTCCTTGAACAGCGGCGGACGCTGTACCGCTGCCTTCGCCCATCCCCCGATTGACTGCATCCCGACGCCATGAGCCAGGTTATCCGTCAACACGCCGAAACCCAGTTCGCGCATGAACTGGACGAACTCAGCAAAACCGACGCCCGCCAGCGCCCGCCGAACTGGGCGCTCAGCCCGTGGGCCGTGACCACCTATCTGATGGGCGGCCGGCTCGACAACGGCTTCGAGGTGACGCCGAAATACATCGGCAGTCGTCGTTTGGTCGAAATCGCCGTCGCCACCCTGGCCACCGACCGGGCACTGTTGCTCTACGGCGTGCCCGGTACCGCCAAGTCCTGGGTCAGCGAGCACCTGGCCGCCGCCGTGTCGGGCGATTCCACCCTGCTGATCCAGGGCACCGCCGGCAGCAGCGAGGAGCAGCTTCGCTACGGCTGGAATTACGCCATGCTGCTGGCCAAGGGTCCGTCGCGGGAGGCTCTCACCCCCAGCCCGCTGATGCGGGCGATGGAACGGGGCAAGACCGCTCGGGTGGAGGAACTGACCCGGATTCCGAGTGACGTGCAGGACACGCTGATCACCATCCTGTCGGAAAAGACCCTCCCCATCCCGGAGCTGAACGGCGAGGTGCAAGCGACGCGCGGATTCAACGTCATCGCCACCGCCAACAATCGCGACAAGGGCGTCAACGAACTGTCCAGCGCGCTGAAACGGCGCTTTAACACCGTCATCCTGCCGTTGCCCGCCAGCGAGGACGAGGAAATCGCCATCGTGCAAAAGCGGGTGACGGAACTGGGCCGGGCGCTGGAACTGCCCGCCGAACCGCCGGCGCTCAAGGAAGTGCGCCGCGTGGTGCGGATCTTCCGCGAACTGCGCAACGGCCTGACCGACGACGGCAAGACCAAGCTCAAATCGCCCACCAGCACCCTCAGCACGGCGGAAGCGATTTCCGTCATCAACAGCGGCATGGCGCTGGCCGGGCATTTCGGCGACGGCGAACTCAAGGCCGCCGACCTGGCCAGCGGCCTGCTGGGCGCGGTGGTCAAGGACCCGGTGCAGGACGCCATCGTCTGGCGCGAATACCTGGAGACGGTGGTGAAGGAGCGGGACGAATGGCGCGACCTGTACCGAGCCTGCCGCGAGTTGGGGTAAGAGTTCGTAGATCGGCCCGGTAAGGACAACAGATCGTAGGATGGGTAGAGCGCAGCGAAACCCATCATGTAACGGACGACAGATCGTAGGATAGGTAGAGCGCAGCGAAACCCATCATGTAACGGACGACAGATCGTAGGATAGGTAG
>JAVMKH010000028.1:23146-32395 GCA_031732935.1 Candidatus Contendibacter sp.
AGCGCAGCGAAACCCATCATTTAACGTAACCGCTCAGACCCCTCTCGTTCCGCACGGCGATGGGTTTCGCTGCGCTCTACCCATCCTACGAAGCCACGAAGCTGTTTCCGGCGCGCGGCAATACTCGCACCGATGTTCGGCTCGCTGGCTGACGAAGGGATAGGCCGGCCGGATTCATGCCAGCGGGAGCGCCATCGTGCGCCGCTGGGCCGCCGCAAGTTCGGCTTCGACCAGTCGATCCAGTTCCGCTCGCCGGTCGGGCGGCAGCCCCTCGCCGCGATCCACCGCCCGCGTGGCAACTCCTTCCGCCCGTGCCAAAATGACCGTGGAAAGCGTCCACGAATGTGTGTCAAGAACGGAACCCCATCGGGAGGCCATCACCATGCTCACCATACAGACCCAAAGAATCTTCCTCGCCTCGTCTTCCGAACTGAAGGAAGACCGGCGGGAATTCGAGATTTTCATCAATCGCAAGAACAGGGATTGGATAGCCAAGGGCGTCTTCCTGGAACTGGTGTTGTGGGAAGACTTTCTTGACGCGATGTCGCAAACCCGGCTGCAAGACGAATACAACCAGGCCATCCGGCAGTGTGACGTTTTCGTCATGCTGTTCTTTACCAAGGTGGGAAAGTATACCGCCGAAGAGTTCGAGACCGCGTTCGGGCAGTTCAAGGCCACCAACAAGCCGTTCATCTTCACCTACTTCAAGGATGCCGAGATCAGCACCGGAACCGCCAACAAGAAGGATTTGATGAGCCTGTGGGCGTTTCAGGAGAAGTTGGATGCTCTGGGCCACTTCTATACCCGTTACCAGAACATCGACGCGTTGAAACACCATTTCAACCAGCAACTCGACAAGCTGGCCGCCAGCGGCTTCATCGAGTTCAAGTCCGACAAAGGTGATGCCGCCGCAGCCGGTGGCAACACGTACCAAGCCACCGTCACTGGCGGCGGCGCCATCGCGCAAGGACCAGGCGCGACGGCGGCCGGCGCGGGAGGCGTGGCCATTGGCGGCAACCACACCGGAAACATCAATACCGGCGCCCAGACGAACGTCGACACCGGCGGCGGGGCTTACGTCGGCGGCAATGTCAACACGGGCGGCGGTAAATTCGTGAGCCGGGACGATCGCAGCAAGGTCGAGCATCACTACCACGGCGTCACGCCCGTCGACGCTGAACAGGCCGAGGCGATCTACCGGCGATGTATCGCCGACCGCTGCAAGGATTTGCCGCTGCAAGATGTCGGGGACTCGTCGACAGGCGGTGAAAGCGAATCGCTGAGTCTGGCGGAGGTTTACATCGGTCTGGATACCCGCCGGAACGCCCCGGTTGAAGCCATCGATCGTGCGCTGGCAAACGCGGCGCAAGGTCGCTTCGACGGGCTGGCGCTGTTGCAATCCGCCAAACCGTCGGCGCCGCGCGATGCCGACGCCCGGGCGGTATCGGCTTTGGAGGCGGCCATCCTCAACCGGCATCTGGTGCTGACCGGCGAACCGGGATCGGGCAAGAGCACTTTCGTCGATCACCTCACTCACGCCCTCGCTCTGCAACGGTGGGAGTGCCTGCTGGATTGGCCGGAGCGGGAACGCAACGCCTTGCCGATCCTCGTGATCTTGCGCGACTTCGCCCATTGGTTAGGGGAACGGGAGAAATCGGTCCAAGCCGGTGCCAATCTGTTGTGGGACTACATCCGCCATGATCTGGGCCAATGGCGACTGAGCTCCGCGGCTGGCGTGCTGGAAAAAGCGCTGGAAGACGGTCGCGCCGTCGTCCTGTTGGATGGTCTCGACGAAGTGCCGGCCGACGACGAAGCGCGGCTGACCCTGGTCAAAGACAGCGTCCAGCGCTTTGTCGAGCGCTACCGGCATGACCGTCACCTCGTCACCTGCCGGGTGTTGTCTTACCAGGAATCGCACTGGCGACTGCCGGAGCGAACGTTCCCCGATGTCGAACTGGCCCGCTTCACCGAAGAGCAGATCGACCGCTTCATCACCGCCTGGTATCGAGAGGTGGGGTCGAAGTGGCGGCGTCTGTCGCCCGCCGACATCCCCGTGCTTGCGGGCAAATTGCGCCGCGCCGTGCGGCGCAAGGAACTCTGGCGATTGGCTCCCAACCCGTTGTTGCTCACGGTGATGGCGCTGGTTCATAGCCAGAAACGGGAACTGCCGGAAAAACGGGCGCTGCTTTACAGCGCCGCCGTGGACATCCTGCTGCAAGATCGCGCGCCGGACAAAAGGCTCAAGGCGCCCCAACTCCGCGAGTTGCTGGATGAAGTCGACCGGGATTTCAACGACCTCAAGGCGGTGCTGGAGCAGTTGGCTTTCGATACCCACGGCGGTGGCGCCGTGCGCGATGCGGAAGACGGTGCTCCCATCGACACGCTGACGCTGCTCGAACGGGTTGCCTCGCTGCATCCCAAGGCGAGCCACGACTGGGCGAAGCGACTGTTGAAATCGCTGGAACTGCGCTCCAGCCTGCTGTTGGGGCGCAACAACCGGGTGTACAGCTTTCCCCACCGCACCTTCCAGGAGTTTTTGGCCGGCGTCCATCTGGCGCGGTTCGAGGGCGACCAGTTTGCCCGGGAAGCCGCGCGGCTGGCCGGCGAGCTGCCCACTTACTGGCGCGAGGTTGTGCTGCTGGCAGTGGGCTATCTGGTGCACAGCCAAATCCGGGACACCGGCAAACCCCGGCTGCTGGTGGAAGAGTTGTGCCCCGAGCGCGCGCCCGGCACGGACCTCGATTGGCGCGGAGCATGGTTGGCGGGGGACGTGCTGTGGGAAATGGGCGTCAACCGGGTACGGGACACGGCCCACGGCCAGCGACTGTTGGAACGGGTTACCAATCGGCTTGCGGCACTGGTGGAGCAAGGTCTCCTATCTGCCCGCGAGCGCGCCGAGGCCGGCGACGTGCTAGGCCGGTTGGGCGATCCCCGGCCGGGCGTCGGCGTGATCCCGGGAACGGACATCCCCGATCTCGACTGGGTGGACGTTCCCGCTGGCCCGTTCACGATGGGAAGCCCCAAAGGAGACCAGGACGCTTACGACGGCGAGAAACCGGCCCACCGGCTCGAACTGCCAGGGTTCCAGATCAGCCGTTACCCCATCACCAACGCCCAGTATCGGCCGTTCGTGGAGGCCGAGGGCTACCACCAAGAACAATGGTGGACCGACACCGGCCGGGCCTGGCGCCGAGGCGCTGAAGCGGATTTATCGTTCATCGACGATGAGAATTTGAGAAAGCAGTACGTGGACTGGCTAGCCGGGCGGCCGATGGCGCGGCGCGACCGGCCGTTCTGGTGGGACGATCCGCAATGGGGAGCGGCCACGCGCCCGGTGGTCGGGGTGACGCGGCACGAAGCGGTGGCGTACTGCCACTGGCTGACGGTGCGCTTGCGAGAGGTGGGCAAGCTGGCGAAGAACGCCAGCGTCCGTCTGCCGAACGAAGCCGAATGGGAAAAAGCGGCGCGCGGTCCTGACGGTCGACGCTGGCCCTGGGGTAACGACTGGGAGGAAGATCGGGCCAACACCCAGGAGGCGGGATTGGGTCAAACCAGCCCGGTGGGACTGTTTCCGCAGGGGGCAAGTCCGTATGGCGTCCACGACCTGGCTGGTAACGTCTGGGAATGGACGGGCAGCCTGTGGGGCCGGACCAGCATCCGCCGACCCGACTATCGTTATCCCTACGACCCCCACGATGGACGTAATGTAGAAGATGCGGATGCCCCCTTCGTCGTGCGGGGCGGCTCCTGGAACTACGACCGACAGTACGCGCGCGCCGCGTATCGCTTCAGGGTCCTCCCGGGCGACTTCATCAACTACCTGGGGATTCGAGTAGTGGTCTCCCTGGCGAATTCTGAGTTCTGAGTTTCTGAGTTCTAAGACACTGATTTCTGGGGGGAAGGGGTTCGGGGAAGGGGGCGAAGTCCCCTTCCCCGGCGGTTTTTTTTCGAGGAGGGTGGCAAGCATTGGGCAAAGTCTATCGCGATCTTTATCCGGCCCTGACCGATTTCCAAAATCTGCTATGCGCCTACCGCAAGGCGGCCTCGGGCAAACGCCGCCAATCCCAAGTCGCCGGCTTCGAATTCGAGCGCGAGAAGCATCTATTGCAATTGCAACGCGAATTGCGCGCGAAAACCTACCGCCCCGGCCCCTACCAGTCGTTCTACATCCGCGACCCCAAGCGCCGACTGGTGTCCGCCGCGCCTTTCCGCGACCGAGTGGTGCATCACGCGCTGTGCAACGTCATCGAACCGCTGTTTGAGCGCACTTTCATCGGCGATTCCTATGCCAATCAGGTAGGTAAAGGTACCCATCGCGCCCTGGACCGCGCCCAGGCGTTCGCCCGACGCTACCGCTACGTGCTCCAGTGCGACGTTCGGGAATTCTTCCCCAGCGTGGACCATGCCTGCCTGCGCGCCATCATCGCCCGCAAGATCGCCGATCCCGACGTGCTGTGGCTGATCGACGCCATCCTCGACAACGGCGCTGACGTCCTGCGCGACGAGTACACCATGGTCTACTTTCCCGGCGACGACCTGTTCGCGGTCAACCGCCCGCGCGGTCTGCCCATCGGCAACCTGACCAGCCAGTTCTGGGCCAACGTCTACCTCAACGAACTGGACCAACTCGTCAAGCGGGTCCTGCGCTGTCCGGCCTACCTGCGCTACGTGGACGACTTCCTCTTGTTCGCCGACGACAAACCCACGCTGTGGGCTTGGAAGGATGCCGTGCGCGACTGCCTGACGGGGTTACGGCTGACGCTGCATGAACGGTCCAGCACGGTCTATCCGGTGGTGGCCGGCATCCCGTTTCTCGGCTTTCGGCTGTATCCGACCCACCGGCGGCTTCGCCGCCGCAACGGCGTGGCTTTTAGCCGCCGACTGCGGCGGTGGCGCGCGGCGGTGGCGCGCGGCGACATGGATTTGAAACAGATGGGACGCCAGATTCAGGGCTGGGTCGCCCACGCCGCGCACGGCGACACCTGGGGTTTGCGACGAGCCTTGCTGAGCCGCCACTCTCCGCCGGGCGGTCGTCCGTCGTGAAGGAATCGCCGCTGTTCGTCCAGACCTACGACCTGCTGCGCTGGCTGCTCCCCGCCACGATCAAGTTTCCCCGCGCGCATCGGTTCGTGCTGGCCGAAGCGGTACAGCGCACCGCGCTGCGGTTTCAGGAAGACATTCTGGAAGCCGCCTACAGCCCGCAACCGCAAGCCCTGCTGCGCCAGGCCGACGTCTCGCTGGCCAAGCTGCGCCTGTACTTGCGCCTCTGCCACGACCTGGAACTGTTGCAGCGTCATCAGTACGAACACGTCTCCCGCCTGGTGGACGAAATCGGCCGGTTGCTGGGCGGCTGGCGCAAGGCGCAAGGCGGCAAGCGATCCGACTCGACCTCCCCCCTTTGAAAAACGGGAGAACGGCGACGCTGTGTTCGGTGGCTAAAAGGATCGGTGAAGCGGAAATCGCCTAAACTTCGCGGTGGGGCCGGGTCGCCACCACCCCTTCGTCGTGCGGGGCGGCTCCTGGAACAACGACCGACAGAACGCGCGCGCCGCGTATCGCAACAGGAACCACCCGGACAACTTCAACAACAACCTGGGGTTTCGAGTAGTGGTCTCCATCGCTTTTCGGAAGCGGCCGGCAGATCCCGACGGCGCGAGCCGCGGGACGGCGCCAGGGAAAAAAGCCAGCCCGGCCCGGCCCCGGTCGCGCCCGCCTCGCGGCGGCCGGCCCAATACGGAACCGCCCCCGCGTCCTGTCGGCCATCGGCACGGCGCGGGGTCTACTCACAGGGATCAACAGCATGTCGGAAATGGCTAACACGGGGGGTGGCCCCTATATCGGCGGCGGGGTCGATACGGGCGGTGGGACTTTTATCGGCCGCGACCAGATCATCGTCATCAATGGTTACAGCGCCGAGCAGTTGGAGATCGTGCTCGCGCGCCTGCGGGAGATGCTGGCCGACCCTCAAGCGGTTTTGCAAAAGGATGTCGCCAAAGCGCGGCTGACGATCGCCGCCCCCGGCGCGCCCACCGTCACCCTGTCCGATGAAGCGGCGGGCGATTTATTGCCGGCGGCGGCGCGCCAAGCCGACGAAGCCGCCTACCTGACCGCCATACAGGTCAATCCTCGTTATGGCCGCTGGGCGCGGCAATTCGTGCCGCTGGCCGGGACGCTGACCACCGCCGAGCACCCGCCGGGTTTCGACATCCAGCCGGAGTACAGCAAACTGGACATTGTGGGCGAGGGCGTCCAGCGTCAAATCCGGCGTATCCAGTTGGCCGACATCACCGAAGCCACCGCCCATCATCCCGCCCTGGCGCTGCTGGGCGAACCGGGCGCCGGCAAGACCACCACGCTGTACCGCCTGCTGCTGGACGCCGCTCGCGCGAAGCTGGCCGGCGTTGCCGACGCCGTGCCCCTGTTGTTGCCGCTGGCGGAATACCGCGATTACCGCTCGCCGCACGATTTTCTCGAGGCCAAGTGGCGGCAGGCGGTGGGAACGCCGCATCTGGCCGAGCGCCTGCACCAGGGCAAGCTGCTGTTGCTGTGCGACGCCCTAAACGAAATGCCGGCCCACGGCGGACGGGACCGCCGGGAACGCACGGGCGAGTGGCGGCGGTTCGTGGAGGAGTGGCCCGGCAACCGAATGCTGTTCACCTGCCGCAGCCGCGACTACAGCGAACCACTGGGGTTGCCGCAGGTGGAAATCGAGCCGCTGGACGATCCACGCATACAGGATTTTCTGAGCCGCCACCTGCCGCCGGAACAAGCCGACTCGACTTGGCGCAAGCTGGCCGGCACGCCCCTGCTCAAGCTGGCGCGCAACCCCTATTACCTGACCATGCTGGCTTTGTTGGTCGCCAAGGGCGGCGGCTGGCCGACGAGTCGCGCCACCCTGTTCCACGGCTTCGTCGGAACCTTGCTGGAACGGGAGCGATGGCGCAATCACCCCGACTGGCCGGGCGAACGCGCCCTGCGCCAGGCTCTGGCCGCGCTCGCCGAAACGATGCAGCCCTCGGTCGGAGTCGCCCGCTCGGGCGAGGGCACCCGCCTGCCACGCCAGGAAGCGTTACAGTGCTTGCCCCCGGTGGTTTCGACGCCGGATGGTCTGGTCGAGACGCCGCCAGCGACCGTCGTGCGGCTGGGGTTGTCGGCGACCTTGTTGGATGTCGAGCTGGCCGCCGACGGAAACGAATACCTCCGGTTCTACCATCACCAGTTGCAGGACTATTTTTGCGCCTGCGCCTTGCTGCATCGATTTCGGGCCGGTCAGGACTTAAGTTCGTGCTGGTTGCAGCCGCGACGGATCGGCGAGATGCCCGACCCCGGCCCCTTGCGTCCCGACGAAGCGTTGCCGCCGCCACCGCCCACCGGCTGGGAAGAGCCGACCCTGCTGGCGGCGAGTCTCGCGCCCAATCCAGCAGCCTTTATAGACGCCGTGCGTCGCGTCAATCCGACGCTGGCGGCGCGGTGTCTGCGGGAACGCGGCGCGCCGGATGCCGCCACCGCCAACGCCGCGCAACAAGACCTGCTGCGCTTGATGAGTGATCCGAAAGTTCACCTGCGGGCGCGGCTGGCCGCCGGCGAGGCGTTGGGCTGGCTGGGCGATCCGCGCTTCGAGGCCGTCGAGGTGGATGGCCGGCGCGTGCTGTTGCCGCCGCTGGTCGCGATTCCCGCCGGTCCGTTCTGCATGGGCTCCGGGCGTTGGGAAGTCTGGCGACTGGGGCGACAGGGTTTTTCGGCCCGCGACGAACTGCCGCGCCATCGTGTCCAGGTGCCGGCCTTCGCCATCGGCCAATACCCGGTAACCAACGCCGAGTTTGCCTGCTTCATCGCCGGCGGTGGTTACGAAGACGGCCGTTGGTGGACCACCGAGTCCGCCCGGCGCTGGCGGCGCGGCGAACTGGAAAGCGACGTGGTCGAGGACGTGATGAATGCTTGGCGAACCGTCAAGGCCGATCCGACCCTTCCCCGCCGACAAGGCTGGAGTGCGTATTCGATAGCTCAATGGGAAAAGCTGATCGAAATGGACGAGGTGGAATTCCGGAAGGTTGTGACGAAACAGCAAGCGGAGCGCGCCATGGACCGACCGGGGTTTTGGGACGACGCGCGTTTGAACAATCCCGCCCAGCCGGTCGTGGGTGTGACCTGGTTCGAGGCGTGGGCTTACTGTGCCTGGTTGGAAGCGTGCTGGCGCGCGGCGGATTCTCGCTGCTCCCGCCCCTTGGCGGCGGGCGAGGGCGTGCGCCTGCCGACCGAAGCGGAATGGGAAAAAGCCGCTCGGACTCCGGCGAACGGCCGCTATCCCTGGGGTGACCGCTGGGCGGCGGATCGCGCCAATACCGCCGAGGGCCAGGTGTTGCGCCCCTCGCCGGTGGGCGTCTATCCGGCGGGCGCCACGGCGGCGGGCGTCCATGACCTGAGCGGCAACGTCTGGGAGTGGACGGCGAGCCACGACCAGGCTTACCCGTATGACGCCAACGACGACCGTAACAACAGAGAGATAAATACCCCCTTCGTCGTGCGGGGCGGCTCCTGGAGCAGCGACCGTCGGAACGCGCGCGCCGCGTATCGCGGCGGGGACCTCCCGGACTACTTCGACGACGTCCTGGGGTTTCGAGTAGTGGTCTCCCTGGCGAATTCTGAGTTCTGAGTTGCTGAGTTCTAAGACGCTGATTTCTGGGGGGAAGGGGTTCGGGGAAGGGGGCGAAGCCCCCTTCCCCGGCGGGTGGCATGAGTGGATCATGAGAGAGAGCCTGATGAATTCGATCACAAACAACCGAGCGTTGCTGGTCGGCGTGGGCGCGGATTTACCCAGCACGGTTACCGACGCCGAGGGGCTGGCCAAAATCCTGACCGACCCGTCCCGCTGCCAATATCCCCCCGCGAACGTCGCGGTGTTGACCGAAGGTAACGCTGCCCGCGACCGCGTGCTGGCCGCCCTGGACGCACTGGCGACGCCGGCGGTCGCCGACGCCACGGTCCTGATCTATTACTCCGGGCACGGCTATCGGGTGACCTCCTCCGTGGGGGAAAACTATTACCTGATCCATCATTCAACGGGATCGCCGGATCGTAGGATGGGTAGAGCGTAGCGAAACCCATCATTCAATAGGATCGTAGATCGTAGGATGGGTAGAGCGCAGCGAAACCCATCATTGAACGGACAACAGATCGTAGGATGGGTAGAGCGCAGCGAAACCCATCATTCAATAGGATCGTAGATCGTAGGATGGGTAGAGCGCAGCG
>JAVMKH010000028.1:32495-37724 GCA_031732935.1 Candidatus Contendibacter sp.
AAACCCATCATTGAACGTAACCGCTCAGACCTCTCTCGTCCCGCACGGCGATGGGTTTCGCTGCGCTCTACCCATCCTACGAAAAAACAATGGGTTGCAGAATGGATTGAGGAACGAAACCCATCGATACGAGGTGAATTCAAGCTGACCATGACCGCCTACCGTCGTTACCGTGTCAGCGGGGGGACCTATTTCTTCACGGTCAATCTGGCCGAGCGAGATCGTCGCCTGCTGACGGAGCATATCGGCACCCTACGGGACGCTTTCCGGCGGGTCCGCGCCGCGCATCCGTTTCGCATCGAGGCGATTGTGGTTTTGCCCGATCATCTCCATACCCTTTGGACTCTGCCGGCGGGCGATCATGATTTCAGCTTACGCTGGCGGCAGCTCAAATCGGCGTTTTCCAGAGCGATGGAGACCGAAGAACACCTTTCGGCCAGTCGCGCCCGCAAGCGGGAACGCGGCATCTGGCAACGCCGATTCTGGGAACATGCAATTCGTGATGAAGAAGACTTCAGCCGTCACGTGGATTACATTCACTACAATCCGGTCAAACACGGCCATGTGAAAAGCGTGGTGGAGTGGCCTTATTCGTCGTTTCACCGCCATGTTGGAGGGGGTGTTTATCCGGCGGATTGGGTGGGTGCGGGGGTTGCGGATTTGGAGGTCGAATAGGGTTTGCGGGATGATGGGTTTCGCTGCGCCGGTACTTCCAAGCGATTTCCACGCATAGGGGCGTTTGCGGGATGATGGGTTTCGCTGC
Source organism: Candidatus Contendibacter sp. (assembly GCA_031732935.1). Classification (GTDB taxonomy): domain Bacteria; phylum Pseudomonadota; class Gammaproteobacteria; order Competibacterales; family Competibacteraceae; genus Contendibacter. Next base: position 33,259 of record JAVMKH010000028.1, read on the forward strand.
GCTCTACCCATCCTACGAGGCGATTTCCACGCATAGGGGTGTTTGCGGGATGATGGGTTTCGCTGCGCTCTACCCATCCTACGAAGCTACCCATCCTACGAAGCTATAGCGCGATTGCCCTGGCGATCCTGTTCATCTTTTTGAGTTGGAACCAATGACCCCGTCCACCGCCGACCCCGTCCATCTCTTCGGTATCCGCCACCACGGCCCCGGCTGCGCCCGCAGTCTACGCCGCGCCCTGCGAGACCTCCAACCGGACTGCGTGCTGATCGAAGGACCGCCCGAGGCTGATGGCCTGCTGGCGCTGGCCGGGACGGACGGGATGGAACCGCCGGTGGCGCTGCTCCTGTACGCGCCCGAGGAGCCGAAGCGCGCGGTGTTCTATCCCTTCGCCGAGTTTTCCCCCGAATGGCAAGCCATGCGCTACGCGCTGGATCACGGCGTGCCGGCCCGGTTCATGGATTTGCCGCAGACTCACGCGCTGGCCCTGGCCAGGGAAGAGGAAATGGCAACGCCGACTCCGGACAGTCCAGCGCCACTCGATGCCGCCGTGGCTGGAACCGAGGCCCCGAGCGATGCCCCGGAGTTGCGCCGCGACCCGCTGGGTTGGCTGGGGCGAGCGGCCGGTTACGGTGGCGGCGAGGAATGGTGGGAGCATACGGTCGAGCAGCGGCAAGACGGCGCGGAACTGTTCGCGGCGATCGCGGAGGCGATGGCGGCGGTGCGGACCGAGGCGCCGCCCTTATCCGATCCGTTCGAGGCGCGGCGCGAGGCGTTGCGCGAAGCGGCCATGCGCCGGGCGATCCGGATCGCGCGAAAGGAGGGTCGGGCGCGCATCGCCGTGGTGTGCGGGGCGTGGCATGTGCCGGCGCTGGCGCAAATGCCGGCCGCCAGCGCCGACAACGACCTGCTCAAGGGACTGCCGAAGCTGAAGATCGAGGCCACCTGGATTCCGTGGACCTACGACCGGCTGGCCGCCGAGAGCGGCTACGGCGCGGGTGTGGAGTCGCCCGCCTGGTATGAGCATCTCTGGCGGCGCGGCGGGCGGGCCGAGCCGGTGGCCTGGTTCAGCCGCGTTGCCCGGCTGTTGCGCGACGCCGAGATCGACTGCTCGTCGGCGCACGTCATTGAATGCGTGCGGCTGGCCGAAGCATTGGCCGCCGTGCGCGACCGGCCCGCGCCGGGATTGGCCGAATTGCTGGAAGCGGCGCGCACGGTGCTCACCACCGGCGAGGACGCGCCGCTGCGGCTAATCCGCCGCGACCTGATCATCGGGCGTCGCTTCGGCGCGGTGGCGGAGGGCGCCCCGACCGTGCCGCTGCAACGCGATTTGGAACAGCGCCGGAAAACCCTGCGCCTCGCGGTCAGCGCCAGCCGCGAGACCCTTGAACTTGATTTGCGCAAGGACATCGACCTGGCCCGCAGCCAGTTCCTGCATCGGCTGCGCCTGTTGCGGGTGACGTGGGGCGAAGTGGTCGGCGTGCGCGGCGGCAAGGGCACCTTCCGCGAAACCTGGGCGCTGCAATGGCGACCGGAATTGGCGCTGGCGGTCATCGAAGCGGCCCCCTACGGCAACACCGTCGCGGAAGCCGCCGCCGCCCTGGCCCAGCGGGCGGCGGTCGAGGCCCATGATCTACCGGCGCTCACCGAACTGGTCGGCCAATTGCTGCTGGCTGACCTGGCCGCCGCGCTGGCCGCCGCAATGCGGGAATTGGAGAACCGCGCCGCGCTCACCGGCGACGTTCCGCAGCTCATAGCCGCGATTCCGCCGCTGGCGCAGGTTTCCCGTTACGGCGACGTGCGCCAGACCGACGCCGCCCAGGTCTTGCACGTGCTGGATGGCCTGGTGATCCGGGTGTGCATCGGTTTCGCTGCCGCTTGCCAGTCGCTCGACGCCGAGGCCGCCGCCGAGATGGCGGGCCGCGTCCGCCGCCTGCATACGGCGGTCAAACTGGTGGATCGGCAAGAGCATCTGGACGCCTGGTTGAGCACCCTCCGGCAAGCGGCGGACGCGGCGGGCGTCCCGGAACGAGTGAGCGGCCTGGCGGCCCGCCTCCTGCTCGACGAACGCCACGACGCGGAGGCCGCCGCCACGCGGATGAGCCGCGCCCTCAGCCGGGCCGCCGCCCCCGAGGCCGCCGCTGCTTGGCTGGAAGGCTTTCTCAGCGACGGGGGCATGGTGCTGGTGCACGACGAAGCGCTGTTTGGGCTGGTCGATCAGTGGGTCGGCGGCCTGAGCGCCGACCATTTCATCCAGACGTTGCCACTGGTGCGCCGCGCGTTTTCGACCTTCCCGCCAATGGTGCGCCGCCAGATCGGCGAGCGAGCGCGGCAGGGTGGGGGACCGGCAACGGCGGCGGGCACCATCACCGCCGGTCTGGAAGGCTGGGACATGACGCGCGTCGAACCATTGATCCCGGTGCTACGCTTGATACTGGGTCTTGGGTCGGAGCAACCACCGTGAATACCATTCACTCCATCTCCGCCGAGGAACGGCTGCGCCGCTGGCGGTTGCTGCTCGGCGGCAACCAGGCGGAAGGAACCGGCTGTTCGCTGGCGGGTATCGATCTTGCGATCGACCGAGCGCTGGCGTCGCTTTACGATCCTGGCGCCGAGGATGGCGACGATTTGACACGCACGGGTCCGCGCAAGGGCGGAACCGGCTCGTCGCGCCCCAACGTGGCGCGCTGGCTGGGGGACATTCGCCAGTATTTCCCCAGCACGGTGGTGCGGGTCATGCAGAAGGACGCCCTGGAGCGGCTGAATCTGCGCCAGTTGCTGCTGGAGCCGGAACTGCTGGAAGCGGTCGAGCCGGACGTGCATCTGGTGGCCAATTTGATCGCCTTGCGCGGGGTGATCCCGGCGTCCACCAAGGAAACGGCGCGGTTGGTGGTGCGCAAAGTGGTGGACGAGATGATGCGCCGGTTGCAGGAACCGTTGCGGTCGGCCATCGCCGGCGCCCTGAACCGCGCCGAACGCAACCGTCGCCCGCGTTTCGCCGAGATGGACTGGCCGCGCACCATCCGCGCCAACCTGCGTCACTACCAGGCCGATTACCAGACCATCGTCCCGGAGACGCGCATCGGCTTCGGCCGGAAACGCCAGCGCACCCAACGGCAGGTTATCCTGTGCATCGATCAGAGCGGGTCGATGGTCGCCTCGGTGGTGTATTCGAGCATCTGCGGCGCGGTGATGGCTTCCCTGCCAGCGGTCAAGACCCATCTCGTCGTGTTCGATACGGCGGTCGTGGACCTGACCGAGCAGTTGGACGACCCGGTGGAGCTACTGTTCGGCGTGCAACTGGGCGGCGGCACCGACATCAACCGGGCGGTCGGTTATTGCCAGGGCCTCATCCACGATCCGGCTAACACCATCCTGGTGCTGATTTCCGACCTGTTCGAGGGCGGCGTGGCGGAAAACCTGCTGCGCCGCGCTAACGATCTGGTGCAGAGCGGGGTCCAGTTTATCGCGCTGCTAGCGCTGTCCGACAGCGGCGCGCCGGCCTACGACCGCGACCTGGCGGCCCGCCTGGCGCTGCTGGATGTTCCCAGCTTTGCCTGCACGCCGGATTTGTTCCCCGACCTGATGGCCGCCGCCATCAAGCGCGAAGACATCGCGCAGTGGGCGGCGCGGCATGAACTGGCGACCGCCCGGCCGGCGGGGCTTGGGCCTTGATGCGAGTTGAGGGGTTCCCGGAATGCGCCTGCGCTACTACCACCATACTCAATTCGGCGCCGTCGTGGCGGGGATTCTGCTGTCGCTGTCGGCCGTTGCCGCCGGCGCGGAGTTGGTGACCGGGCCGTCGGCGTTGACGGTGCTGGGGCCGGTGCTGATGGGGGTGTTCCTGATGCTGTTCGGGATGCTCACCGTCGAGATCGACGAGTCGCATCTGCGGTTTCGATTCGGGATCGGCCTGATCCGCAAGCGCATTCCCTTGGCGGAGATCGTGGAGGCGCGACCGGTTCGCACCACCTGGGCCGACGGTTGGGGCATCCATTACACGGCGCGCGGCTGGTTGTACAACGTGTCGGGTTGGGACGCGGTCGAGATCACGCTGGCCTCGGGCCAGCGTCTGCGGTTGGGCACCGACGAACCGCAACGGCTCACTCAGGCGTTGTTGGCGACCAGGGTTTTCCGGTCGCCGGTCAGGGGCGCCATCCGCTGAACCTGGGCGACGCCGACGCACTGCTTTGAAAAAACTGAATTGAACGCCTCGCCGCCTTCAAGGGGCGATCAATCGCGCCTCGCCATCCTTGACCAGCCGTTCCGCGACCGGGCCGCACCAGCGCCAGAAGAACGCCGGGGTATAGACGAGGTCGAGCAGGGTCGAGGTCACCAGGCCGGCGAGCATGACCACGGCCATGGGTTGGAGGATTTCCTTGCCCGGCTCGCCGGCGGCGATGGCTAGCGGAATCAGGCCCAGCACCGCCGTGGTCGTCGTCATCAGCACCGGCACCAGGCGTTCG
>JAVMKH010000029.1:0-37361 GCA_031732935.1 Candidatus Contendibacter sp.
CCGATCTGACCACCGAGGGTCGCAACCTCATCGCCGATACCTTCATGACTTTCGAACTGTGGTTCACCGTGGCGGCGCTGTATCTGGCGCTGACCACCAGCCTGTCGCTGCTGGTCGGCTGGCTGGAGCGCCGGTTGCCGGTGCGTGGCGGGGAGCAGGGTTGAGTGAGAGTGGTAAATCCCCTTGGTTTCGTTACCCTTTAGTAATGTGTATTTCGATGCCGATGGGAGCGATCATGAACACGCTGAGAATATTGCCGTTGCTGCTTTTGCCCCTCCTAGCGTGGGCCGATACGCTCTATAAATCAGTTGGCCCGGATGGGACCGTCACCTACAGCGATAAACCGCCCACCGGCGGCCAGGTTGAAAAAGCGCTGGAATACACGCCCGGTCCCTCCAGCCCGTTGCCTGACTATGTCCTGCGTTACAAGGAAGAGTTGGAGAAGCAAGCGAAACAACGCGCCGCCGGCACCCAGCAAACCGACAATACCCCGCAACTGTTCACGACCTCCTGGTGTGGCTTTTGCCGCAAGGCCAAGGCTTATCTCGCCAGCAAGGGGATTTCCTATACGGAACACGACATCGAAACGCCGGATGGCATGGCGGCGCTGGTTCACTTCGGCGGCGGTCGCGGAGTACCCATCCTGGCTTGGCGAGGCAGGCGAGTGCAAGGGTTTTCCGAGACCAGTTACGACGCGTTTTTTCGGTGATCGAAGGGATTCCAAGCCGCGTGCGTTCCTCCAGGCCCCGATTGGGTTGGCTGGACGCGCTGATTCTGGCCGCGATGCTCGGCGTGCTCGGCTACGTGCTGCACCGGGCGCAAAGTCACTTCCATTACAACTGGGACTGGCGGCTGATTCCCGGCTATTTCGCCCGTCATGACGCCGAACGCGGCTGGGTGCTGAACTTGCTGGGACAGGGACTGCTGGCGACGCTGCGATTGGCGCTGTGGGGCAGTCTGCTAGCGGCGTTGATCGGCGGAACGATGGGCGTGTGCCGATTGTCGCGCAGCCTGTTTCTGCGCTTGCTCAGCCGAACCTATGTCGAACTGATTCGCAACGTGCCGCCGCTGGTGTTCATTTTCATCTTCTATTTTTTCATTAGCGGCCAGTTATCGCCGCTGTTGGAAATGGAAAACCGAATCGCCAACGCCGCTCCGGAGACCCAGCGGGTGCTGGCGTTCCTGTTCGGTCCGCCGGAACTGTTATCGAACTTTCTGTCCGGACTGATCTGTTTGGCGCTGTTTGAGGGCGCGTATGTCACGGAGATCGTCCGCGCCGGTATCGAGGCGATTCCACGAGGGCAGTGGGAGGCGGCCCAGGCGCTGGGTTTGCGTTCCAGCCAGGTGATGAACGAGGTGGTGTTACCGCAGGCGGTGCGACAGATGATTCCGGCGCTGGCCGGGCAATTCATCTCGCTGATCAAGGATTCCTCGCTGATTTCGTTGATTTCGATTCAGGAACTGACGTTCGCGGGAACGGAACTGGCGGTGTCGTCGGGGCGGGTGTTCGAGGTTTGGCTGACGGTGGCGGCGCTGTATTTCTTATTGTGCTTCGGCTTGGCGCGGTGGTTCCGGCGGCTGGAGCGGCGGTTGGGTCAATATCGGCATTGAGTTTAGGTTTTGGAGTGGTGCCATGATCGGTGCGCTGGCGATTCTGCTGATACTGCAACTGGTCGGTGAGGTGGCGGTTCGCTGGAGTGGCGTGCCGTTGCCGGGACCGGTGGTCGGGATGCTGCTGCTGTTTCTGGGGTTGCGCTGGCGCCAAGAGTTGCCCGACACTCTGCGCGCCGTGGCCGAAACCCTGCTGTCGCATCTATCGCTGCTGTTCATCCCGGCCGGGGTCGGCATCATGCAATACGGAGCGCTATTGTCCCAAGAGTGGCTGGCGGTGGCGGCGGCCTTGGTGTTGAGTACCCTGATCACGGTCGCCGTGACCGCGCTGGTGATGCAGATCGTCATTCGCCATTCTTCAAAAGTGCGCCGGGATGAATAGGATCGGCGATATTTGGGTCTATCTGGCGGCTTCGCCGCTGTTGTGGCTGAGCATGACTCTGGCGGTCTATCTGGCGGGGCAGTGGCTGTTCCGGCGCAGCGGCGGCCGGGCGCTGTTCAACCCGGTAGCACTGGCGATTACCTTGCTGGTGATGCTTCTCCTGCTGACCGGGACGCCCTACGCCACCTATTTCAGCGGCGCGCAGTTCATCCATTTCCTGCTCGGCCCCGCGACCGTGGCGCTGGCGATCCCGCTCTATTTGCACTGGGATCGAGTACGGCGGCTGTTCCTGCCGATCCTCGCGGGATTGCTGACCGGTTCGCTGACCGCCATCCTGTCGGCGATGGCTATTGCCTGGCTGCTGGGCGGTTCGCCCCAGACCCTGTTGTCGCTGGTGCCCAAATCGGTGACGACGCCGGTGGCGATGGGCATCGCCGAGAAAATCGGTGGCTTGCCCTCGTTGACCGCGGTGATGGTGATCCTGACCGGCGTCATCGGAGCCGTCGCCGCACCGGTGTTGCTGAAAGGACTGCGAATCCACGACGATGCCGTCAAAGGGTTTGCCATCGGGGTGGCGGCGCACGGTATCGGCACGGCGCGCGCCTTCCAGATCAGCGGTTTGGCGGGCGCCTTCGCCGGTTTGGCGATCGGTTTGAACGCCGTGCTGACTGCCCTGCTGGCGCCGCTGATCGTCGCCTTGCTGCCTTTCCACTCCGTGCCTTGAACGTTTTGGGAAGGCGTAATACCGCTTTCCGATAGGTTTTATCTTTTTCAGATCAAGAACCACACTGTTCGTCATACCCGCGAAAGCGGGTATCCAGTTTTTCAGCGGCTGCCTGGATTCCCGCATTCGCGGGAATGACGAAAACCTATTCAGAATTGGTATAAGCTCTCTCAACAACCAACTGGATGAGTCCCATGGCCACGACGCCCGACAGCCCCGCTGAATTGCTCAACGCCACCGCCGAATTGACCATCGCTGGCCAAAAAGTGCGCCTGGAGATGCCGATCCCGGCCGGACCGGCCCGCCTGGCCGAACTGTTGCCGGTGTTTCGCTCGATGACCGATGCTTTCGTCGAGGTTTCAGTGGCCAACGCCCGCGCCGAGGGATTGGCGGTCTCGTGCAAAAAAGGCTGTGGGGCCTGTTGCCGACAACTGGTTCCCGTTGCCGAAATTGAGGCGCGGCGATTGTGGGAGGTGGTGGAGGCCATGCCGGAACCCCGCCGTTCCACGGTTCGCGCGCGATTCGAGGCCGCGCGCCAACGTTTGGCGGCAGCCGGGTTGTTGGAAAAATTGCGGGAACCTCGCCAATTTCAGGACGAGGATGTCATCCCGTTCGGCATGGATTATTTCCGGCAGGGGATCGCCTGCCCATTTCTGGAGGAGGAATCCTGCTCGATCTACGCGGAACGGCCTATGGCCTGCCGTGAATATCTCGTGGTGACGCCCGCCGAGCACTGCGCCACACCCACGGTCGAATCGGTGAGTTGCGTGAAACTGGTCCTGCGCACCGCTCGGACGATTCGGGGTTTGAACGCGGAACACAGCGAGTATGCCCAACCGTGGGTGGCGCTGATTCTGGCCCTGGAATGGGCGGAGGCGCACCCGGACGGGTCGTCGCCGCAGCCAGGACCGGCTTGGGTGCGGGAAGTGTTCGGCCGGTTGACCGGGCGCGCGGTTCCGGAGGCGGCGCCTTGAATGCGGCCGGCGCCCGTCAGACGCCCAGCAGGGCCGGCAAGGTGGCCACGACGGGATCGTGATCGCTGGCCGGCTCCGGTTGGCCGGGCGCGGCGTCGCTGTTGAGATGCGGGATGCGCGCCGTCGCGCCCCGTCGCAGGACTGGGCTGACCAGAATATGATCCAGCGCCTGCGGCTGGCCGCCATGGCGGCGGGTGTAGGCTTGCCCGCGCGGCAGATCCTCCAACAGATTATGGAACGACTCACCCTTGAGCAGTTTCAGGGTCTTGGAACCGGGCACGTCGTTCAAATCGCCGAGCAGCACGATGGCCGCCTGGGAGTCGCAAGCCAGCAGATCGGCGGCGAACTGGTGGACGATCTCGGCCTGAACGTGACGCTGCTTCTTGGCGTAATCTCCCTCGCGGCGGGTGAGCGAACGCATGGATTTGAAGTGGCAGATGATCACGAACAGACGCCGGTCCTGAATCTCGAACTCCGCCGCCAGCGCCTTGCGGCAGGGTGCCCAGTGGCAATGCGCGGCGCCGGCGAAGGCGGGATGGATCGGAACAATGCGGCCAGGGTTGAGCGTCAGGCGAGGCCGGCCACTGTCGAGGCGGATGCCGGTGCTGTCCTCAGGTCCGGCGTGACCCCGGTCGGGGAACAGTACGGTCGCCGGGTTGAACAGCAATCCAACCCGAATATGGGCGCCGGCCATGCCACCGTCCTGATGGGCCAGGGGTGGAATTTCCCGAAAGGCGTAGCGCGGGCCGCCGGCGGCGGCGATGGCGGCGATCAGCGTTTGATAGGCGGAATCGGCCGGAACCCGCCCTTCCAGCTCCACCGAACTTTCCCCCTTGACCTCCTGCACCGCCAGAATGTCGGGTCCGGCCAGTTCCTGGGCGATCATCGTGCCCAGTTGCCGCAGGCGTGTGGGAGATACGTCCGCCCCAAAGTTGTATAGATTGAAGGTAGCGATGGTCGGCAGCATGGCGAATCCCTATTGTCGTTAGTGGTTTGTGATTCAAGATTAGCCGTGAATGCGTGAAATTGCCGAAGTTGGCGAGGTTCGGCCGGTGGGGCGGAGCGTCGCGTTCAGCCACCGTTGGCCTGGAAGCGCAGGCGCGCCCGCACCCGCGCGCCGCCCAGCACGCCCCGGCCGATTTCCAGTCGGCCGTAGTAGACCTCCTCAACCAGATCGCGGACCACCGCCAGGCCGATGCCGTGGCCGGCGACCGTGGGATCGGCGCGCTGGCCACGGTTGAGCAACAGCGGGGCCTGGTCGGTGGGAATGCCAGGACCATCATCCTCGACTTCCAGCACCAACTCCATGCGTCCGTCGTGATCGGCGGGATGAACGCGCACCACCACCTGCCGGCGACACCATTTACAGGCGTTGTCGGCTAGGTTACCGAGGATTTCCAGCAGATCCCCTTCGTCACCGTAGAACACCGTCGTCGCGGCGATTTCGGCGCACAGTTGCGGGGCGCGATCGGCGTAGACCTTGGCCAGTGAGTCCAGAATCTTGCGGGCGAGAGGCGCGACCGGCAGCGGCGCGCTGAGGGCGATGCGCCCGGCGGCGGCGGCGCGTTGTAGTTGATAGTCCACCGTGCGGTTCATCCGCCCCACCTGCTCGCCCAGGGTTCGGCGCAGTTCGTCGGCGTCAGTGTCGTTTTCCAGCGCGCCGCGCGCCACCGCCAACGGCGTTTTCAGGCTGTGGGCCAGGTCGCCCAGGGCGTTGCGATAGCGTTCGAGATGGGCGCGGCCCTGACGCAGCAGGGCGTTCAAATTCATCGTCAGCGGCCGCAATTCCTCGGGATAGCCACTGCTCAGTTCGTCTTGCCGACCGGCTTCGATGTCCTTGATTTCGGTGGCGACCCGGCGCAGGGGTTGCAGACTCCAGCGCAGGATCAGGCCCTGCGCCGCCAGCAGCACCCCGGTCGAAGCCAGCAGCCAGCCCCACAGCCCGCGCCGAAAGCTCCAAACTTGATCGTCGAAATCCTGGCGGGTTTCGGCGACTCGAAAGGTGTAGAGTTGATATTGATTGCGAGCGACTTCCCAACTGACCGTGAAGGCCAGCACGAACAGCGGCGTCCCGTCGGAAGCTTCCAGCGGCGCGAACTGGGTGTCGCCGGGGTTGCGCACCGCGGGAAAGAACGGCAGCGCCAGTCCAAGCAAGGAGGGTGAGTGCCATATCAGGGTGCCTTGGCCATCCATCACGTCGGCGTACAAGCCGGAATCCGGAGTGGAGAAGCGGGCCTCGGGCAAGCTCTGCGGTAGGGTCAGACGATTGAAGGCGTCCACGTTGACGGCGCCCAGCAGCATATAGACTTGGGCTTGCAGGCGGTCCTCGACGGCGGCCAGGGCGCTGTCGCGGAACGCCCGGTCCAGGCTCAGGCCGGTCAGGCCGAGAAAGGCGGCCAGCACCACGCTGGCGGCGATCAGCAGGCGGCCGCGTAGGGAGTTCACGGTGTCAGCCGGCGGTTCGTTCCAGCCGGAAGCGATAGCCGCGCCCGCGCAGCGTCTCGATGGGATTGAGGTCGCGATTCGGATCGAGCTTGCGGCGCAGCCGACCCACCAGCACTTCCAGTACGTTGCTGTCGCGGTCCTCGTCTTCCTGGTAAAGATGCTCGGTCAGCTCAGTCTTGGAGATCACCGTGCCAGCGTGCAGCATCAGGTATTCCAGCAACTTGTATTCGTAGGCGGTCAATTCCACCGCCTGACCGGACAGGGTGATCTGTTGCGCGCCGGTGTCCAGGGCGATGGGACCGCAGCGGAGTACCGCCTGGGTCCAGCCGCCGGTGCGGCGGATCAGCGCCCGCAACCGCGCCAGCAGTTCTTCCGTGTAGAACGGTTTGACCAGATAATCGTCGGCGCCGGCTTCCAATCCCTCGACCTTGTCCTGCCAGCGGCCGCGAGCGGTCAGGATCAGCACCGGAAACTTGCGGCCCGCCGCCCGCCAACGCCGGATCACCTCAATGCCCGACAGGTCGGGGAGGCCGAGATCCACCACCGCCGCGTCCAGCGGATATTCCTGGCCAAGATACAACCCCGTGCGACCATCGGCGGCGCTGTCCACGGCGTAGCCTTGCTCGCGCAACTGGGCGGTCACCCGCTCCCGCAAGGCGGCCTCATCCTCGATGATCAAAATGCGCATGGTTTGGAGGGCTCGTGCGTTTGTTCGTGCGTTTGGGGGTAGAAGCGGGGATTCATTCGCGCACCGCGCCGCTGTTGGGATCGAAATGCAGGCTGCGTACCCGGCCATCCGGTTGCAGGATGCGGACCCGATAACCACCGTTCTGGCCGTTCTGACCGTCCGGATTGCCGCCCTGCTGTACGCCGAGCACCCGGCCGCCGGTGGCTTCGCGGGCGGCGCGGGCGGCCCGATCCGGGTCGGCGAAGGGGCGGGAGGGCGGCGGACCCGGTCGGCCAGGCGGTGGCGGTGCGTAAACCTCGCTCCGATACCCGGATTGCGCCCGCGCGCCGCTGGCGGCCAGCAGACCCGCCAGCGCCAGGAGCGCTAGACGGGGGAGTTGCCGTGACCTGTCGAACATGTTCGGGATCTTTCGCATGAAGATGAAATTGAATGAGCATAAAGCCTATCGGGTTAAGAATGAATCGGGACTGAATTATCGCGCCGTGTCGTCCCTGGGCGGAGTTGGGGTGTTCAGTATGGATTCAGCCAGTGATTTCTAGGCTGAATTCGCAGGCTTAGGGCGGCGACGGCGAGTCGTCGCGAACCAGTGACCAACCGGGAGCGGATTCGATGAAAACGAAATGGTGGGCGGGGTTGATGGCGGCGTTGTTGTTGGGGCCGACCGTGGTTTGGGCGCAGCGCTATGGCGGTGATGTCGAAGTGGAAGTAGTCGGCGACCGTGGCCGGGCGTTGCCGCAATATCCGGTGCGCGAGGAGCGAGGCGGGGTTTACAAGGCGTATCTGGAGGCGGTGCGGGGTCGAAACTATTCGATCCAGGTTCGTAACCGCACCAACCAGCGCATTGGCGTGGTGATCGCGGTGGATGGGCGCAACATCATTTCCGGCGACCGCTCCGAGCTGCGGCCGGACGAGCGGATGTACGTGCTCGGTCCGTATCAGCAGGAGAGCTACGAAGGCTGGCGCACCGGCAAGAACCGGGTCAATCGATTTTACTTTACCGAGGCTGGCGATTCCTATTCGGGCGCCTGGGGCGATTACTCGGCGATGGGCGTAATCGCGGTGGCGGCGTTCCACGAGTCGACGCGGGTTCAACCGCAACCGTGGAGTCAGGAAGGACCAGGTTATAGCGATCAACGGGGATTGCGGCGCGCGCCGTCCGCGGCGGCGGAAGGCGCGCCGCGCGCCGCACCGGCGGAGCCGGGCACTGGCTATGGCGAACGGGAGTGGTCGCCATCGCGGCGAGTGGAGTTCGATCCCGAGCAGCGGTCGTTCGCTCAGGTTTTTTTGAAGTACGCCTGGCGGGAAACCTTGTGCCGTCAAGGCGTGGCGGACTGCGGTGAAGGTCGTCGACCGCCGCGCAATCGGTTATGGAACGAGGATGATCGCTATGCCCCACCCCCGCCGCGCGATGAGCGTGAGGAGTGGCGTTAGGCAGCGCAGCGCTCAATGACCCCATCTCCCTTCTCCTGGTGGGGGAGGGCTGGGGTAAGAGCGATTTGGCAAGTTTATTGCTATACTAAGTTATCAAATAATATGATATAAATAAGGGACTAACGACCTTTTTGCATACAATTTCCATAATGAACCGCTACGTCGACGCCATGTGACGAAAAAGGGCATACTATGTTCCATAAGATGTTGCTTTATGGTTCAAAGAGGTCGAACTCCGGCAAGAGGCTGTTTGAAGAGGCGTCTTGGTGAAACGTCGGCGCGAGGAGTTTTCAGCAACGGCAGGTGCGGGATCGTCCCAGACCCACCGGCGTCCGGAGCCAGGGCATCCACACGATTCCAGCTACAAGTTGTTGTTTTCGCATCCGGCGATGGTGGTGGATTTGCTGACCGGTTTCGTTCGCGAGGAGTGGGTGGCGGAGTTGGACTTCGCCACGCTGGAGAAGTATCCGGGTAGCTATGTCAGCGACGACCTGCGCCCGCGGGCGGACGATGTGGTGTGGCGGGTGCGCTGGCGCGAGCGGTGGCCGTACGTCTACCTGCTGCTGGAGTTTCAGTCGGAGCCGGACCCGTTCATGGCGGTGCGGATGCTGGTCTACGTCGGGTTGCTGTATCAAGACCTGATCCGCGCCGGCCAACGGACCGCGACCGGGCGCCTGCCGTCGGTACTGCCGCTGGTGCTGTACAACGGGCGGCCCCGCTGGGCGGCGGCGACCGAACTGGCCGCGCTGATCGAGCCGCCGCCGGTGGGTCTGGAGCGCTACCAGCCCCGCTTACGCTATCTGCTGGTGGAGGAGAACCGCTACGGCGAGGCCGAGTTGGCGCCGTTGCGCAATCTGAGCGCGGCGTTGTTTCGGCTGGAGAACAGCCGGGGGCCGGCGGAACTGGAACAGGTGGTGGCGACGCTGGTCGAATGGTTGCGGGCGCCGGAGCAGGCCAGTTTGCGGCGGGCGTTCGCGACCTGGTTGCGGCGGGTGCTGTTGCCGGCGCGGCTGCCGGGAGTCCGATTGGAGGCGGTGGGTGAATTGAGCGAGGTGCGGGATATGTTGGCGGAACGGGTGTTGGAGTGGACCGAGGAGTGGAAGCAGCAGGGCTTGCAGCAGGGCTTGCAACAGGGCTTGCAACAGGGCTTGCAACAGGGCTTGCAACAGGGTGAGGTGGCTCTATTACAGCGGCTGATCGAGCGTAAGTTCGGCCCTTTGGACGAGGCGACGCGAATGCGGCTGGCGGAGGCGGACGCTGGAACTTTGCTGGTCTGGGGTGAGCGGATCCTGGAGGCGGAGAGCTTGATGGCGGTGTTTGGGGATTGAGGGGGAGCATGTCATGAGGTTGGACTGCTTCACCATATCACCATCGAACCAGGCAATTGCTCGCAACGCTAGCTGAAAGCGGGCGAGTAGTCAAATTGTGCTGAAAGAACCTTTTAAGTTTATTGGGAGAAGCAGCTATGTATTTGAATAAGCGTATTGTGAATGGTTTGACCAATACTCACTATATGGCTGTTTTATCGCTAGTGGCGAGTCTTTTTATGGACCCAGCATGGGCGCTATTAACAAGTACGCCAGTCTCGTGGAGCGTTGTCGATGGTTCAAATAATCCAGCTAATTTTGCATCATGGAAATGGATTCCATACAAAGTTACATACAATGGGGTGACGGGTGATCTTCGCGATCCGATCAGTTCCGCGGATCCGACACATGGACAGGCAGCGGTTAGCCCCGTGGATATTTCATCGGGTGGCGTTAATAACGCTGGTTCCAGCACTTGCTTTCCACTTCTTCCTGCTAATTCAGGCGATTGTGGTAATTTGCCTTCTGCCTATTGGTACTATTATCCAGGTAATAATGTTAGTGTTGCCGATGATGATACTCTTTTCATGAGACTGCGGTTAAAAGATGATCCGAAGGACCCATCCGGAGTCGATTTTACTAATTATCATTGGAATTTTTTGATCAGCATTATAGCGGATAACCCTTCAAATCCACCTGGACCAACCGAATATAAGGAATTTTGGATCGATTTGGCAGGCGGATCATCTTCAAGTATAGCTCCAGTGTCTAGTTTACGAATTATTTACGAAGATAATTCCAGTAACTCATTAACTACTGGAACTGATAATAATTCTGGAGCAAATAACGGAACTGGTGGTTATAATATCGGTACATGTCCCCGTAACGGGAACAGTAATTATGGTACGATTGTAGACATGTTCATTGCTTGTAGTAGCTTGAGTGGTAGTGGAGCTGGCAATGATTGTAGTAATCCTTCAATTTATGGTCGATCTTTTTCGCGTGTCATCACAGCTCCAGATTCACCTAGTGGGGTGACGGAATATTTCGTGGATGTGCAGATACCCGTTGCTTCGCTTACCGATAATTGTGGTACTTTTGGTATCCCACAGGGCGGTAATAAAACTGGCTATACAATTCCTCTTAGTGTAACGGCCCAAGATTCTCGTACACCTGGGAACCCGAAACTTCCCTTAAATAGTAGCTTCCAGATAGCTTATTCAACAGGTGCTTCTAATCAGGATCCTCTTCAGAAGGATTTTATCGGCTACCTTTCTAACGGTACCACGATATATACTGGTGGTAGCGGATCCGGATTTGACAACAATTGTTCGACTCAATCTCCAGGCACTACCTGTAACGTCAATTTTGGCTCTGTCCAAACCACCCCCGTCACCCTATCCTCCTTCCACGCCTCCCCGCAGGGCGCGGGCGTTTTGTTTGAGTGGTCCACCGCCACCGAAGTCGGCAATCTCGGCTTCAACCTTTACGCCGAAGTGGGCGGCGCGCGGACCCAGATCAACGCCGAGCTGATTCCCTCCAAGGTCGTCAATTCCCTGACGCGGCAGACCTACAGCTACACCGACGGGCGCCTGGTCGGCCAGGTTTTCTGGATCGAAGAGGTGGACATCAAGGGCAAGACCCAAAGCTACGGGCCGTTCGCCCTCGGCGAAAGCTACGGCGACGACAGCCTCCCCGATCCGATTGCCTGGAACAGCATCCGCGCCCAGCACGCCAGCGCCCGCGCCCAGACGCAACAACAGCGTCTGACCGCCTGGAAACATTACGACTATCCCCGGATCAACTTCCGCGTCACCCAGAAAGGCATCTACCGCGTTGCCTACGAAGACCTGGTCGCCGCCGGCGTCAACCTGGCGGGCGTGCCGGAAAACAATCTGGCCCTGATTAACCGTGGTCAGCCGGCCCCGATCTACGTCAGCGCCAAGGGCACCTTCGGTCCGGGCGGCTGGATCGAGTTTTACGGCGAACCGTCCACCAGCCTGTATACCGACGTGAACGTCTACCAATTGCAGGTGGACGGCTCCAAGGCGTTGCGGCTGGGCGACGACCCGAAGCCGCCGCGCAAGAACGAGACGCCGGAAGCGTTCTATATGGAAACCGCGACCTGGGACGAGAATCGTGGGTACGCTGTTTACTCGCCCACCGCCGACCCTTGGTACAACGCCGAACTGTTTGCCGGCGGCGGTCGGGTGGCGAGCAAAATCTTCGCCTTGCCGGTGGACAACTACGTTGCCGGCGGGGGAGCGGTCACCCTCGGCGTGAACCTGTGGGGCGGCATCGACTACCGTCATCATCTCAATATCAGCCTGAACGGGGCGCCGCTGGGCAGTGCCTCCTTCAAGGGCATCGAAGCCCATGAGGCGCGGATGAACGTGCCGGCCGGCGCGCTGCTTCAGGGAGAGAATCAGCTCACTCTGACGCTGCCGGGCGATGCCGGAGACCCGTGGGACATCGTGGACATCGACCGCTATAGCCTCACCTATCCCCGCGCCTTCGTGGCCAAGAACGATCTGCTGCTGTTCGCCGCCGCCGGCAAGCAGTTCCAGATCCGTGGCTTGAGCAGCCCCAGCGTGGTGGTCCATCGGCAGGAAAGCAACGGCCAGTGGGTACGGTTGCGCGAAGTCACCGTCTCGTCCAGCAGCCCGTATGCCGCCACGTTCTCGGGCACGGGCCAAGCGGCCCGCTACGTGGTGGCCGGCGCGACGCGCAAACCCGAAATCGAGGTGGCCTCCGCCGATCTCACGCTGGCCCTCGATCCCGCCCAACTGCTGATCATCGCCCATCCCGATTTCATCCCCGGCTTGCAAAGCCTGGTCACGCGCCGGCAGGCCCAGTACCAGGTGAAGCTGGCGGACGTGGATGCCGTGTACGACCAGTTCGGCGACGGCACGGTGGACCCGACCGCCATCCAGCGCTACATCCGCCACGCCGTGGAGAATCTCGGTACGCACTATGTGCTGCTGGTCGGCGGCGACAGCTACGACTACAAGAACTACCTGGGTCTGGGCAGCATGAGCTTCATCCCGTCGCTCTACGCCGCGACTGACGATCTGGTGCGTTACGCGCCGGTCGATCCGCTCTTGGCCGATCTGAACGGCGACAGCGTGCCGGACGTGCCGATCGGCCGCTTGCCCGTACGCACCGTCACGGAGTTGCAGGTGTTGTTGACCAAGATCGGGCAGTACGAAAGTAAGAGCTATGCGAAGACCGCCGTGCTCGCCGCCGACGAGGGTTTCGCCGCCGACGCCGACACCTTTGCCGCCGCCTTGCCCGGTGACTGGAGCGTGGAGCGGGCCTATCTCGATCAGATGGTCGCCGCCGATGCCAAGGCGCTGATCAAGGCGCGCGTCAACGCGGGGTCCGCCCTGCTCGGCTTCGTCGGCCATTCCGGCTATACCGTTTGGACCTACCGGGGGCTGTTCAACACCACCGACGCTCGCAATCTCACCAATGTAGGCCGGCCGACGCTGGTTTCGCAGTGGGGCTGCTGGAACACCTACTACGTCGAGCCGCGTTACAACACGCTGGCGCAAACCTTCCTGGTGGCTGGCGCGCAGGGCGCGGCGGCGGTGCTGGGCGCCACCACGCTCACCCAGGACAACGCCGGGCGGATGCTGGGCACGGCCCTGACGCCCTTGCTGGCGCAGCCGGGCATGACCATCGGCGACGCGCTCCAGCGGGCCAAGCGCCAGGTCGCGGCCCAAAACCCGGCGGCGCGCGATATCCTGTTGGGGTGGACGATCCTGGGCGATCCCACCCAGGTGGTGACGCCGTAACCCATCGCCGGTCTTGCGGCGGATAACCAGCGGGCCGGTGGCGATACCGGCCCGCTTTTTTGGGAGCGATCCGAAACGATGTTATGAGCGCCTTCGTAGCCGTCTTCAACCGCGACGGGAAGCCGGTCGAGGCCGAGGTGATCGAGCGCATGCTCGACGCGACGCCGGAGTATGCCGTGCATGGCCAAAACCGTTGGGTGGACGGCCCAGTGGGTTTGGGGCGTCAGCATTTCTGGGTTTTACCGGAAGATGTCGGCGAAATTCAACCGTTGTTCGACCGGGATAGCGGCTGTGCCCTGGTCGCCGATGTCCGGCTGGATAATCGGGGCGAACTGACGCAGGCGCTGGGGCTGCGGGGTGAGTCCGCGCGGTCATTGTCGGACAGTCGCCTGCTGTTTGCCGCCTATCGACATTGGGGCACTGGTTGCGTCGATCACCTGCTGGGAGATTTCGCTTTCGCGGTCTGGGATCCGCACTCAAAAAACCTGTTCGCGGCGCGAGATCCGATAGGCAACCGGGGACTCAGTTATTTCATCAACGATTCGGTGGCGCTATTGGCTTCCAGCGTCGAGCAATTGCTGGCGCACCCGGCGGTCGTTCCGCGCATCAACGAGGCCAGGATCGCGGAGTATTTGGCGGTCGAGTGGTCGAATCAGGAAGAGACGTTCTTTCAGGATGTGTACGACGTACCGCCGGGTCAGGGGTTGACGGTTTCGCCTGAACGAATCGAACGCCGGGAGTATTGCAATTTGCTGCCGCGCGCGCCAATCCGCTATCGAGACCCCGCCGCCTACGCCGATCATTTTCGGGAACGGGTGACCGAGGCGGTGCGTTGCCGAGTCCGAGCCACGGGTCGGATTGGTGTCTCGCTGAGCGGCGGTCTCGACTCCACGTTTCTCGCCGCCGTCGCCGCCCGGTTGAGCGCCGAGCGATCCGCCGCGCCCGATCTCACCGGCTACTCGTATGCCTTCGAGCGGCAGGTCGAATGCGACGAACGGTCTTATATTGAACCGCTCGTCGCCCAGCTTGGCATAAGGTCCAAGTACGTCTGGTGCGATGATTTATGGACGTTGCGCGAGATCGACCGCTGGCCGGTGCATCGGGATTTCGTTTTTTGGGATGCGTACAGCGGACTTCCCCAGGTGGTGCGGGAAGCGGCCCACCAAGACGGTTGCCAGGTGTTGCTGGGCGGCTATTATGGGGATTCGTTGATGGTGGGAGAACGGTTGTGGGCGAGCGCGATGCTGGCCGAAGGACGGTTTGCCGACGGGTTGCGCGAGTTGTGGCGGGCGCGGCGCGAACTGGACTGGCGGACGGAGTTGCTGAATACGATCCGGCCTTGGACGCCCGCCGGGTTCCGGCGAGCTTGGCGCGCAATGCGGAACAGGCGCCGGAGTACGGCGTACCACGGCCTTGCGCCGGCGTTGGCCCGGCGGGTGAATCTGGATGCCCGCCGTGCCGGCTACGAACGCCAGGCCGCCCACTTGCCGCCCACGATCCGGGAATTTTACCGTTCTCTGCGGACAAATCTCCCTGCTCAGGGAACCGCCAGCATGCAGCGCCAATACAACCGCCTTGGGATGGAATTGCTGTCCCCCTATGCGGATCGCCGGTTGGTGGAATTCATGTTGGCGATTCCCGCCGACCAGATCGGGAAACCGGGATCGGGGCGCAATCGGTGGGTTCAGCGAGAGGCCATGCGGGGGCTGACGCCGGACCTGATTCGATTGCGGCCGCGAAAAACGACCTTTTATCCGCTGATGCGGGAAGGGCTGTTCGAGAAGGAATGCGCGACGGTGGCCGAGCTTTTGAATAACCCGCGCATGGTCGCGTTGGGTTATGTGGATGGAGCGTGGTTCGCCAAGCGCCCTCCGACCGTGGCGCTGTCCGATGGTGAGGTGCTTTTTCTGTGGCTGTGCCTGAGCCTTGAACTCTGGTTGCGCCGCCATTGGGTTACCTGATAACACAATTTTATGAATAACCGAGATTTTTTCTTGCGAGGCGAATGATGAAAACGAGTAGCGATCTTTCCAGACCGGTGCAAAACCAGACCGGTGTCTTGATTCAACAAGCCGAAGTGCAAACCGCAACTAGAACCCGGAGGCAGTACCGTCCTCCAGCGTTGACCTGCTACGGGGAAATACGCAGCTTGACGTTGGGCCCTAGCCCGGGAACTTTGGAAAGTGGCAATCCGGGGACGCTGCGGGGGGACACGTCGATGGTGTCGACGCCGCCGCCACAGGGTGTTCGATAAGACGCTCCGCGCCGCATCCACCGGCGATGGACTGGACCGGCAAAGCAACCCCGCCGTTCCGACCACCCGGCCCGCGTGAGGATTCAGGGTCTTTGCCAGCGGTCCCGGTGTTAAAATGCCCTCCATGGGCCAGAAAGACATCATTTCCAAGACCATTCTCAAGCGTTTGTTGCTGGATATGGCGGTCTACCTGTTCCGGCTGGACCTGATCGACGCCGAACTGCTCGCCACCGAGGAACAACGGATCGAGGACCGCCGCGCCGATCTGGTCGCCAAGGTCAAGCCGGCCCAGGGCGACTCCTTCATCCTGCACCTGGAAATTCAGAACGCCAACGACGGTCAAATGCCGGTGCGGATGTTGCGCTACTTGACCGACATTCATCTGGCCCATCCCGGCTACCGGGTGCATCAATGCTTGATCTACATCGGCGCCGATCGGTTCACCATGGGCAAAGGCCTGGATAGCCCGCAACTGCGCTACTGCTACGATGTCGTCGATATGCGGACGATCAGCTACCACACCCTGTACGCCAGCGATCAGCCGGAAGCCCTGGTGCTGGCCATCCTGGGCGACTTTGGCGCCGACGACCCGCAAGCAGTGATCAGGCGGCTGGTGGAAAAGCTGTGCGCCCTCACCGGACCCGACGAAATACGTCTGCGCGAATACCTGGCCATGCTGGAAATCCTGGCTGACAACCGCCATCTCAGCTTCAATCTTCAGGAGACCTGCGCTATGTTGCAAATCAACCTTGAACGCTTGGCCAGTTACCAGATGGGCATGGAAAAGGGCATGGAAAAGGGCATGGAAAAGGGCATGGAAGAAGGCGCGCATCGCAAGGCGTTGGCAGTGGCCGAAAGGCTCCTGGCGATGAACTTTTCACCGGAACAGGTTGCCGCCATTACCCAATTGCCCTTGGCGGAAATTCCAAGGAAAGAGCGGTGAGCGGATGGACCGCCGGGGCAATCGCCGCGCACGCTAACAGCCTTTTCCCAAGGACCGTCCAGCCATGCCCCGCGTCCCCGACTACTGGCGCCGGCTGCGCGAGGCGCTGCTCAATCCGCGCGTGGATGACCAGGCGCTGGAAGCGGTCCTGCGCGAGGCGCGGGCACGACAACCGTTGCCGGTGGTGTGGCTGATCGGTAAGACCCAGGCTGGCAAAACCTCGATCATCCGCGCCCTGACCGGCGGCGAAGCCGCCGAGATTGGCAACGGCTTTCAGCCCTGCACCCGCACCGCCCGGTTCCACGACTTCCCAATCGAAACTCCGGTGGTGCGGTTTCTCGATACCCGGGGTCTAGGCGAGGTGGCCTACGATCCCAGCGACGACATCCACTATTGCGAATCGCAAGCCCATCTGCTGCTGGGGGTGATGAAAGCGACCGATATTCGCCAGGATGCCGTGTTTGACGTGCTGCGCGCGGTGCGTCGCCGCCATCCCGAATGGCCGGTGCTGATCGCCCAGACCGGTTTGCACGAGGCGTATCCATCCAGTGGCGGGCACCTGCTGCCGTATCCTTATGATCGTGAGCCGTGGCCGCCTCGGGTTCCCATCGATCTGAGCCGCGCCCTGCGCGCGCAACGCGACCGACTGGGGGCGTTGCCCGGTTCGGCCCCGGTGCGCTGGGTTCCCATCGATCTGACCGTGCCGGAGGACGGCTACGAACCGGTGAATTACGGCCTGGACGCGCTTTGGGCCGCGATTGAAGCCATCTCGACCCTGGGCTTGCAAGCGATGCTGCGGGGCGACGTCGGGATTCGCGATCTCTACGACCGCGCCGCCCACCCCCATATCGTCGGTCATGCCCTGGCCGCCGCCGGCGTGGGCGCATTGCCGGTGGTGGACCTGGTCGGCGTGCCGTCGATACAGGCTAACCTGTTGCGCGTGCTCGCCAAATTGTATAAGCAGGACTGGAATGTACCGATGACGTCCGAATTTCTCAGCCTACTCGGCGCGGGCATTGGCATCGGCTACGTGGCGCGAACGGCTGGTCGGGAGTTGATCAAGTTCGTGCCTTGGTGGGGGCAGACGGTCGGTGCGGTCTGGGGCGCGACCGCCAGCGGCGCGACGACCTACGCCCTCGGCAAGGCCGCCGGCCACTACTTCGCCAGCCGGCGGCGACACCGCCTGGTGGACGCCGAGGCGCTACGCCGGATTTACGCCGAGGCGCTGGCGAACGGGGCGAGCTTGTGGAAAGCACCACCGGGGGAGCACCGTTGAAAGCTTTGTTCAAGCAATTCGACCGCCTGCGTGTGGTGGCGCTCCTGCTGTGGGTGCTGCCGATCGCTGCGCTGCCGCCGCTCGGGCTGTTCTGGCTGTGGCGGGCGGAGGCTTTGCCTTGGTGGTTACTGGCCCTGGTGCTGTGCAGCGCCGCCGGCTACGGTTTGCAACGCTGGCTACTCCGGCGCGACCGCGATCTGTTGACCGGGGCGGCGACCGGTCCTGACCCGCGCTGGCCGCCGAAGGCGGAGGATGCCTGGGCTGTGGTCGAACGGTTGGCGGAGGAAGCGAAGCCGGAGGATTGGCCGCTGGACGAGGGCGGGCGGCTGTGGACGCTGGGCCGGAACACCCTGGACGCCGTCGCCCGTCACTACCACCCGAAACAGGAGCGGCCCCTATTGGAATTGACCGTGCCGCATACCTTGCTGATCATCGAGCGAGCCAGTCGCGACCTGCGCGCCACGATCACTGATCACATTCCCCTGAGCAACCGCCTGACCCTCGGCGACTTGGCGCGCGCCTGGGGCTGGAAGGATGCGGCCGAACGATGGTTGAACGTTTATCGAGCCGGCCGACTGGTGGTCAATCCCGCTGATGCGTTGCTCAGCGAGGTTTGGGGCCATTTGCGCGGTCGGGCCTATGGCGCGGCCTGGACCGAACTGCACTACTGGCTGTTGCGCGAATACGTCCGCAAGGTGGGTTATTACGCCATCGAACTGTACAGCGGGCGGCTGGCCTTGATCGATACGCCGATACCCGAACCGATCACGGCTGAAAACCCTGTGACCGCGCCATTGCGGATCGTGGTGCTGGGTCGGGCCAATGCCGGCAAGTCGAGCCTGATCAACGCCCTGTTCGGCCGACTGACCGCCGCGACCGACGTGCTGCCGGACACGACAACGGGATTGACGCCGTATCGGCTGGAGCGTGATGGGTTGGAGGCGGCGCTGATTTTCGATACGCCGGGCTGCGATACCGAGTTGCTGGGCAACAAAGCCCTGAAAAAAGCGGTGCTGGACGCGGATTTGCTCCTGTGGGTCTGCGCCGCTCATCGCCCGGACCGGGACCTGGAGCGGAAGACTCTGGATGCGGTACGCGGCTGGCAGACCGAACGGCGGGATCGCCGCCCGCCACCGTTGCTAGTCGCGGCCAGCCACATTGACCAGTTGCGCCCGCCGTGCGAGTGGCAACCGCCTTACGATCTACGCGATCCGCAAGGCACGAAAGCGGCCAATATCCGAGCGGCGGTGGCAACCGTGGCGGCGGATCTGGCGGTTCCCGTCGCCGAGGTCATCCCGGTCTGTCTGGCCGAAAGGCGGATTTACAACGTGGATGACGCGCTGTGGGCGGCGATCCTGGAACATCAGGACGAGGCGAATAAGGTTCGGTTCCTGCGCTGCCTGGAGGAACGAAAACGGGCGGAGAACTGGACGCTGCTGCGCCGGCAACTGGCGAACGCCGGACGGCGGTTGCTGGAGCTGCCGGGGCGGGTGTTGGGATGAGGTCGCGACCCCACCGCCGCCGACCATGCCGCGCCTGATTCATAACCTGCTCCGCGTGGGTCTGGGTCTGGGTGTCGTCCTGATATTGGTCCTACACGTCAATCGATTCCATTCGCTGGCCCTGGTCGATCAGTTGGAACTGTTCGCCTACGATACCCGGTTGCGGTTGACGATGCCCGGCGAGGTGGATCCACGCATCGTCATCGTGGATATCGACGAAATCAGCTTGCAGCGGGAAGGGCAGTGGCCCTGGTCGCGGCAACGGTTGGCGCGGCTGGTGGAAATCCTGTTCGCCGACTATCGCATCCAGTTGCTGGCGTTCGACATCGTATTCGCTGAAACCGAGCGCGATTCGGCGGCGGCCGTGCTGGAGACCCTGGCCCAGGGCGCGCTGCGCGAGGACGCCGCCTTTCAACGGGAATGGGCGCGGTTGCAACCGGCGCTGGCCGGCGACGCCCAGTTTGCCGCCAGTCTGCGGGATCGACCGGTGGTGCTGGGCTATTACTTCACCCTGCCGGGGCAGCGGGGTCACGACCTCCGCCTCGGGCAACTCCCGGTCGCCGCCGCGCCGATCGCCGATCTAGCGGGCGTTCCCAACCCCTTTGCCATCGCCGCCGGTTACAGCGCCAGCCTGCCATTGTTGCAAGCCAGCGCCCAAAGCGGTGGATTTTTCAACAGTCCGCTGGTGGACGCGGATGGCCGATTTCGTCGGCTGCCCCTGCTGCTGAGCCATGGCGACCAGCTTTACGAGCATTTCGCGCTGGCGGCGGTGCGGACCCTGTTGGGTGGGCCGCCGTTGGAGTTCGTGACTGGTGCTGGCTATCGCGATGTTCCCCAGGGCCGGCGAGTGGAAGCAGTGCGGGTCGGCGGTGTCTTCGATATTCCGGTGGATGCCCAAGGCGCGGTGTGGGTGCCCTATCGGGGGCCACGCGGCAGTTTTCCCTATGTTTCCGCCAGCGCGGTGCTGCATCGACAGGCGGATCCACGGCAGTTGGACGGCGCTATCGTGTTGGTGGGAGCCACCGCCGCCGGCTTGAGCGATTTGCGGGCTACCCCGGTGCAAGACATCTATCCAGGCGTCGAGGTCAATGCCAATCTGGTGGCGGGCATTCTCGACCAAAATCTCAAGCATCAACCGGCGTTTGCCCGAGGTTTGGAAAGCCTGCTGCTGGCGTTGCTGGGCGGAGTGGGGATCGCGCTGGGTTTTTTGCCGCCGCTACGCGCCCTGCTGGGCACCGTGACGCTGGCCGCCGTCACGGTGGGGCTGAATCTGTACGCTTGGCAACGGTTGAACTGGGTGATTCCGCTCGCCCCAGCGCTGGTATTGCTTGCGCTATTGTATCTGTTGCAAAGTAGCTACGGTTATTTCACGCAGACTCGCCGCGAGCAGCGGCTGGCGCGGCTGTTCGGTCAGTACGTGCCGCGCGAACTGGTGACGGAGATGAGCCGGCGGCCGGGCGGCTACGGGTTGGGCGGAGAAAGTCGGGAAATGACGGTGCTGTTCAGCGACATTCAGGACTTCACCACGATTTCGGAAACGCTGGAGCCGCGCCAGTTGACCCGACTCATGCAGTTCGTCCTGACACCGTTGACCCGGGCGATCCACGAGCAGCGCGGCACGGTGGACAAGTACATTGGCGACGCCATCATGGCGTTCTGGGGCGCGCCGCTGCCCGATCCCGATCATGCCCGCCATGCCACGCACGCGGCGCTGACGATGCGAGCGCGATTGGAGGCGTTGGCGCCGGAACTGGCGGCCCAAGGCTGGCCGGCCCTGCGAATCCGCATCGGCGTCAACAGTGGGTTGATGAGCGTCGGCAACATGGGTTCGGAATTTCGCATGGCCTACACCGTGCTGGGCGACGCGGTCAACCTAGCGGCGCGGCTGGAAAGCGCCGCCAAGCAATACCGGGTGTCGCTCGTGCTGAGCGAAACCACCCGCGCGGCGGTTCCCGAATTGGCCTGCCGAGAGTTGGATCGGGTGCGGGTCAAGGGCCGCGCCCAGCCCGTGACTTTGTTCGAACCGCTAGGACCGGTCGCTGCACTGACCGATGCGTTGCGAGAGGAACTGGCGCTGCATGAACAAGCGCTCGTCGCCTATCGCGCCGGCGATTGGGAGTTAGCCGCCGCCCGATTTGAGGCATTGCAAATCCAACAGCCGGAGCGGGCCTTGTATACACTTTATCTGGAGCGGATCGCTTGGTTGCGCGTTCATTCGCCCGCCGCCTGGGACGGCGTTTTCACGCTCGCTGAAAAGTAGCCATTCGCTCCCCTGGTCCGTTGGCGGAAGAGGGGTCTGAGGTCAGGGTTGTCTTGGAGGAATGCTGTCATGTTGCATTGCAGAATCAGGTTGATCGTGGGACTTGTCGTCTGGCTGTTCGCCGTGGTGGGGTATGCGGCGCCCAAACCCGAAGTCGCTGGCTACGTCACTCGGGTGCGGGGCGAGGTGGTCAGCGAGGCCGCGACGGGTCGGCAAACGCTGGCGCTGGGTCGTGCCCTTTATCTTGGTGACCGTATTATGACCGGGGTTGACGCCCGGCTGGAAGCACGGATGCGGGATGGCATGGTCGTCACCTTGGGCGAGAAGACCGAGTTTGTAATTCAGCAGGTTGCGGGTGTGACCCCAGACAAAAATAATTCGGTCTTCGAACTGGCTAAGGGAGTATTCCGATCCGCCACCGCCCAGACCGAGGAAAAAGCGCAACCCAGGGAACCTTGTCGGGTGGAAACGCCAGTGGCGACTATTGGCATTCGCGGTACCGAGTTGTGGGGTGGTTTCAATCTACTCGACGCTGGCGTGCGCACGCTGGATGTAGTGATGCTGGAAGGTAAGGGCGTGTATGTCGAAAGCAACGGGCAGCGGGTGGAGTTGAATCAGGCGGGAGCCGGTACCACCGTGCAAGGATTCTATCCGCACCCGGCCCTGTCGCTGGGGGAGGAGATGGCCAACCGGAACACCGCGACGCCTACGCCCAGCAAAATCTGGAAGGAAAAAAAGCTTCAGGCGGCGCAACGCACCGTGGCGTGGTAAGGACGTGGATGAGGAAGTCCTGAACGACGATGCCCAAAATGTGGGATTGGCGGCGGTGTTCAGGAGTTGAGGGAGGCCGGAAGGATGCGTGATCGGTGGCTTCGACTACGGCGACATGGGTCGATCCTGTGGCGGTTGTCGTGGGCCGAGCGCGGGTGGCTGGTGCAAGCGTGGCTGATGCTGCACGGCGTGGCCCTGGCATTACGCTGGGCGGGTTTTCAGCGGGTGTACGGTTGGCTGGAACGCGGGTCGTTGGGAGCGGGGCGAGCGCTGGATGACGAGGAACGGATTTTAGCGCGGACTCAGGCGACGATTCACCTGGTGCAAGGCGCGGCGGCGTGGGGTTTGCTCCATTCCACTTGCTTGCATCGCTCGCTAACTCTGTGGTGGCTACTACGGCGGCGGGGCATTGCCAGCGAGTTGCGGATCGGAGTGCGTATGGAGCAGGGACGGTTCGAGGCGCATGCGTGGGTGGAGCGCCAGGGCGTGGCGCTGAATGATCGGGCGGATATCGGCCGGGATTTCGCGCCCTTCGATACCGTCCACTGGGCTCCACCATGAGCAGCGGCGCGGGAGGTTCTCAACCGCATGACGCCAGCTACAAGTTGTTGTTCTCACATCCGGCGATGGTGGCGGATTTGCTAACCGGTTTCGTTCACGAGGAGTGGGTGGCGGAACTGGATTTTGCCACGCTGGAGAAGTATCCGGGCAGCTATGTCAGCGACGACCTGCGCCCACGGGCGGACGATGTGGTGTGGCGGGTGCGCTGGCGCGAGCGGTGGCTGTACGTCTACCTGCTGCTGGAGTTTCAGTCGGAGCCGGACCCGTTCATGGCGGTGCGGATGCTGGTCTACGTCGGGTTGCTGTATCAAGACCTGATCCGCGCCGGCCAACGGACCGCGACCGGGCGCCTGCCGTCGGTACTGCCGCTGGTGCTGTACAACGGGCGGCCCCGCTGGGCGGCGGCGACCGAACTGGCCGCGCTGATCGAGCCGCCGCCGGTGGGTCTGGAGCGCTACCAGCCCCGCTTACGCTATCTGCTGGTGGAGGAGAACCGCTACGGCGAGGCCGAGTTGGCGCCGTTGCGCAATCTGAGCGCGGCGTTGTTTCGGCTGGAGAACAGCCGGGGGCCGGCGGAACTGGAACAGGTGGTGGCGACGCTGGTCGAATGGTTGCGGGCGCCGGAGCAGGCCAGTTTGCGGCGGGCGTTCGCGACCTGGTTGCGGCGGGTGTTGTTGCCGGCGCGGCTGCCGGGAGTACGATTGGAGGCGGTGCGCGAATTGAGCGAGGTGCGGGATATGTTAGCGGAACGGGTGTTGGAGTGGACCGAGGAGTGGAAGCAGCAGGGCTTGCGGGAGGGCTTGCAACAGGGCTTGCGGGAGGGCTTGCAGCAGGGCTTGCGGGAGGGCTTGCAGCAGGGCTTGCGGGAGGGCTTGCGGGAGGGTGAGGCGGAAGTACTGCTGCGGCTGTTGCGGCGGCGGTTTGGCGAGTTGCCGCCCGAGGTGGTGGAACGGGTGCGGCAGGGCGACAGCGAAAGGTTGCTGGTTTGGAGCGAACGGGTGTTGGACGCGGTGTCGCTGGCGGCGGTGTTCGAGGATCGAGCGAACTGACTGATGAGCGGCATCGCGGGCATCATCCATTTCGACGGCAAGCCGGTCGAGCCGGGGCTGATCGAGAAGATGACCAGCGCCATGGCCCATCGCGGGCCGGATGGCGTCAACCACTGGGTCAAGGGATCGGTCGCGCTTGGGCAGTGTATGTTGCGCACCACGCCGGAGTCACTGGAAGAACACCAGCCGCTGACCAACGAGGATGAGAGTCTGGTGTTGGTCATGGACGGGCGGGTGGATAACTGGGAGGAATTGCGGCGGGAGTTGCTGGGGCGTGGGGCGGTGTTACGCAATCGCGCGGATGCCGAGCTGGTGCTGCGAGCCTACGAAATTTGGGGCCGCGATTGTTTGGCGCATATTGACGGTGATTTCGCGCTGGTAATTTGGGATGCGCGGCGGCGGGAGGCTTTTTGCGCACGGGATCGAATGGGCCATAAGCCGTTTAATTACCACTGGGACGGCAAGACTTTTGTCTTCGCCTCTGAGTTGCATACGATTCTGGCGTTGCCTTGGGTGCCTGAGATTCCCAATGAAGGTATGTTGGCTGAATTTCTGGCGGATGAGTGGTATTCCAAGAAAGAAACCTTTTGGAAAGGAATCTTGCGGTTGGTGGAATCCAATCAAATGGAAGTTGACCGGGATGGGTTGCGTATGGAGCGGTACTGGCAACCAGATTTTACTCAGATGTTACCCTTCAGGAGTGATGTAGAATACATCGAATATTATCATATGTTGTTTTCTGACACGGTCAGGCGGCTATCTCGATCACATCAACCGGTCGCTTTCGAGGTGAGTGGTGGGCTGGATTCATCAGCTGTATTTGGTATGGCCGAGCAACTCCGGTGCTTGCAAACACTTCCAGCACCTGGAATTCAGGGGTACACATTGGCGTTCCCAAATGATAAGAATGCTAACGAATTAGAATATAGTCGGGCGGTAAGCGAGTATTGGAATGTAGAGATATGTGAAGTTCCGCCGACAGTTGCGCCCTTATCCTGGTATTGGGATTGGGCAGCTTTCTACCGGGAATTTCCTGGATACCCCAATGGAGTGATGTCTTGGGACCTGCGTCGAATAGCTACGAATCGGGGTTGCAAAGTACTGCTGGGAGGATCAGGCGGGGACGAATGGGTGGGAAGTTGGAAGCGAAGGCTTTACTATGCGGAAGAATTGGTATCTAGGCGCTGGCGCAATCTTTCAAAGTGCTTTACAGCAGATTGCCACGAAGCCGGAATAATTAAAAGTATCTATTGGCTTATCCGTTTTGGAGTAGTTCCATTACTTCCACTTTCCATGCGTCAACTAATCCATTTAGCCTTTAATAACCTGTATCAAGATCATATGCCTGCTACAATTGGAAAAAACTCTTGGCTTACTCCCACCTTACAGCAAAATCTAGCGAAACACCAACAAATAAAAAAGGAAAATTTTGCCACCAGCGTTTCGAGGGTTGGGCAAATTCACCAGCAATGGTTACTTGCATATGCTTTCATAACCCTTGCTGCTGAATTGGAGGAGCGGCTGAGCGCAAGGGGAGGACTTGAGTTACGCCACCCAATGCGTGCACCTCAGATCGTTCAGTTCGCTATCTCAACGCCAGAAAGATTACGTATTCGCGGACAAACCGACAAGTTCATGCATGTAAAAGCCATGCAAGATATTTTGCCAACCAAGGTTCTCCAGCGAAGGACAAAGGCAGATTTTTCAATATTATTTCAAGAGTATCTCAAGCATATGGATAAGGAATTGACGCAACATATCCCATCGAGGCATCCGGAATGGATTGTGGCGGATAAAATGGATGCTCTTTATAAGTATTATCAAAAATGCCTTGCGATTGGTGATTTATCGAACTGCGGCAAGATACAATGGATTTTTTGGAATGCACTTGGGTGCTATATGGTCTTTTAACCACTCCATTTATTGACTCCCATATACTATCTAATCCGGCTAATACTGAAGACCTAGGAGGTTATGATGAAAGATAAGAAAATCATAATGAAACCAGACAGCCAGAAGAAAGTCACACCAAGAAAATCGTATCGGCGGCCTGAGTTGCGTTTATTCGGTCAGGTTCACGAACTAACCAAGCCTGGGGGAAGCCGAGGCGCGGAGGGTATGTCGGGCAAGGGCAGTCACAGCTCAGATCGTAGTGCCAAAAATAACATTATCCGTATTGGCACCCATCCCCTTAGCATCGGCCTCTACCTGTTCAATTACAAGCCGGAGTATCGCAACGCCTGGGGTCATGGCCGGCAATTCGGCGTCATGGCCGACGAGGTTGAAAAGGTCATGCCGGAAGCCGTTTCATTGCATCCGGACGGCTACAAGATGGTCAATTACGCCATGCTGGGAATTAGCCGCAACCTTCATTAACGGGAACGGCGGATCGGTTCGGGTCGGGTGGGGTACGCACCGCGTATCCTGCTCGGTTGTTTGTTGTTTCCGATAATGACGGCAAACGGTAAGTCGATACCCCAGATAGCGTCGGGCTGGTCCATACAGGATAAGGGAGTGATGAACCCATGAGTTCCAACATGACCTTGGAAGAAGTGTGGGCGCTGTTCCGCGAGACTGACCGCAAGATGCAGCATTTAGCGGAAGAAGGAATGCAGCGGCAGCAGGAAACCGACCGCAAGATGCAGCGTTTAGCGGAAGAAGCGGCGCAAAGCCGGCAGGAAACCGACCGCCAATTGCGCGAACTGGGTAAGCAGATCGGCGGGCTGGGCAACAAGTTCGGCAGTTTCACCGAAGGGCTGGCGCTGCCGTCGATGGAGAAGATCCTGCGCCGCCGGTTCGGGGTGGACACGGTCGCGCCCAGCGTGCGAGTCTCGCGCGGTGGCCAGCATCTGGAACTGGACGTGCTGGCCTACGCCAATGGCGCGGTCAACGCCGCCTACGTAGTGGAAGTGAAAAGCCACCTGCGGGAAGAGCACATCCAGCAACTGCTGGAGATTCTCGAACAGTTCGCCGCCTGGTTCCCGGAACATCAGGGCAAGCAGCTTTACGGCATCCTGGCCGCCGTCCACATTCCAGCGGCCTTACGCCCGCGCGTGCTGGAACAGGGCCTCTATCTCGCCCACATCCACGACGACCTGTTCGAACTGGAAGTTCCCGACGACTTCCAGCCGCGCCGCTTCGACCACCCGGTCACCCAACCCGCGTGATTATCATGTTCGCTCTCAAGCTCACGGCCATTGGTAATTCGGTCGGCGTCATTTTGCCGAAGGAGGCGCTAACCGTCCTTAAACTGGAAAAAGGCGATACCGTCTATCTGACGGAATCGCCGGAGGGCTACCGACTGACGCCCTACGATCCACAGTTCGCCCAGCAAATGACCCTTGCCCGGCGGATCATGAAAAAACGGCGTAACGTGTTACGCGAGTTGGCGAAGTGACGACGATCCACTGGGTGGATGAAGCGGTCGTACTGGCGCTGCATGAAGAACATCTGGCCGAATACGGTGGCGCGATGGGCCTCCGCGAGCGAGGCCTGTTGCAATCGGCCCTGGCTCGTCCCCTTCATCTGGCGACTTACGAAAATCCTGACCTCGCCGCCCTGGCGGCGGCTTATGCCTACGGCATCACCCGCAATCATCCCTTCCTTGATGGCAACAAGCGCACCGCGTTCACCGTCATGGAACTTTTTCTGAATCTGAATGGGCTTGAACTGCTGGCCGATGATTTCGCCTGTGTGACGATCATGTTGGAACTGGCGCAAGGGACGTTGACTGAAAATCGCTTGACGGACTGGCTCAGGGACTGGACGCGGGCAGTGGAGGGCGACGAGCGCGGCAGGTGGGATCGAGCAACGTGACCCCCAGCCGAGCTTGATGCAAGTCATTGAATTGGGGTTTCCATGCTTGAAGAACACCTGGGCTACGTCGCCGACCGTATCCGACGTGAACAGTTCCAGGCCGCCATTGTCAAGACCATCAAGGCGGGGGACCGCGTCGCCGACTTGGGCTGCGGCTCCGGCATCCTGGGTTTGCTTGGCTTGCAGGCGGGCGCGGGCCGGGTGTATGGCATTGATTCCACGACCATGATCGAAGTGGCCCGCGAAACCTTCTCGCGCGCCGGCTGGGCCGAGCGGGCGACCTTCATCCGGGGACATTCCCATCGCGTCGAACTCCCTGAACCGGTCGATCTGGTCATCTGCGACCACGTCGGCTACTTCGGCTTCGATTACGGCATCGTGCACACGTTGCAAGACGCGCGGCGGCGATTCCTTAAGCCCAGCGGCAACCTGATTCCCTCCCGGATTCGGCTTCATCTCGGCGCGGTCGAATCGGAGAACTATCGCGCCAAGGCCGAGGGCTGGGGGGCGGAGGGCGTGCCGGCGGAATTTCATTGGCTGCGCCAGCATACCGTCAACGCCAAACACGCGGTCCAATTGCCACCCGAAGCCGTGCTAGGCCCGCCCGCTAGACTGGGCGACATCGACTTGCGCGCCGACCACCCGGATTTCTTCTCCTGGACGGCGGAATTACCCATCGAACGCGACGGCATCATGCATGGCTTGGCCGGCTGGTTCGAGTGCGAACTGGCCGAGGGCGTCTGGATGACCAACTCGCCGCTGGTGGATCGCGCCATCCAGCGCCCGCAGGCTTTTCTGCCCATCGACGAGGTGGTTCCGGTGCAAGCGGGTGATTCGGTCAAGGTCAGGATCATGGCCCGACCGGCCGAACACCTGATCGCCTGGGTCGTGGAATTTCTCGCATCGGGGCAGCGCTTCAGTCATTCCACCTGGCGGGGAATGCTCCTGGCGCCGGAGGATTTGTTGCGATCCCAGCCGAACCGCGTGCCGCGCTTGAGCCGGGAAGGACGGGCGCGCATCGCCGTGTTGGGGTATTGCGATGGCCGGCGCACCGCGCGGGAGATCGAAGAGGCGGTGCTGCGCGACCATCCGAATCTGTTCCCATCCCCGGACGAAATCTCCCGTTTCGTGGCGCGGGCGCTGGGCCAGGATACCGAATAATGATCGAACTTCGCCTACAACCTGCGGGGCTTCAACCGCCGGCCGCTCATCCCCCCTTCCACACCTGGACGTTCCCGGACGGCGCGCTGTGGACCGAGTTTCACCGAACGAACGGTGGATATCTGCTGCGCTTTCCCGATCTGGCGGATTTCCAGGTCTCGGCGGATGCACTCCACGTCACCGGCTGCCCCGCGCCCGAAGTTTCGGACGCCACGATGCAGCATCTCTATCTCAACCAGGTCCTACCGCTGGTGTTGAGCAAGCTCGGCAAGCTGGTGTTTCACGCTAGCGCGGTGGAGATCGGCGAGGGCGCGGTGGCTTTCGTCGCCGAATCGGGTCGGGGTAAATCCACGCTGGCGGCGAGTTTCGCGGTCAACGGATTTCGATTCCTGACCGACGACGGTCTGGTGGTCGAGCCGAGCGTTCGTGGCTTTGAGGCCCTGCCCAGCCATCCCTCCATCCGCTTGTGGGAAGACAGCGAGACGGCGCTGGTTCCGCCGACCGCCCGGCGCGCGCCCCCGGTGCATTACACCTCCAAGGCGCGGTTTTTGGCGGACGAAGACTTGGTATTCTGTGAACAGCCCCGACTTTTGCGGCGGGTGTATTTTCTCGGCGACGGACGCGCCGCGACGCTGGAATTGCGACCCCTGACCCCGGCCGAGGCCATGATCGAATGGGTAAAACACTCTTTCCTACTGGATATCGAGGAAAAGCCCCGGCTGGCTGCCCATTTCGATCAGGTGGCGGACCTGGCGAACCAGCCGATTCATTACCGCCTCGATTACCCACGACGGTTCGGGGAACTGGCGCGCGTCCAGGAGGCGATTGTGGAGCACGCGCGGTCCGGGGATGATAACGTATGAAGGTCCTATTGGTTTTTAGGAGATCGCCATGGCGAATTTGGCCGTCCAAACCGCGTTCGATGCCGAAGCCTATCTGGCCTGGGAAGAGCGGCAGGTGGAAAAGCATGAATTTATCGCCGGCGAGATATTCGCCATGGCGGGCGCCCGACGCGAGCATGTGGTGGTGTCCCTGAATCTGGCCGCCGCCTTCAAGCAACGGCTGCGCGGCGGGCCGTGTCAGGCGTATGTCGCGGATTTGAAAGTGCGGGTGGACGCGGCGGACGCCTTTTTCTACCCGGATGTCGTGGTCTCCTGCGACCCGCGCGATCACGCGGCGGACCAGTTCATCGCCCATCCGACCCTGATCGTGGAGGTATTGTCGGAGTCCACCGCCGCCTTCGACCGGGGCAACAAGTTCGCGGCCTATCGCGCGCTGCCGTCGCTGCGGGAATACGTGCTGGTGGACATCGAAGCGCGCCGGCTGGAAACGTTCCAGCGCACACCAGAAAATGACTGGCTATTGCATGAATATCTTCCCGGTTGTGGGGAGTGTAGGTTCCCGGTGGTGAACGTCTCGATTCCATTCGACGAAATCTTTGAAAATGTCGCGCCTCAGGCGGGATAAGAGGATTTTCCGCGCCCCAACGATGGATGCCAGATGGTATGTTGACTCGTGATGCCCGCTTGAAAGTTCCAGAACAGGTAGTCACTCGCCAGGTGGGCGACGAAACCGTCCTCCTCAATCTTGAATCCGGGACCTACTTCGGCCTTGATCCAGTCGGTAGCCGTTTTCTCGAATTGCTCCAGGCGGAAGGCGCACTGGCGGCGGTCATTGCCCGGATGCTGGAAGAATTCGAGGTGACCGAAGCCCAACTGGAGGTTGATCTGTTGCGGCTCGCGGACGAGATGCTCTCCAGCGGCTTGCTTGAGCCGGCGTAGTGGTCGGGAATCGAGAGGTACGGTCCTCTCGCCAAGGCCAATCCGGCCTCGGTGACTGAACGGATGTCCACCCGCACCGCCTACCTGGCTGAACGATTCCGCAAGGCGCTGAGGCAGTTGCCGTACTTGCCGTGGGCGCTGGGATTGATCTGGCGCGCGACCCATGGCTGGGCGCTAGCCTGGGCGGCGTTGGTGATCGTGCAAGGTCTGTTGCCCGTCGCCGTGGTGGTGTTGACCCGCACCCTGGTGGACAGCCTGGTCGTCGCGGTGCAAGCGCCGGACGGCGGGTCGGCGCTGCGGCAAACCCTGCTGTGGGTAGCGCTGATGGCGGGGTTGCTGCTGCTCGGCGAGGCGCTGCGCGGGGTCGCCGCCTGGGTGCGCGCGGCCCAGGCGGAATGGCTGCGGGATCATCTCGATGATTTGATCCACATCCAGGCCATTCGCCTGGACCTGAGCTATTACGAAACCGCCGAATACTACGATCAGTTGCACCGGGCGCGGGTGGACGCGCTCAGCCGCCCGCTGGCGTTGCTGGAGAATCTCGGCCAGTTGGCCCAGAACGGTCTGACCCTGCTGGCCATGGCCGGCGTCTTGTGGGGCTACGCGCCTTGGCTGCCGCTGGTGCTGATCGGTGGCGCGCTGCCGGCGCTAGGGGTAGCGGCGCGATTCATCGTGCGCTTCCATCGCTGGCGCCTCCGCAATACCGGCAACGAACGGCGGGCGAACTACTACGACTGGATGCTGACCTGGGACCGGGCGGCGGCCGAACTGCGCCTGTTCGATCTCGGCGACTCGTTTCGCACCGCCTATCGCGCGGTGCGAAGCCGACTGCGCGGCGAGCGCCTGCAGCTCGCCCGCCAGCAAATGCTGGCCGAATTGGGCGCGGACGCCGTCGCCCTGCTGACCATGGGGCTGACCATCGCCTGGATGGTCGGGCGGCTGGCGCAAGGCTTGGCCAGCCTCGGCGATCTGGCGCTGTTTTATCAAGTCTTCAGCCAGGGTCAGCGGTTGATGCGCACCGCGCTGGGCAGCGTTGGCGAGATGTACAGCAACCTGCTGTTCCTGGAAAACCTGCATGAATTCCTGGCCCTGCGTCCCAAGGTCACCGACCCGTCCCATCCCGTGCGCCCACCGCTGGACGGGCCGGGCATGATCCGCCTGGAAAACGTCCGCTTCCGCTATCCGGGCAGCCAGCGGCTGGCGCTGGACGGCTTCGACCTGACCCTTCCCGCCGGCCAGGTCACCGCCATCGTCGGCGAGAACGGCGCCGGCAAGAGCACGCTGATCAAGCTGCTCTGCCGGTTCTACGACCCGGAGGCGGGGCGGGTGAGTCTGGATGGGGTGGATTTGCGCGAACTGGCGCTGGTCGACTGGCGGCGGCGGATCACGGTGCTGTTCCAGGAACCGGTGCATTATCATGACACCGTCACCTATAACATCGCCTGTGGCGACTTGGCCGCCGCGCCGGACGCGGAGAGTATCGCCGCCGCCGCCCATGCCGCCGGGGCCGAGGGACCGATTCAGCGGCTGCCGCAAGGCTATGAGACGGTGCTGGGCAAGTGGTTCGGCGGCGCGGAACTGAGCGTGGGCGAATGGCAACGGCTGGCATTGGCCCGCGCCTTTCTGCGCCAGTCCGCGCTGTTGATTCTGGATGAGCCGACCAGCGCCATGGATTCCTGGGCGGAAGCCGACTGGCTGGCGCGGTTCCGCACCCTGGCCGCCGGTCGCACCGCCCTCGTCATCACCCACCGCTTCACCACCGCCCTGCACGCCGATGTCATTCACGTCATGGGGCGGGGCCGCATCCTCGAATCGGGTAGCCATGCCGAGTTACTAGCGTTGGGCGGGCGCTATGCCCAATCGTGGGCGCAACAATGGCGGGAAGCCGGGACGGGCCAGGTTGACGGCGTTCAGTGAGGGAAAGAAAAGCCCCGCCGAAGCGGGGCCTTGAAGCGGACGACGAGCCTAGCTCAGGCAACGGTCACGCTGCTGTCAAGGTAGACATCCTGGATGGCGTTGAGGATGGCGACGCCGTCCTTCATCGGCCGTTGGAACGCCTTGCGCCCGGAAATCAGGCCCATGCCGCCGGCGCGCTTGTTCACCACCGCCGTCATGACCGCGGCTTCAAGGTCGCCGGCGCCCTTGGATTCGCCGCCGGAGTTGATCAGGCCAGCGCGACCCATGTAGCAGTTGGCGATCTGGTAACGGCACAGGTCAATCGGGTGATCGCTGGCCAGCTCGGTGTAGATTCTCTTGTCGAACTTGCCGTAGCTGGAGCCGCCCATGTTCAGGGCCTCGAAACCGCCGTTGTTCTCGGGCAGCTTCTGCTTGATGATGTCGGCTTCGATGGTCACGCCCAGGTGGTTGGCCTGGCCGGTGAGATCGGCGGAAACGTGGTAGTCCTTTTCCTTGGTCTTGAAGGCGTTGTTGCGCAGATAGCACCACAGCACCGTGGCCATCCCCAGTTCGTGGGCCTGGTGGAAAGCTTGCGCGACCTCGACGATCTGGCGGCCGCTCTCCGGCGAACCGAAGTAGATGGTGGCGCCCACCGCCGCGCAGCCCATGTCGTGGGCTTCCTGGATGGTGCCCCACAGGATCTGGTCGGCCTTGTTGGGGAAGGTCAGCAGTTCGTTGTGGTTGATCTTGACCATGAACGGGATTTTGTGGGCGTACTTGCGCGCCACCATGCCCAGCACGCCGAAGGTCGAGGCCACCGCGTTGCAGCCGCCCTCGACGGCCAGCTTGACGATGTTCTCCGGGTCGAAGTAGAGCGGGTTCTTGGCGAAACTGGCGCCGCCGGAATGCTCGATGCCCTGGTCCACCGGCAAGATGCTTAGAAAGCCGGTGCCGGCCAGCCGGCCATGACCGAACATGCGTTGCAGATTGCCCAGCACCCGGTTGTTGCGGTCGGAAGCGGCAAAAATCCGGTCCACGAAGTCCGGTCCAGGCAGATGCAGGGAATCCTTGGGGATGGTCTTGCAGACGTGGCTCATCAGGTATTCGGCGTTGGCGCCCAGGATTTCAGCGGTTTTGCTCATGGTGCGAAAGCCTCCTTTGGTTGGGATGAACGACCATCTTGTTATTATTTGGATTATTTTGAACCAGCGCCTGTCAGGGTTCAATCCACGGCAAGGCTTGTTTGCGACTTAAACGCAAGCTTCCAAGACCATAATACTCCCCGTGCCGTAATGCGGGGTCCATGATGAAGCCGGATGCCATGAGTCGCTCATTGGATCGTTTTGTATATCGAATATATCGAATTTAAGGGGACGCGCTTCTTGAAGAATCCCATGCATTTCTTCAACACCGCCGGGCCAGTCAATCCCGCGCTCCACTACTGTCTCGACCCGTTGCGCCGGCTGGACCTGGACGTCGTCCTGCCCCTGATCGAACAACAGAAATACTTCGTCCTCCACGCCCCCCGCCAGACCGGCAAAACCACCTGCCTGCTGGCTCTGCGCGAGTATCTCAACGCTGGGGACCGCTACCGCTGCGTCTACGTCAACGTCGAAATCGCCCAGAGCGCCCGTGAGGACGTGGCGGCGGCGATGCGAGCGATTCTGGCCGGGCTGGGCGACTGGGCGCGGGATGGAGCCGGAGACCGCTATCCGGGCGCGATCTGGCCAGCGATTCTGGACCGACATGGCCCGCATCAGGCGCTGGAAGCGGTGTTGAGCGACTGGGCCGGCGCCAGCGACCGGCCGCTGGTGTTACTGATCGACGAAATCGACGCCCTGATCGGCGATACCCTCATCGCGGTGCTGCGGCAACTGCGGGCCGGCTATCCCAAACACCCGGCCCATTTTCCTCAAAGCATCATCCTCTGCGGCGTCCGCGACGTGCGCGACTACCGGATTCATTCCGGCAGCACGAAAGAAATCATCACTGGCGGGTCGGCCTTCAACATCAAGGCCAAGTCGCTGCGGCTGGGTAATTTCACAGCGAAAGAAATGGCCGCGCTGTACGCCGAACATACCGCCGCCACCGGCCAGACCTTCACCACGGACGCGCTGAAACGAGCCTGGACGCTCAGCCGGGGGCAACCGTGGTTGGTTAACGCCCTGGGCTACGAGACCTGCTTCGAGCTGCCCGCCGGGCGGGACCGCCGCCAGCCGATCACCGCCGAACGGCTGGACGAAGCCAAGGAAGCCTTGATCCTGCGGCGGGAAACCCACCTTGACCATCTGGCCGACAAGCTCCGCGAGCCGCGCGTGCGCCGAGTGATCGAGCCAATTTTGGCGGGCGAAACCACGCCTGAACTGCTTCCACTGGACGATGTGGACTATGTTCTCGATTTGGGGCTGGTGGACCGGATCGATGGCCAACTGGCCATCGCCAATGCGATGTACCGGGAAATCATCCCCCGACAACTGACCTACAGCACTACCCTGACCATCAGCCAGGAACCGACCTGGTATCTGCGTCCCGATGGCCGGTTGGACGACGATAAGCTGCTGGTGGGGTTTCAGGAGTTTTTCCGCGAGCACTCTGAACACTGGCTGCGACGCTTCGACTACCAGGAAGCCGGCCCGCAGTTGCTGATGCAAGCCTTCCTGCAACGCTTGGTCAACGGCGGCGGGCGGGTGGAGCGGGAATACGGCCTGGGCCGGGGCCGCACCGATCTACTGGTGCTCTGGCGCTACCCCGGCGGGGTGCAGCGGATCGTGCTCGAACTGAAGATTTTGCGCAAAAGCCGGGAGCGGACCCTGGCCGAGGGATTGGAGCAGACCTGGCAATACTTGGACCGGGTGGGGGAAGGGTCCGGCCATCTGGTGATCTTCGACCGGAGCGACCGGCCCTGGGACGAGAAGATTTACCGCCGCGAGGAAATCCATCGCGGGCGACAGATCACGGTGTGGGGGTGTTGAGCGAAAAGGGCCCGCCGAATACTCGACAGACCCTTGCTTTTCAAGCCTAACCGCTTTGAGCCAGCGGCGTGCCGCCGCCGTGGCTTACAACGCCAACGATTTGCCCTTGGACCCCAGATCCTGGAACGCCTCGTTCAGCCGGGCCACCATGTTCTGCTCCGCCAGACGCAGATACTTGCGCGGATCGTAAAATTTCTTGTACGGCTTGTCGGTTTCCGGGTCGACCTGATACAGGAACGCCTTGGGATTCTCGGTAACGAACTTGCCGATCGCTTCCGAATAGGCGAACTGCAAATCGGTGTCGATGTTCATCTTGAACACGCCGTAGCTGACCGCCTGGGTGATCTTGTCCTTCTCCGAGCCGGAGCCACCATGGAACACCAGATTCAGCGGCTTCGCGCCGGTCGCGCGCTTCTGCTCGATCAGCGCCTGGGAATTCTTGAGGATTTCCGGGCGCAACTGGACATTACCGGGCTTGTACACGCCATGGACGTTGCCGAACGAGGCGGCGACCGAGAAATGACCGATCGGCGACAACCGCTCGTAAGCGAGCAACACGTCTTCTGGCTGGGTGTAGAGATGGGAGTTGTCGGCGCTTTCCTCCAATTCACTGCCGATGCCGTCTTCCTCGCCGCCGGTGACGCCCAGCTCGATCTCCAGGCTCATGTCCAGGGGAGCCATGCGCTTGAGGACACGAGCGCATTCGTTCAGGTTGAACTCCATGCTTTCTTCGGAAAGATCCAGCATGTGCGAGCTGAACAGTGGCTTGCCGTGCTGTTTGAAGTACTTCTCGCCTTCATCCAGCAGCGCGTCCACCCAGGGAATCAGGCCCTTGTTGGCGTGGTCGGTGTGCAGCACCACGCAAACTCCATAATGCTCGGCCAGCAGGTGAGTATGAAGCGCCGCCGACACCGCGCCCAACACCTTGGCCTTGGCGCCGTCCTTCATGCCCTGACCGGCGTAGAACTGCGCGCCGCCGTTGGAGAGCTGGATAATCACGTCGGCCTGGTTCTTAGCCGCGGCTTCCAGTACCGCGTTGATAGTGCTGCTGCTGGAGACATTGACCGCCGGCAGGGCATAACCGCCCGCCTTCGCGGCGGCCACGAGAGTTAGATAGTCCTTGCCAGTGACGACGCCGGGTTTGAGTTGCGCCATGAGCAAAATCCTCTGGGGTGGTGAGTTTGAGGGCGTAAGGGATAGTGTGACAAAGGCTCGGGCAGCGCCACCCAAACCCTTGACTGATCTGGAGCTGGCGAGGGGATTCGAACCCCTGACCTGATGCTTACAAGGCAACTGCTCTACCGGCTGAGCTACGCCAGCCCGCGCCAACCGAAGATTATAATAGATTCAAGGGGTCGTTTTGCAAAAACTTCGTATCGACAATTGACAACCCTGTTTCCGGCCGTCAAAATACACGACTCTAAACTTTGTGGAGGGGTTCCCGAGCGGTCAAAGGGGGCAGACTGTAAATCTGTTGGCGCAGCCTTCGAAGGTTCGAATCCTTCCCCCTCCACCAAACTTTCGGAAACCAGTGTTCGGTCGGTTCAGCGCGGCGGTCGGTGACCGCGCCTGGCCAGGCCGAACCTGGCCAGGCGGGTGTAGTTCAATGGTAGAACCTCAGCCTTCCAAGCTGATGGTGTGGGTTCGATTCCCATCACCCGCTCCACAACGACATTACATAAAATTTTTACGACAGAATGCTTATAGGCCCATATAGCTCAGTCGGTAGAGCGCATCCTTGGTAAGGATGAGGTCACCAG
>JAVMKH010000030.1:0-7010 GCA_031732935.1 Candidatus Contendibacter sp.
ATTTGGCGGAGCGGACGGGGCTCGAACCCGCGACCCCCGGCGTGACAGGCCGGTATTCTAACCATCTGAACTACCGCTCCGGGATCCGCGACGTGGTGGGTGCTGAGGGGCTTGAACCCCCGACCCTCGCCTTGTAAGGGCGATGCTCTCCCCACTGAGCTAAGCACCCATAAAAAGATTATTTTATAGTATCCCTAAAAGTTTTACCAGCCTTGAACACTGGGGTTTTACTGGCCTTCAATTCCATCGGCTGACCGGTCTTGGGATTGCGACCCGTTCGGGCGGGGCGCTCGCGGATCGAGAAGGCGCCAAACCCAGTTAACACCACCGAGTCTCCTTTATTAAGCGCAGCTTGAATAACATCCAGAACCGCAGTCACGGCTTTACCCGCGGCGGCTTTGGACAGATTGGTTGCCTGGGCAACGGCATCGACAAGTTCAGTTTTATTCATGCGGCTATTCCCGTGCGATGTTGTAAGTTATTGGGTTTTCGCGTGACGCGCGACAACCCGCGCCCCGGAAGAATGAATGCACCTTATATCTTATATAGGGCGCTCAAAGCAGTGTCAATTGGCTACCGCATTCATCCTAATTCATCCTTCAGTGGGCGCGCGCTCCATCCAAGACGCCGCTAGCTTTCGTGGCGGATTCCGGTATCGCCACCGGTTCACTTTGCCCCACCGTATCCTGCGCCATGGGCAACAGTTGCGTTTGCAATGCGATCTCCAGCACTTGGTCGATCCAGCGCACCGGTCGCACCTCCAGCCTGGCCAGGATAGTTTCCGGGATTTCCGTCAAATCCTTGCGATTTTCCTCGGGGATCACCACCGTCGCGATGGTACCCCGTTGGGCGGCCAGCAGTTTTTCCTTCAAGCCACCAATCGGCAACACCTCACCGCGCAAGGTAATCTCACCCGTCATGGCGACACTAGCCCGTACTGGAATGCGCGTCAGGGCCGAGACCAAGGCCGTGCACATGCCGATGCCGGCGCTAGGACCGTCCTTCGGAGTGGCGCCTTCGGGAACATGAATGTGCAGATCGTATTTCTGATGAAACTCCGGATCGATGCCCAGCATACCAGCGCGACTGCGTACCACCGTCATCGCCGCCTGGATGGATTCCCGCATCACCTCGCCCAAATGGCCGGTATGGATCAGTTTACCCTTGCCCGGCACCAGGGCGGCTTCAATACTGAGCAGTTCGCCCCCCACTTCAGTCCAAGCCAGGCCAGTCACTTGCCCAATCTGATCCTGTTCCTCGGCCAGACCGTAACGGAAACGGCGCACACCCACATATTTCTCAAGCAGGTTAGGGACGATGATCGTCTTGTGATCGGTGGGATATAGGGTGATTTCCTTGACCACCTTGCGGCAGATCTTAGCAATCTCCCGCTCCAGATTACGCACCCCGGCTTCGCGGGTATAAAAGCGGACGAGATCGCGGATGGAATCCTCGGTGATTTCCAGCTCATCTTCCTTCAGGCCATTGTTGGTCATCTGTTTTGGAACCAGATAACGCAACGCGATATTCAGCTTCTCGTCCTCGGTATAGCCGGGGATGCGAATCACCTCCATGCGATCGAGCAACGGCGGCGGAATGTTGAGTGAATTGGCGGTCGCCACGAACATCACGTCCGACAGGTCGAAATCCACTTCAAGATAATGATCGCTGAATGTGTTGTTTTGCTCGGGGTCCAGCACTTCCAGCAAGGCCGACGAAGGATCGCCGCGGAAATCCATCGACATTTTGTCGATCTCATCGAACAGGAACAGCGGATTACGTACACCAACCTTGGCTAGGTTCTGGATGATCTTGCCGGGCAGCGAACCGATATAGGTACGGCGGTGGCCGCGGATCTCCGCCTCGTCGCGCACCCCGCCCAGCGACATTCGCGCGAACTTGCGATTGGTGGCGCGGGCGATGGAACGCCCCAGCGAAGTTTTGCCCACGCCCGGCGGCCCCACCAGGCACAAGATCGGCCCCTTCAGCTTGCGCGCCCGCTGTTGCACAGCCAGATATTCGAGAATTCGTTCCTTGACTTTTTCCAATCCGTAATGGTCGGCTTCCAAAATCGCCTCGGCCGCGGTCAGATCTTGATGGACCTTGGTGCGCTT
Organism: Candidatus Contendibacter sp.; assembly: GCA_031732935.1. GTDB lineage: Bacteria > Pseudomonadota > Gammaproteobacteria > Competibacterales > Competibacteraceae > Contendibacter. The sequence continues at coordinate 2,115 of JAVMKH010000030.1, forward strand.
GCGCCAGGGAACGTTGACCAGCCAGTCGATGTAGTTGCGCACCACCGTGGCCTCGGCCGACATCGGCGACATCATCTTCAGCTTGTTCAACTCCGCCTTGGCCTTATCCTTGGCTTCCTTGGGCATGCCCGCCTTCTCGATGCGTTGGCCCAGTTCCTCGATTTCGTTGGGCGCGTCCTCCAAATCGCCAAGTTCCTTTTGAATCGCCTTCATCTGTTCGTTCAAATAATATTCGCGCTGGCTCTTTTCCATCTGCTGCTTGACGCGACCGCGGATGCGTTTTTCGACTTGAAGAATGTCGATCTCGCTTTCCACCAAGGCTAGCAGATGTTCGAGACGCTCGGACAAATCCTGGATTTCCAGAATTTTCTGCTTTTCGTCGAGCTTGAGCGTCATGTGGGCAGCGATGGTATCGGCCAGCCGGTTGGGATCGTCGATGCCGGCGACCGAACTTAGCACCTCGGCCGGAATCTTTTTGTTCAGTTTGACGTACTGGTCGAAGGTATTCAGCAACGAGCGCATCAGTCCCTGCACTTCCTGGGACATTCCCTCATCTGTCGGCGCTTCCAGTGCTGACACCTCGGCGATAAAACAGGATCGGGTCTCGGTGAAACGGTGGATATAGACCCGCTGACAACCCTCCACCAGCACCTTGACCGTACCGTCCGGCAGCCGTAGCAGTTGCAGTACATTCGACAGGGTACCGACCGCATACAGATCGCTGGTTCGCGGATCGTCCACCTCGGCGCCGCGCTGCGCGACTAGGACGATGCGCTTGTGCTGCTGCATCGCCAGGTCGAGCGCATGGATGGATTTCTCCCGGCCGACGAACAAGGGGATGACCATGTGCGGATAGACGACCACGTCGCGGAGCGGTAAAACCGGCATCGGCGCATGACTGGGCAAGCTGTCGAACAAGGTTTCGCTACGCTTCATGGGGCAGGCTCTCCGCGGGTAACCTGAACAATCGAATGGGCGACGGTCTCATCGCCTGGCACGACGAGACTCAAGATCTAAGACCAATGCGTATTTTCCAGTCTCGGGGGCCTCGAGCCATGACGCCGCCAGCCGCGCGCCAGGGTCGGGCTAGCGTTCACTCGTGCGCGGCGGCGCGGCGCTCGATGTTCTCGTAGATGAAGTACGGTTTGGCGCGACCATCGACCACGGAATCGTCCACCACCACCTTACGGACATTCTGCAAGCTCGGCAGATCGTACATGGTGTCCAGCAGGATGTGTTCCAAAATGGTCCTCAGGCCCCGCGCGCCAGTCTTGCGCTCCATGGCTCGGCGCGCGACCGCCCGCAAGGCGTCCTCGCGAAATTCCAGCTCGCTGCCTTCCATCTCGAACAGCTTCTTGAACTGCTTGGCGATGGCGTTCTTGGGCTCGGTCAAAATCCGCACCAGGGCGTGCTCGTCCAACTCGGTCAAGGTCGCCACCACCGGCAAGCGACCGACGAATTCCGGGATCAGGCCATACTTGATCAGATCCTCCGGCTCAACCTCCATCAGCACTTCGCCAAGATTCTTACCCTGGTCCTTGCTCTTCACGTCCGCCGAGAAACCGATGCCGCCCTTTTCCGAGCGGCTGCGGATGACCTTGTCCAAGCCAGCGAAAGCGCCGCCGCAGATGAACAGGATATTGGAGGTGTCGACCTGCAGGAATTCCTGCTGCGGATGCTTGCGCCCACCCTGCGGCGGCACCGAGGCGATGGTGCCCTCGATCAGCTTGAGCAACGCCTGCTGCACGCCCTCGCCCGACACGTCGCGGGTGATCGAGGGATTGTCGGACTTGCGCGAAATCTTGTCGATTTCGTCGATGTAGACGATGCCGGTCTGGGCCTTCTCGACATCGTACTCGCACTTTTGCAACAACTTCTGGATGATGTTCTCCACGTCCTCGCCGACATAGCCCGCCTCGGTCAGGGTCGTGGCGTCAGCGATGGTGAACGGCACGTTCAACAAGCGGGCCAAGGTTTCGGCCAACAGGGTCTTGCCGGAGCCAGTGGGGCCGATCAAGAGGATGTTGCTCTTGGCAACCTCGATATCGGCATCCTTGGCGCGGCCGGCGCGTTGCAACTCCAGACGCTTGAAATGGTTGTAGACCGCCACCGCGAGGACTTTCTTGGCGCGCTCCTGGCCGATCACGTACTCGTCGAGAACCTGATTGATGTCATGCGGCTTGGGTAGCTTGCTGGCGGCGGCCGGAGCGCTCTCCTCCATCTCCTCGCGGATGATGTCGTTGCACAGCTCGACGCATTCATCGCAAATGAACACGTTCGGCCCAGCGATCAGCTTGCGCACCTCATGTTGGCTCTTGCCGCAAAAGGAGCAATACAACAGCTTGTCGTCGTCGCTCCGGTCACTTCGGTCTCTGCTCATAATGCCATCCTCGTCATCGCGCGGTCGGTGGAACCGGCAATGGTCGGTTTCCAGCGAAAATCGCATGATCGGCCGCCGCCGGGGCCTCACGCAAGGCCAACGGTGACGGGGATACAAATCGGATGCTTAACTGGGGGGAACGCGCTGGTTCAGCACGGCGTCGATCAGGCCATATTCCACCGCCTCGGCTCCGCCCATGAAGTTGTCACGGTCGGTATCGACGGCGATCTTCTCGACTGGCTGGCCGGTGTGCTTGGCCAGGATGCGATTGAGCCGATCCCGAACCAGCAGGATTTCCCGGGCGTGGATGTCGAAGTCGCTGGCCTGCCCCTGAAAGCCACCCAGCGGCTGATGGATCATTACCCGGGAGTGCGGCAAGCAGAACCGCTTACCCGCCGCGCCACCCGCCAGCAGCAGAGCGCCCATGCTGGCCGCCTGACCCACGCACATGGTGCTGACATCCGGCTTGATGAACTGCATGGTGTCGTAGATGGCCAGACCGGCGCTGACCGAACCGCCCGGCGAATTGATGTAAAGATGGATGTCCTTGTCCGGATTCTCGGCTTCCAGAAACAATAATTGCGCCACCACCAGATTAGCGGCGTAATCCTCGACTGGTCCGACTAGAAACACGACCCGCTCCTTCAGCAGGCGGGAATAGATATCGTAAGCCCGTTCGCCACGCGCGGTCTGTTCAACCACGATCGGCACCAAATTCAGCGCCTGGATGGCGGTGGAACCATTCTCGTTCATTCAGCCGACTCCGCCGGCGCGGCCGCGGCCGGTTTATTGGGGGTCATGATCTCGGCAAAGGTGCTCACCTTTTCGGTGAGTTGCGCTCGTTCCAAAATCCAGTCGACGACCTGCTCCTCCAACACCACAGCGCGCAAACTGTCAAGCGCGTTTGGAGTTTGCTCGTACCAGCGCATCACCTCGGCCGGTTCCTCGTAGGGAGAGGCCAGGGCGTCCAACCGGGCCCGAACCCGTCCCTCGTCGACCTGGATACTCTGATTGGCCGCCAACTTGGAAATCAACAAACCCAGAGCCACGCGCCGGCGGGCTTCGGCCTCGAACAGTTGAGTCTTGAATTGCTGGACCTTTTCCCGGACTCCCGCATCGACACCGTCGGTCTGCAAGTGCAACTGATTCGCCAGCGACTCAATTTCGATCTCGACCAGCGCCCGCGGCAATGGAATGGCATTGACCGCCAGCAATCCCTGCATGACCTGGCGTTTGATCGCCGCCCGGATACCTTCACGCAATTCGCGCTCCATATTCTCGCGCAGCGCTTGCCGCAAGCTGGCGACGCCGCCTTCCTTGACATCGAAACTCGCCACGAAGGCTTCATCCACCTCCGGCAGGCGGGCTTCCTCGATCTCATGCAGCTTGACCTGGAAACGCGCGGTCTTGCCGGCGACTTCCCTGGCTTGGTAGTCCCCCGGAAAAGTCAGATCGAATTCGATTTCCGCTCCCGGACTCAAGCCGATCAACGGCGCTTGAAAATCCGGAAGCAGGGATTTCCCATCCAGCACAATTTGAGTGTTTTCGCCCTTGTTGCCCGCGAAATCCTGACCGTCGATCTTACCGACGAAATCGACGCGGACTCGGTCACCGTCACGGACCGGGCGTTCGACAGCGTTCCAGATCGCCCGTTGTTGACGCAGGGTTTCGATCATATGGTCCACATCCTGCTCGGTGACTTCCGCCACCGGTCGCTCGATGTGGATGTTTTCGAAACCAGACGGCTCGAATTCAGGCATCACCTCGAAGGTGGCGCTGTACTCAAAAGCCTGCCCTTCCTCCAACGGCTTCGGTTCGATTTTCGAACCACCCAACGGACTCAGGTTTTCCTGAATCAAGGCGTCGCGCAGACTGGTTTGCATCAGTTCGCTGACCGTCTCGTAGCGCACCTGATCGCCGTATAGCCTTTGCACGATCTTGAGCGGCACCTTGCCGGGACGGAAACCGGCTACCTTGACCTTTCGGGACATGGAAACCAATCGGTCCTGAATTTCCTTGACAACTCGTTCGGCGGGCAACTGCACGGTCACCCGGCGTTCCAGATCGTTCAGCGTCTCAACCGAAACCTGCATCGATGCACCTCAAACCTGTCAATCGTTATCTGTGAGCGAATCGGGTTGGGGACACCACCGGCTTTTCTAGAAGCCACGGGGCCGACCAATCCTTCCCGGACGAACGGCGGGATGGTGCGAAAGGAGGGACTCGAACCCTCACGGGTTACCCCACTGGAACCTAAATCCAGCGCGTCTACCAGTTCCGCCACTCTCGCGATGAATCATGTGCCAAGGCAAAACGAACCAAAAGCCCTTACGGGCGAGGATTGTCACCGCTTGAGGCGAGTATACAAGACAATGGCCCTCTCCGGGACAATCATCGGGCCACGGCACCTTCAGGGCGGCCAACAACGGAGGGAAACAAATAAGAAAAACCCAAGCGGCGAGGATGGTGGGCCGTGTAGGACTCGAACCTACAACCAATTGATTAAGAGTCAACTG
>JAVMKH010000031.1:0-36819 GCA_031732935.1 Candidatus Contendibacter sp.
GGTGATCAGCCTGATGGGCCGCAACGGCGTCGGCAAGACCACCCTGCTGAAGTGCATCATGGGATTGCTGCCGATCCGCTCCGGCCGAATCGCCTTCGCCGACGCGGAACTGAACCGCCTGCCGGCGGAACGGCGCGCGCCGCTGGGTATCGGCTACGTGCCACAGGGCCGGCAAATTTTCCCGCTGCTGACGGTCGAGGAAAACCTGAAAATCGGTTTGGCCGCCAACCCGCGCCGGCCGCGCCAGATACCGGAATTCATTTTCGAGCTGTTTCCTGTGTTGAAAACCATGCTCAAGCGCCGGGGCGGCGATCTGTCCGGCGGACAACAGCAGCAATTGGCCATCGGCCGCGCCCTGGTGCTGGAACCACGCCTGCTGATTCTCGACGAACCCACCGAGGGTATCCAACCCAACGTGGTTCGTGAGATTGGCCGGGTCATCCGCCAGTTGAACCAGGAGCAGATCGACCAAGTCCGCAAGCAGGCCGCCATCGTCCGCGAGATTGGGACAGCGGTCCAACGGGTGAACCAGGAACGCGGCATGACCGTGCTGCTGGTGGAACAGAAATTACCGTTCGCTCGCTGGGTCGCGCAACGATTCTGCATCGTGGATAAGGGTCGAGCGGTGGCGACGGGAGCGATGGCGGATTTGAACGAGGGGTTGGTCAGGCAATACCTGACGGTATGAACGGACAACCGGCTTGCTTTGATTCCAAAGTCCTGATCATGACCGAGCCGGAGATGCCGCTATGGTCTTTGGATTTCCTGGCCGACAGCGATCACCTCATCGATCTCACTCGATCACCACCTCGGTGGTAAATTTGTAACCTTCTCCGCGAACAGCTTTGATCAGAGTGGGTTGCGCCGGGTTGGGCTCGATCTTCTTGCGCAGTTTGGCGACCAACACATCGATGCTGCGATCCAGGGGATTCCAGTCGCGACCAGCGACCCGATCCATCAATGCGTCGCGGGACAGGACGTGACGGGGATGCAGCACGAAGGTTTCCAGCAAGCGAAATTCGTGGCTGGTCAGGTACACATTCTCGCCGGTTGGAGAAAACAGTTCGTGCCGGGTCAGATCGAGCCGCCAGCCCGCGAAACAAGCGATGCCACCACCGGTTGTTTTCGGAGAGGGGGGGAGAGGTGTTCGATAGCGCCGCAGGAGACTGCGTATTCTGGCCAGCAACTCCCGTTCCTCAAAAGGCTTGGTGATGTAATCGTCCGCGCCCAGTTCCAGCCCCACCACCTTGTCAACCGTTTGCACCCTACCCGTCAACATGATGATGGGGATGTCGGATTGGGACCGTATTTCGCGGGCAAAGGTAAAACCGTCCTCGCCGGGCAGTCCGACATCGAGCAGGATCAGACTGGGCGATAGGACGGATAGCTGTTCCCGCGCCTCGCGCACAGTGGCGACCAGGCGGACCGTGTATCCTTCGCGTTGTAAATAATGGCCGACCAATCGCAGGATGCGTGGGTCGTCGTCGACGACCAGGATAGAGTCGGTATCGCTCATGCTCCCTTCTCGATTCATAGCGCAAATCGCCTTTCCGCAAATTTCCTGGTGATGGCGATGGTTCGCGGCGTGGGCCAGGTTGTTCGGCATGGCTTCTTAACTAATTGACTTTATATATTAATTACCCAGATATTACCGGCATGGTCCGGGTCGCGACAAAACCCATGGTGGCCTTAATCCAAATTGCGACGGAACTGGGATAGTGGATAGCCTATGCGACCGAATCGAACGCGGGTATCGGGAAAACCCTGATTTTCAAGGGCGGAAACACCCGACTTCAATCTAGAAAAATCGGGCTTTTATTAACGATTCCGTAAAATGCCAGGGGACCCATGCGACATCCCGCGTTGGCCATCGACCTGGCCGAGATCCGGCGCGGGAATCACGAATGATTCATGGGGCTAGCCAGGAGGGGAATCGATGCTAGGCCAAAAATTCCGGTCCCAGCCACCGTCGTCCGGCGGCATTTCCCCGCGCGCCGTCCTGATGACGCCGCTCTTGCTGCTCGCCCTTGGAATCGTCAGCGTGACCGAATACTTTTACATCGAACAAACTCGCGCCGATGCAACCTGGATCGCCGTGTTGCACGGCGTGGCCCTGGCTCTGGGGTTGTTGCTGGGATTCCTAATCGCCAGGATGCTCCACGCCGTGCACCAGCGGGTCGAGGCGGCGCTGCGGACGAGCGAGGAGAAATACCGTCTTTTGATCGACCATCAAACCGACCTAGTCGTCAAGGTCGATCTTGAAAACCGTTTCCTATTCGTCAGCCCCTCTTACTGCCAAACCTTTGGCAAAACCGAGGCGGAGTTGCTGGGCCAGACCTTCATGCCCCTGGTGCACGAAGAGGACCAGGCATCGACGGCCCAGGCCATGGAGGATCTGTTCCGGCCGCCCCACCGGACTTATGTCGAACAACGCGCCCTGACCGCGGCGGGTTGGCGTTGGTTCGGATGGGCCGACACGGCGGTGCTGAACGAACAGGGCCAGGTCGTGGCCATCATCGGCGCGGGCAGGGACATCACCGAGCGCAAGCAAGTGGAAGAAGCGTTGCGACAGTCCCGGAATCTGCTGCAAACCGTCCTCGATACCATTCCCGCCCGTGTGTTCTGGAAAGATCGTGATTTGAGGTATCTGGGATGCAATCAAGCCTTCGCGCACGATGCTGGCGTTAGTTCGCCCGATGACATGGTGGGTCGAGACGATTACCAGATGGGTTGGCGGGAACAGGCGGACCTTTACCGAAACGACGACTGGCGAGTCTTGGAGTCCGGCAAACCAAAGCTTGACTATGAAGAACTCCAGACGACGCCCGATGGGCGCCGCATCTGGCTACGAACCTCCAAGGTTCCACTGCGGGACGCGGATGGAGTCGTCCTCGGAATCTTGGGTACGTACCAGGACATCACCGAGCGCAAGCGGGCCGAGGAGGCGCTCCAGCAAGCGAATCTGGTGGTGGAAAACAGCCCGGTGATGCTGTTTCGCTGGAAAGCCGAGGACGGTTGGCCCGTGGCTTTCGTCTCCCACAACGTCAAACAGATCGGCTATTCCCCCGACGAGTTGCTTGATGGATCCATTCCCTTCGCTTTGCTGGTATATCCCGAGGATCTCGAACGAATCGATCGCGAGGTGCGGGAGTATTCCGGAAGGGGCGTGGACCAATTCCAGCAGGAATACCGAATCATGGCCAAGGATGGCAGTGTGCGCTGGGTCGATCACCGAACCGTCATCGAACGAAACGCGCGGGGGGAAATCACGCATTACCAGGGCATCGTCATCGACATCACCGAGCGCAAGCAGATGGAGGAGGCATTAAGGGTCAGCGAGGAGAAATACCGTCTTCTGATCGAACATCAAACCGACCTGGTCGTCAAGGTCGATCTTGAAAACCGTTTTCTGTTCGTCAGCCCCTCTTACTGCCAAATCTTTGGCAAAACCGAGGCGGAATTGTTGGGCCAGACCTTCATGCCCCTGGTGCATGAAGAGGACCAGGAATCGACGGCCCAGGCCATGGAGGCTCTGTTCCGGCCGCCCTATCAGGCTTATCACGAGCAACGCGCCCTGACCGCAACGGATTGGCGCTGGTTCGGGTGGGTCGACACCGCGGTGTTGGATAAGCAGGGCCAGGTTGTCGCCATCGTCGGCGTGGGGAGGGATATCACCGAGCGCAAGAAGGCCGAGGAAGGTCAGCGGCGAGCAATAGACGAATTGGCCGTCGTCTTTCAGGTGCTGCCGGATCTCTATTTCCGTCTCGACCGCGACGGCGCTTTCCTGGATTGCCTGGCTGGAAACAGTTCGCATCTCTATGTTCCCCGGGAGGAATTCCTGGGCAAGCACGTCGATCAGATCTTGCCGCCGGATTTGGCCGCCGGATTTCGGAAGGCCATCGAACGGGCCCTCAGCACCGGCTTGCTGGAGTGCATCGAGTACTCCCTGACCGTGCCTCTGGGAAAAAGGCACTTTGAGGCGCGCATAGTGCCCTTTCAGAAGGGCGCCCAAATCATCGCGATCGTCCGCGATATCACCGAACGCAAGGAAGCCGAAAACGCGCTATCAGCCACCAAGACGCTGTTGGAGCGGGAGATGCAAACCCGACGCGATCAGGAAACGCAATTGGCGCAGGCGCGCAAACTGGAGGCGATTGGGCGACTCACTGGAGGAATCGCCCACGATTTCAATAATCTGTTGACCGTGATCAAGGGGAATCTCGAAATCCTTCGGGAGCAAAACGACGATTGGCCCGATTCGGATTGGGCCTTGCTGATCGAGGATGCCTTGTCGGCGGCGCGACAGGGCGCCGAATTGACCAACGGTCTACTGGCATTTTCCCGCCAGCAACCCTTGCGGCTACAGCGCACCCGGGTAAATCGAGTCGTTCAGAGTCTCCAACGGTTGTTGGATCGGGTACTGGAACCGACCGTCCGCCTGCGGATGGAGATCGACCCATCGCTCCCCGATGTCATGACCGATCCTGGGCAATTGCAGGCGGCGCTTCTAAACCTGATGCTCAACGCGCAGGACGCCATGGCCGAGGGAGGAATTCTTGATGTCCGCACCGCCACTCTCGATAGCCGAAGCGAAGCGGTGGTGCCGACCACCCATCTGGTTCCAGGCCGGTATGTGGTGGTGACGGTGGCTGATTCAGGGATCGGCATGGACGCCGACACCCTGACGCGGGCCTGCGAACCCTTCTTTACCACCAAGCCCTTTGGCAAGGGGACCGGTCTGGGCTTATCCACCGTCTACGGATTTGTCACCCAATCCCAGGGAGGGATCACCATCGACAGCCAACCCGACCAGGGAACCATCGTCCGCCTGTTTTTGCCCGCCCTGGAACCGGTCAGCGCACGGACCGCGCGGGAAACGCCATCGTTCCCGTTACCGCCATCGCGATGCCCTCTCGCTTCGGCGGGGGGCGCCGAGACGATCTTGGTGGTGGAGGATGAAGCCCGCGTTCGGCGGTTAGCCTGTCGTTACCTGCGCGATCTTGGCTATTCAGTGCTGGAAGCGGCCGATGTTCAGGAAGCCGTCGCGGTTCTGGAAACCGAACCCGACATTCAAATGGTCTTCAGCGATATCGTCATGCCAGGTGATTTAAACGGCTATGATCTGGCGCGCTGGATGGCCGTCCACCGTCCAGCCGTAAAATGTCTACTGACCACCGGCCGTTACGAGCGGGCGAGCGCTGTATCCACCGACGATCCGCCGTCCGTCCCGGTGCTGGTTAAACCGTATTCCAAAAAGCAATTGGCGCATTGGGCTCGGCAACGGCTCAACAGTGGACTTCACTAGCGCGCCCGAGATCCAAAGGCGTTTTTTACAGCCCTTCGTGAGTTAATCCATTGAAAAAAGCTCTCGCCCCTCGCCCGCGGGCGGGTGTGCCAGGGGTTTTTGGGCAATCCCTCAACTCTTGCCGATGCGGCATTCCCAAGACGCCGCAGTCGCGCGTTGAACTTTCATCCATTATATGAATTTACAAAAAATTACATTTTAGCCATCTTTATCCTATATAAATTGGACTGTGGGCTGCTCCTGAAACCGTCCTTCAGAAGTAACGAATGTAAATTTTATGACAAACCTGTTCCCGGTGGAAGCTGGGTTTCTGGGCTTGCCTTAAAGAGCGGTCAAAGAACTAGAGAGAGGATCAACACGGTGTCTTTGAAAAATCTTTACCACACTCTTTTGTCGGTAAGTACCGATAAGAAAACGGGTCGGGTTTATGTTTACGTCAGAGAAAATGGCGCCAAGCGCACTGGAACAATCGAAGTTCATGCTGGAGATATCTTGAGCGTCAACTATTCCAAGAAAACTGGTGCGACCGCTCTTGAAAAATTTCTATCCCTAATGGTTGAGGAAATTATTTTCATGCCACGTTCGGACGTTGGCGGCAACGCGAAGGAACCCAATACCCCTTCCATCGCCGATGTGTTGATCGATCTGGAAAGATTGCTCTCTGGTAACGTTATTGAAAATAATGATTTCCGGCAAGAATTAATTCGGCAAGAACTTCGATATGAGCTTCAAAAAGAAGTGGAAGCATTGCTCAGGAAAATTTACGGACCAGGAATAGCTAATGAAATTGAAAAGATAGCCAAATCCCATTCACCCCATCAAAACCCGAATGAATTTTTGAACCAATGCAAGGCGAAGGCCATGCTCATGCTGAGCAAGGACCAGGTGGAGAAAATGTTTGAATCACTTTATAAAAAAATAATCTGAGTCGATCCATGCGTGATAACGGCGTTCATCCCTTCCCATCCAACTTAAGAATCCTAAAATCCAAGGAGATAGAAAATGACTCCGATTTCTTTGATCGTGATGGCAATTTGGGTTGCATTGAGTTCTCTTATTTTATTATTTGCCGCCTTGGATGTGGATGCCACGTTTCGATTGTACTACTCAAACATCATGCAGACGCTTTCGCCGATCCTAAGCGCCATATTGTGCTATCGGACCATGACCGATTTTCCAAGAGGTAGCCCCATGCGCAAGGTATGGGGATTTCTTGGCAGTGGCATGTTAGCTTGGGGAGTTGGCGCCGCCTTGTTCAGTTCCTATCCGTTACTAAACGATGGAGCGGAAACTCCTTACCCTTATTATTCGGACATTGGATATCTTTCCTTGGTCCCACTGGTTGTTACCGCTCTGCTTGTGATGAAAAACGCTTTGGGGATTTCTTCTCCGTTGTGGGGAAAATTGATTTCCATCCTTCTGTTAGCGGGTGCCATGATTATTTCGGTGACGGCCAACTGGCAGGGTATTTTCGGGGAAGGAATCGTTCTACCTCTGGTTTCGATTTGCTACATCGTTTTTGACCCGATCTTGCTCGCGATAACCATGCAAGTCGCATCCGCCCTGTATGGCGGCGTGGTGGGAAAAGCGTGGTGGTATGTGCTGGCGGGGCTGGTGTTGTATTTCATTGGCAATCAGTCCTATACCTATTTAGTCTTTACCAAGCAATACGCAACCGGCTCACCGATCGATGCCTTTTGGGTATTCGGTTTTGGCATGATCGCCATGGCCGCCATGATGACCCACGCCTTGTTCAAGGGTGTCCGCTCATCATAATGTCACATCAACTAATCATTACGTGAGATGGGTCGATGGCAACCCGCGAGCGGGATTCGCTGAAACGCACCTTCGTGGACCGCTGGCCTAAGGTCTGAAGGCGCGCGGCAGTGGACAGCCGACAACAATTCCGCCGGAATCCTTCTTTCTACCGCTGGCGCAAACCGTTCCTCCACGCGCCACCCAGATCCCATGACCAGTGTTTGCGTGCCACCGCTAACCGTGGTCCATATCCGACGACTTCCAGCAAATGATCATGCCATCGACGACCACCTTCCGGATTTGCCAAGCGGTGTTCCGTGGCCTGATGCTGGCGAGTCTTCTGGTCGCCTGCGACAATTCTAGCCCACCGCTAACTCCCGCTCCGCCGCTGGCGAAGGAACTGGTGTTCTATGGTTTTGCCGAGGACATTTCCCCGTCGGTGCTGGACGCATTCACCAGGGAGTTTGGGGTTCGGATCGATTATCAGCCTTACCAATCCCCGGAGGAGTCCATCGACAAGATCCGGGCGGGTAAGCCCTATGACGTGGCCTTGCTTGAAAATCAGCTTATCCAGCCGCTCGTCAAGGGGGGCTGGCTGGCGAAGATCGATTTTGCCAAGGTGCCCAATTTCAAGAATGTCTTGGCCAATTTCCGCGATCTGGCGTTCGATCCGGGGAACAGATACTCAGTGCCGATCGACTACGGCACCACCGGTTTGTTGGTACGCGCGGATCTGATCGGCGCCACGCCCAGCGGTTGGGCCGATCTATGGGACCCGCGATACGCTGGCAAGATCGGCTTGCGAGCCCAGCCCCGCGAAATCATCGGTATGACGCTGTTGTCCCTGGGGTATGCATTTGACTCCGAACATCCGCGGGAACTTGAGGCGGCGCTGCAACGCCTGCTGGCATTGAAACCGTCCGTTACGATGGTGGACATCGAAGCCAATGAAGCAGTACCCAAGCTGTTGAACGGTGAGATTGCGATCCTGCACGGCTACGCCGAGGACTTTCGGTTAGCCCACGAAGCCAACCCGAAGGTCGCCTATGTCCTGCCTCGCGAGGGAACTCCGCTGTGGGGAGACAGCCTTGTCATCGCCGCCAACAGCCCGCGCAAGCAAACCGCCGAAGTCTTCATCAATTTCATGTTGCGCCCAGAAATCGCCGCTCAACAGGCCAACGAAAAGAAATATGCTTCCACCAACGAAGCCGCGCTTGCCTTCATCAAACCGGAAATCCGCAACGATCCGGCGATTTATCCACCCAACCAGGATTTGCAGAAGGGCCATGCCATCCTGTCGCTGAGCCCGGAAGGGGAAAAACGCTATGCCGATCTCTGGGCGCGCTTTCTCGCGGACGACAAATTAGATCAGTAACCGTGACCGTAAAACAGGACCGGGCCTCAGCGCGACCGCGGGGCAACCTGCGGCGACAACTATTAACGGTGTTTGGAACCGCGCTGCTCCTCGTGTTGCTGGCGAGCATGTTGGGGATCGCGCGCCTGGTCACTCACACCGAGCTGATGGGCTGGCAAGGCCGCCAGCAGGAGGCGGCGCGGCGGGCCGCCGCGACTGTCGGGGCTTTCCTGGCGCGGGAACAGGAAATACTGCTGTTGCTGGATCTGTTCGGTCGCGACGAGTTGGCCAAGGAGCACTCGACCGAGCTGGAGGAATTGCTGCGGCGCAATCCCGCTTTCCTGGAAGTCGTGCATCTGAATGCCACCGGTCAAGTGCTGGCTCATGCACCCAAGGACGACGCGGTGCTGACCAATCTGTTCACCATTCCGCAATCGCGTTGGTTCATACAAGCCCGGCAGGGCCAAAACTACGTCGGTGACGTACAAGTGTCCGCGGGGGATCAAGCCTACCTGATCCTGGCCATACCGGCCCAGCAAGGTGGAGTCATCGCCGCTCGTCTGCGGATGTGGATTTTGCAGGAAGTGGTGGCCGCCATCCGTTTCGGCGAATCCGGTCTTTCCTATTTGGTCGATCAGGACGGCCGCATCATCGCCCACTCCAATCCTGCGGTCGTCTTGGCCAACACCCAGTTGGACAGTCGCTCCAAGTTGCTCGCCCTGGCGCGCGCCGCCCAGGCAACCTGGGTTGGGGATTACGAGGATTTGCAAGGTCGGCCGATGGTGGGCGCCACGGCGCCGGTACCGGGAACCTCGTGGGTGGCGGTCGCGGAAGTGCCCCAGGCCGAGGTTCACGCCACTAGTCGAATTGCTTGGTGGGTGTTGCTCGGTGGATCGCCGGTCATCGGCCTGCTGCTTTGCCAAATGGTTTCCGCCTTGCTGTCGCGCCAGTTGTTGCGGCCCATGCAACGCTTGCAGGCAGGTGTCCAACACATCGGGCAGGGGGATTTGGACTATCGCATCGACCTGGATCCGCGCAATGAAATTGGCGAGGTCGCGGTAGCATTCGATGACATGACCGCCCGCTTGCAAGAGCGGGAGCGCCAGGTCGCGGCGCAAACGGCCGCCTTGCTGGAAAGCGAGGCCCGTTACCGCGCCATCGTCAAGGATCAAACCGAACTGATCTGCCGCTATGCTCCGGATGGCGTGATCACGTTCGCCAACGAAGCCTACTGCCGCTATTTCGGCAAGCGGCGCGAGGAGTTGCTCGGCCACAGCTTCATACCGTTGATTCCTCTGGAAGATCAACGGCTGGTCGAGGCGCGGGTAGCCGCTTTGAGCGGGGAAACCTCCGTGACCACCATCGAGCATCGGGTTGTCCTGCCGAACGGTGAGGTCCGCTGGCAATACTGGACCAACCGAGCGGTCTTCGACGAACAGCATCGAATCATCGAATTCGCCGGCGTCGGGCAGGACATCACCGACCGCAAGCGGGCGGAGGAAGCGTTGCAACAGGCCAAGGACGCCGCCGAGGCGGCCAGCCGGGCCAAGTCGGAATTCCTGGCCGCGATGAGCCACGAGATTCGCACGCCCATGAACGGCGTGCTGGGCATGGCCGAGTTGCTGCTGGGCACTCCGCTGAACGACCAGCAGCGGCGATTCGCCGACATGATCCTGAATTCGGGTCGCGCCCTGCTGGCGATCATCAACGACATCCTGGACTTTTCCAAGATCGAAGCGGGGAAGCTGGAGCTGGATATCGCGCCGTTCGATCCGCGGGAACTGGTGGAGGACACGATGCTGCTACTGGCTAAGCGGGCGCATGAGAAGGGACTGGACTTGATCAGCGATCTGCCGCTGAATCTGCCCGCCTCGGTGCAAAGCGACCCGGTGCGGCTGCGGCAAGTCCTGACGAACCTGGTGGGTAACGCCATCAAGTTTACCGAGCGGGGCGAAGTGGTCGTTCGGTTGCGCGTCCTGAATCAGGGCGCGGCGACGCCGCGACTGCGCTTCGAAATTCAGGACACCGGCATTGGGATTGCCCTGGAGGCGCAAGCCCGGATTTTCGATTCCTTCACTCAAGCGGACGGTTCCACGACCCGCCACTACGGCGGTACCGGACTGGGGCTGACCATCACCCGGCGACTGGTGCGGTTGATGGGCGGGGACATCGGCGTGGACAGTGCGCTGGGGGCGGGTTCCCGGTTTTGGTTTACCCTTCCGCTGTCCCAGCGCATGGGAAGCGCGCGGCCCTTCTGGGCGGCGTGGGCCGACTGGTGGGGGTTGCGGGTGCTGCTCGTGGACGACAACGCCACCAATCGCGAAATCCTGCGACGGCAGTTGATGGTGTGGGGTCTGGCGAACGACGAGGCGGAAACCGGTCCCCAGGCGTTGGCCCGGCTGCGGGACGCCGCCCAGGCGGGCCAACCTTACGACCTGGCGCTCGTGGATATGCGGATGCCTGAGATGGACGGTTTTGAGCTGGCGCGCCAAATCCGCGCCGACCCCGCGCTGGCCAAGCTCAGGCTGGCGCTGCTCTCTTCCAACGGCGGCGAACTCTTGGCCGAGCAGGCGGCGCGGGCCGGGATGCAGGCCCTGCTGCACAAGCCGGTGCGTCAGGCCGAACTGTACGACACCCTGTGCCGGTTGCTGGGTCGAGCAATCGAACCGGTTAGCCAACGCCCCGCGTCATCCCCGGTTCGTTCGTCCCGGTTCGCCGGTCGGGTCCTGATCGCCGAGGACAACCCAGTGAATCAGGAAATGGTGCTGGCCATGCTGGAAACGCTGGGCTGTCAGGCCGAGGTGGCGGCCAACGGCCAGGCGGCGGTCGAAGCCGTGACCCGAACTCGATACGACCTGATCCTGATGGATTGCCAGATGCCGATATTGGACGGCTTTGCCGCCACCACCGCCATCCGTCATTGGGAGCAGGCCGAGGGCCGACCACGTCTGCCCATCGTCGCTCTCACCGCCAACGTGGTTAAGGGTTTTCGGGAGGCCTGCCTGGCGGCGGGCATGGACGATTACCTGAGCAAGCCGTTCGAGCAGGAACAGTTGATCGCCGTGCTGGGGCGCTGGCTGCCCGTTGGTGAAAGCACCGTTCCCACGCCCGCGGCGCTGTCGCCCCCGATTTCCCCGCCGCCAATAAGCGCCGAGATCGTCGCTCCGGCGGAACCGGCCTTTCCCACCGCGCCCGATCCGACTCCACCCCCGCTGGCGCGGTCCGCCCTTGATCAGATCCGCGCCTTGCAGCGACCCGGCGCCCCCGATCTGTTGAGCAAGATCATCGGCCTGTACCTGGAAAGCGCGCCGAAGCTGCTCCAAAAGATGCGGGAGGCGGTCGCTGTCGAGGATAGCGAGGCGCTGCGGCAGGCCGCGCATAGTCTAAAATCGAGCAGCGCCAATCTCGGTGCGATCCAATTGGCGGCCGCGTGCAAGAAATTGGAGCAAGAGGGACGGGAACGACAGTGGGTGGATAGCGCCGAGTTGTTGCGGGAGTTGGAAATCCGTTACCAACAAGCGCAAGACGCCTTGGATCTAGAGCGGCGGTCGCCTTAGACTTCATAAGCAATCGGCAAAAACCAGCGTTCGCCCCGCTCCAGCTGACTGAAGCGTGGAAACCCGACCCGAGACGACCTTGCCGCGTAATCCCAAATCGATAGAAATTCCGCTAGCGCTGATTGTGTCGACTAGCCTGGGCATCACCATCGGCCAGGCCCAGGTCACCGCACCTGATTTAACCGAACTCAGCATCGAAGAATTGATGAGCGTGCAGGTGATCTCCCCCACCAAGCAGGCCCAACGGCTGGCGGACACCGCCTCGGCCATCTTCGTGATCACCCAGGACGATATCCGCCGCAGCGGCGTCACCAACATCCCGGATGCGCTGCGGCTGGCGCCTGGCGTCCAGGTGATGCGGATCGACGCCAGCAAGTGGGCGATCACCATTCGAGGCTTCAACGGTCGCTTCGCCAACAAGCTGCTGGTGCTGGTGGACGGCCGTTCGATCTATACCCCGGCCTTCGCCGGCGTGTACTGGGAAATCCAGGATTTATTGCTGGAGGATATCGACCGGATCGAAGTCATCCGGGGGCCGGGGGCGAGCTTGTGGGGCGCCAACGCGGTCAACGGTGTCATCAACATCCTGACCCAGCGAGCGGCCGATACCCAGGGCTTGGTCAGCGTGACCGCCGGCAACCCGGAGAACACCATCGTCGGCCTTCGCTACAGCGGATCGCTGGGCGATGATGCCCGCTTCCGGGTATATGGCAAGTACTTGAGCCAGGGCGGTTTGCTGGATGCGGAGGGACGGGATGCCGGGGATGATTGGCGTTTGGGCAGCGGCGGCTTTCGGCTCGATTGGACGCCGTCGGGCCAGGACAGCGTTTCCCTGCAAGGCGGCCGGTACGACGGAATGTTGCAACAGAACTTGCTCGCGCCTTCCCTGACGCCCCCCTTCTCGCGACTGGAGCGGGATACGGCCGAGGTGTCGGGCAGTTACCTGCAAGGCCGCTGGGAGCGGATTTTGTCGGACACCTCGCGGCTGTCCTTGCAGATGTATTACCAGAACCAGCAGCGCCAGGATGCGATACTGGGTTTCGACATCGACACCTTCGACCTGGATTTTCAACACGCTTTCGCGTTGAACGACCGGAACGCGCTGATCTGGGGTTTGGGCTACCGCCGCTACCGTGACCATTACCGACACACCACCTTGGGTTCGATGAACCCCGCCGAACTGGATTACGCGCTGTTCAGCGCTTTCGTCCAGGACCAGATCAGCCTGATTCCCCAGGAACTTGAATTGACCTTGGGCACCCGACTGGAGCGCAACGATTTTACCGGCTGGGAATTTCAACCGAACGCGCGGCTGTTGTGGAAACCGCATCCGCAACATCGGGTATGGGCGGTGGCGTCCCGCTCGGTGCGCACCCCCTCGCGCGGCGATGACGGTGTCGGGCTGAACCTGATGGTCTTGCCGCCCCAGCCGCCTCTCGATCTTCCCGCGCTGATCGTGTTCCAGGGCAATCCCGACTTCGGTTCGGAGCAACAGACCAGTTACGAACTGGGCTACCGGACTTGGCCGACCGAGGGGCTGTCGCTGGATCTCACCGCGTTTTATAACGATTACGACGACTTGCGCGCCGTGCAACAGCGGAACGATCTCGCGACCGTGGTGGACGGCTACCTGCGGATTCCCGCCATGTTCGTCAACGCCACGCAGGGTCGGACTTGGGGTTTCGAGCTGGCGGCGAACTGGCGGGCGGCGGACGACTGGCGGCTGCAACTGGCTTATTCCCATCTGCGCGTCGATCTGCAAAACCAGCCGGGATTTTCCGAGTTGATCCCGGTCGTGCGCGAAGGTTCGCAGCCACGCAATCTGATTTCGCTATTGTCGAGCCTCGATTTCCGCCCGGATCTGGAGTTTGACCTGTGGCTGTATTACGTGGGCGAAATGCCCGAACTGGCCATCGGCACGCCGGCGAACGTGACGGCCGTTGACTCCTACTTCAGCGTGAATGCCCGCCTTGGCTGGCGCCCGCGCCGGGATTGGGAATGGTCGCTGGTGGGGACCCATCTGCTGGGAGCGCCGCATGTGGAGTACGCGCAGGAAACCTATCCGTTCCCCGAGCAGGCGGAGCGCGCCGTGTACGGGCGGATCAAATGGTCGTTTTAAAAGACATTTTGGTACCACTTTTCAAGCCAACCCGTTGAAAAACGCCCCGCTCTTCCCATCCCCTCCAGTTTGCGGGCGAAGAACTCCCACGAAAAATCACCTTCCCCCCGCCATTTCTCCCGCCCGGTGGGAGAAAATCCGACGGTTACAATAGTTTACATTCAGTCGATCACCGCTTTACAAATCCACCCTAGACTGGTCATCGACTACAACCTACGCTTGTTCTAAGGGCGCGTGCGGACGGATCATGAACAGTGGAACCGCGCGGATTTTGGTGATCGATGACGATCCGACAATCCGCCTGCTGGCTAGGGAAATCCTGGAGCTGAACGGATTCGTGGTGATGGAAGCGGACAACGGCGAGGATGCCCTCCAACAGTTTGCCGCGACCGGTGGCGATCTGGTTCTGCTGGATGTCATGATGCCGCGGTTGGACGGCTTCGTCACCTGCCAGCGATTGCGCCAGACACCGGTCGGCTTGCACGTGCCCATCGTCATGATGACCGGCCTGGAGGACTCGGCGTCCATCCAGCGGGCCTACGACGTGGGCGCCACCGATTTCATCGTCAAACCGATCATCTGGTCCATTCTGGCGCAGCGGGTGCGCTATATCCTGCGCGCCAGCAACGCCTTGCGGGAAGTGGCGGAGCGGGCGGAGTTTCAACGGGCGCTGATCGAAACCATGCCGTTGCCGATCCTGGTGGAAGATGCCCAGGGCCGCTCCCTGACCCACAACCCGGCTTTTGAAGCTCTGTTTGGTGGGCTGAGCTTGCCCAAGCCGGCGGAACCGCTCTCCAACAATCCGGCGAACTTGCGGGTTTACGAGGCCGACATGGCGAGCATCCGCCAGGGACGGCGGACGGTCATCATCCATCGGGCGACGTTCAACCCACCCGGATCGAGCGAGGCCGGCTTCATCAGCGCCATCCTGGACATCACCGAGCGCAAGCAAAACGAAGAACGGCAACGGCTCGCCGAAACGGTTTTCCAGACCGCCACCAGCGCGATCATGGTTACCGACCCGGCGGGAATCATCCAATCCGTAAATCCCGCTTTCATCACGATCACGGGTTACACCCACGACGAGACGATCGGCAAAACGCCAAGCATGTTGAAGTCGGACCGTCACGACGCGCACTTCTACACCAGCTTCTGGCAGATCCTGACCGAAACCGGCCATTGGTCGGGCGAGATATGGCAGCGCCGCAAGAACGGTCAGGTTTATCCGGCGTGGATGTCCATTAAGGTGGTTCAGGATGTGGACGGTAAAATTATTCAGTATGTCGCCTTCTTCAGCGACATCACCGAACGCAAGCTAGTCGAGCAGGAAATCTTTTTTCGCGCCAACTACGACCCCTTGACGGGGTTGCCCAACCGCAGTCTGTTGCACGAACGCATCGACCAAGCGCTCAAACGGGCGCGTCGTCACGGTGGAGGGCTGGTGTTGATGTTTCTGGACCTGGATCGCTTCAAGCAAGTCAACGATACGCTGGGACACGCCTGGGGCGACGAACTGCTGTGTCAGGCCGCCGAGCGGCTGGAGACCTGCGTGCGCGAAACCGATACCGTGGCCCGCTACAGCGGTGATGAGTTCATTCTGCTGTTGCCGGGCATCGCTCATCTCTCCAACGCCTACGCCATCGCCGAGAAGATCATTCAACGGATTTCGCAACCCTTCGACTTGAACAACACCGTCATTCAAATCGGGTGCAGCATCGGGATCGTGTTGTACCCCGACCACGGTTCGGACGCGAGTACCCTGCTGCGCCACGCCGACCTGGCGATGTACCAAGCCAAGACCTCCGGACGCAATACCTATCGACGATATGAAGCGGTCATGGCGGACCAGATGTTGCGGCAACTGTCGCTGGAAACCGACCTGCGGCTGGCTATTCGGCATCATGAACTCATGGTGTACTACCAGCCGATCCTTGACTTGAGAAACAATCACCTGGCCGGCGCCGAGGCATTGATCCGTTGGCGGCATCCGCGACGCGGGCTGGTGTCGCCGAACGATTTCATTCCGCTGGCCGAGGAAGTTGGCCTCATCCACGAAATTGGCGCCTGGGTGCTTGAGCAGGTGTGCCAAACGCTCAAGCGATGGTGCCGGATCGGCTGGCGCGCGCCGATCTCGGTCAATCTGTCCAGCGTCCAAATCCTGAATGGTCTGTCGGTGGACAGCGTGCGAACGTTGCTCCAGAACCATGCCCTGTGCCCGGAATCGCTGGCCTTCGAAATCACGGAAAGCGTGCTGATTCACGATACGCGCCAAGCCCAGCAATGGCTTGAAGCCATCCGAAACCTGGGTATTCGCGTCGATATCGACGATTTTGGCACCGGCTACTCGTCGCTGGCCTATCTGAAGCGGTTTCCCATCGATCGGCTCAAGATCGATCAATCCTTCGTGCGCGATATCACCGCCAATCCCAACGACCGCACCCTGGTGGAAGCCATCTTGGCGATGGCCGCCAGTCTGCGCATCCCGGTGGTGGCGGAGGGCGTCGAGAATCAAGAGCAATTGGATTTGTTGCGGCATCTGGGTTGCGAATACGCGCAGGGCTTTTATTTTTCCCCACCGGTGCCGGACGAGGAATTCGTCAAATTCGCCGAGCGGCTGGGGGCCATTCATGCGTAACCGGAGCTTGGGATCAACCTCCAATTGCAGGAACAACCGGTTGCAAAACGCCGACGCCGCGCCGCATCGCGCCAAAAGCCCGGAATGGAACAATGGCCCGCTTCCTTCGAACCGGCTCCCCGCCACCGCGGCCCGGAACGTCGTAATGGAAAGTTTGTTGCGCGAGGCGCTGGCCCATCAGGAACTGATGTTGCACTACCAGCCGCAAATGGACCTGGATAGCGGACGGATCGTGGGAGTCGAGGCTCTGCCGCGCTGGCACAATCCGCTGTTGGGGAACGTGGCGCCCGCCGAGTTCCTCCCAATCGCCGAGGAAACCGGTCTGAGCATTCCCATTGGGGAGTGGGTGCTTCGAACCGCTTGCACCCAGGCCCAAGCCTGGCGGGAAATCGGCTTGCCACCCTTGCGTATGGTGGTCAGGGTGCTGCCACGCCAATTCATCGGTATCGAACTCGCCCAAGCGGTGGCCCGAATTCTGCGGGAAACCGGCCTGCGGCCCGATTATCTGGATCTGGAAATCACCGAGAGCCTGCTCGCGCGGGATGGCGTCGCCGATACCTTGCGCGTATTGAAACGGCTGGGCGTTCGCCTGACGATCGAGGGTTTTGGCACGGGCCACTCCAACCTCGGCCATTTGCGACGGCTTCCCATCGACCGCATCAAAATTGACGAATCCTTCGTGCGAGACATCGGCGACGAGGATGACGATCAGGCGATCGCGGCGGCGGTCATCGCCATGGCTCGTGGTCTGCGGCTGGCCGTAATCGCCGATGGGGTCGAGACCGATACCCAACTGGCCTTTCTGCGGGCGCTGCATTGCAATGAGATACAAGGCGGTTTATTTAGCCAACCCCATCCCGCCGACCATATCGCCACCCTGGTTCGCCACTATTCCAAATCCTCCGATCCTGGACCGCGCTCGGCCAGGCAAGCACCCTCAAAACCCCTTGCATAAATTAAGTAATTAATTATCAAGGCTCATTGATTGAATTACCAATACCCCCCACCCCCCACGATCTTGTCGCGCGCCCATCCCAACCCTTATCCCTCGGTGGGGAGAACACGAACCGAGCGATCGCGCGGGCGGTCACCCGCTGGTTGCCCCTCGTCTCCCCTTCCCCGACAATACGATTCCTAATCTTGAAGAAGACCCGAGGGAGGTCATCGTGGCTTACCGGCATCGTTATCTGGAAGGCGATCCGTTGGACCTGCCCGTCGGCAAGGTCGTGTGCATCGGTCGCAATTATCTCGACCATATCCGCGAACTGGGCAATGTCGTTCCGGAAGCTCCGATCTTGTTCATGAAACCGGCCACCGCGTTGATCGGCCTGGACGAACCCATTCGGTTGCCGACCGGGCGGGGCGAATGTCATCACGAGGTGGAGTTGGCGGTGCTGGTGGGGCGGACGTTGCACGCCGCCGACGCCACGACCGCCCGGAACGCCGTCGCCGGGTATGGCGTCGCCCTGGACCTGACGCTGCGCGATCTGCAGAACGAATTGAAGAAGAAGGGCCACCCCTGGGAAATCGCCAAGGCGTTCGACGGTTCCTGCCCATTGTCGCCGTTCGTCGAACCCGCCGCGCTGGCCGATCCCCAGGCAACCGATCTCACGTTGCGAATCAACGGCGAACCGCGCCAACAGGGCAACACCCGGCTGATGATGATCGGCATCTTCGAGCTCATGGCGCATATTTCCACGCATTTCACCCTGCAACCGGGCGACGTGGTGTTGACCGGCACCCCGGCCGGCGTCGGCCCGCTGCGATCCGGCGACCGCCTGATCCTTGGCCTCGCCGATCACGAGTTCGCCGCGCGGGTCGCTTGAACGGCATGAACGTCCTGCTCGTCTACGCCCACCCCAATCCGCGCAGCTTCAACCGGGCCATCCTGGAAGTGGCAGACGCCACCTTGCGCGAGCGCGGTCACGCCACCCGCATCCACGACTTGTATCAGATGCACTTTCGCGCGGTACTGGACGGCGAGGACCTCTTGCGCAACTGGCGTGGTGATTTGCCGGCGGATACGCGGCGGGAGCAGGACGCCGTTCACTGGGCACGGGGACTGGTGTTCATCTATCCGATCTGGTGGTTTGGCCCGCCAGCCATCCTCAAGGGCTGGATCGATCGGGTGTTCACCCGCAAGTTCGCCTTCGACTTCGGCCCCGAGGGGATGCGGGGCCTGCTGACTCACGAACGGGCGCTGATCGTGAATACTCTGGGCGGCGACGAAGCGACCTATCAGCGCGAACGCTGGTACGAACTGCTGGTGCGGCCGATGGCCGAGGGTGTGCTCGGCGCCTGCGGAGTCCGCCATGTCGTTCACCGAGCGTTTTACCGGGTCACCACCATCACCCACGCCGAACGGCAGGCGATGCTGAATCAGGTTCGCGAGCTGGCGGCCGCGTTTTGAGCCGCGTCCCGCCCGTTCAAAAACCGCGCGGCGCTTGGCATAATGCTTTTCCTCAAGGTCTTCCGACTGGACGCCCCATCGGAATCCGTTCATCTCACCGCCGCTGACCCGGCCAAGGGAGCACAACAACAATGCGCGTCCTGCTCACCACCAACGAATATCCTCCCTACGTCTATGGCGGCGCGGGAGTCCATGTCGAATACTTGTCGCGCGAACTGGCCAAGCTGACCCCGGTCGAGGTGCGCAGCTTCCACGATCAGACGATCGACGAAGGCCAGTTGCACGTGCGCGGCATCAAGATGGACACCACCCATTTCGCCGGCTGCCCGCAGTCTTTCGTCTCGCCGCTCAAGGCCCTCAGCACCTGCCTGGCCTTCGTCGGCCAGGGCATCAGCGATCTGGAAGGCAACGCCGAAATCATCCATTGCCATACCTGGTATGCCCATTTCAGCGGTATCCTCGCCAAGATTCTCTACAACATCCCGATGGTGATCACCGTCCATTCGCTGGAGCCGCTGCGCCCCTGGAAGCGTGATCAACTCGGACCGGGCTACGACCTGTCGCGCTGGATCGAAAAGACCGCCCTGGAGACGGCCGACGCCATCATCGCGGTTTCGCGCAGTACCCGCGACGACGTGCTGCGGTTGTTCAACGTCGAACCGACCCGGGTGGTGGTGATCCCCAACGGCATCGACACCGAGGAATACCATCCGGTCCACGATCCCGCCGCCATCGCCCAGTTCGGCATCGATCCCAATCGTCCCTATGTGCTGTTCGTCGGCCGGATCACCCGGCAGAAGGGGCTGTACTACCTCTTGCAGGCCATTCCGCATCTCGATCCGAAGTTGCAAGTCGTGCTGTGCGCCGGCGATGCCGACACCCTGGCGATGCAGCGTGAAATCGAGGATATGGTGCAGGAGTTGCAGACTCACCGCTCGGGCATTGTCTGGATCCCCAAGATGGTGTCGCGTCAAACCACCATCGCCCTGTACTCGCACGCCGCCATTTTCTGTTGTCCCTCGATCTACGAGCCGTTCGGCATCATCAATCTGGAGGCGATGGCCTGTGGCACGCCGGTGGTGGGCAGCGCGGTTGGCGGCATCTGCGAGGTGGTGGTGGACGGCGAAACCGGTTTCCTGGTGGATCCGCACCTGTCGCTGGATCCTCCGCACGACCCCGTGGCTCCCGCCCGGTTCGAGCACGGGCTGGCCGACGCGATCAACCGCCTCGCCGCCGATCCCGGATTGCGCGAGCGGATGGGCCAGGCCGGCCGAGATCGGGTCGAGCGCCACTACAGTTGGCGCAGCATCGCCCAGCAGACCTACGATCTCTACCGCCGGTTGCGCCCGCAGCGCGGTTGAGCGCGGCACGGTCTCCAGCCCCTCACCGCCGCTGAATTCAGCCTCTAACCGTTTTCCTCCTTCCCACCCCAGCCCTCCCTGCCACCAAGGAGGGCTGAGAGGCTGTACAAAAATGCCTCTGGCGCTCTTCTGCTCGTTGTTGCAACTTTTTCTCATTTGAGCGGTTATCCTGAAGCGAGACGACGGGTGCTGGCGTCCACCACACCGCCGCCCGCGTCAAATCCAAATAATGAGGCACCATAAACTTTGGCAAGTGAGGAGGAATAGAGCGATGGCTAGTTCCATCCCCGTGATCGAAAGTTCGCTGACCACGCCCAAGGTCCGTGTCGTTCCCGTCGAACGACCATGGGACTGGCTGGGCGCAGGCTGGAAAGACCTGTGGCGGACACCCGCCGCCAGTCTCTTCCACGGGTTGCTCTTCGTGGTTCTCGGCTATCTGATGGTCTACCTGGTTCAGGTCCGATTCCAATACGTGCTGGCCCTGACCAGCGGATTCCTGCTGATCGGTCCGTTCCTGGCGATGGGCTTGTACGACCTCAGTCGCCGGCTGGAAGTGGGAAAGCCAGCGACCCTGAGACACGCGCTCACCGCCTGGCGACGGAACATGGTTCCCATCCTGACCTTTGGGGGGCTAGCTGGTTTTCTCATGATCGTCTGGGCACGGTTGTCGGCCCTGCTGTTCGGCATCATCGTCGGTGGAAACAACCTGACCTTGGACGGGTCAACCGCGCAATTGTTTTTCTCGGGCAGCGGACTGGCCTTCTTGCTGATCTTCTTGGCCGTGGGCGCCGTCGTCGCCGCCGCCGTTTTCGCTGTCAGCGTGGTCTCCATGCCGATGATGCTGAACCGCAAGACGGACCTGATGACGGCGGTGCTGACCAGCCTTACCGTGGTGCGCGTCAATCCGGCGCCCATGCTGCTCTGGGCGGCGCTGATCGTGATCTTTACTGGTATCGGCCTGCTCACCTTCTATCTTGGCCTGGCGCTGGCCTTGCCGCTGATCGGCCATGCCACCTGGCACGCCTACCGCGACCTGGTCGAGGACAGCGACACCGATCCACAACCCCTCTAAACCCAGCCAGAACCGCAACCGCCGGCGCAAGCCGGCGTTTTACTTTTCGGGCCATCAGCTACAGTTATAGTTACAGCAGTCCGTACATCGCGCGCCTGGTCGCTGTCCTGGCAGGACGCGTCTCCGTTATCATCAAACTTAAAGACAGGACCTCTCATCCCGTGGAAAAAGATCTGGAGCCCGAGATTCGCAACCTCGCTTATCACCTTTGGGAGTCGGCCGGCAACGAGTTTGGCCGGACAGCCCTCGATTTTTGGGAAATGGCCCAGCGAATGGTCATCGAATTGACGGCCGATTCGGTCCGTCTGGCCAGCACCGCCACCTCGGCGGTCGAAACCACGGCCGCCTGGCCTTCGGCCCTGCGCGCCCTGTACTTCTATCGGATTCGTGAGTTGGCCCGCTGCATGTGGTCGGCCGGCACCGAACAGCGCGACCGCTCGATGGATTACTGGCTAGCCGCGGAAAAGCATCTGCGCCTACTCACCGAATCGGCGGCGCGCGCCGCCGGTGCCCGCCTCGGCCGGGAGGAGGCCATGGCCAAGGCTTTCGAGGTCTTTTCTCCCGCGGGTTACCTGGAACAGATTCGCAAGACAGCCTATTACCTTTGGGAAGCGGCGGGGAGCCAGTACGGTTCGACGCTCGACTTCTGGTTAGCCGCCGAGAACCGGGTCCTGGAATCGCTGACCAAGGACCAAGCGGCGACCGTTGCCGGGGAGACCGCCTCGTCCGCGAGCGCAACCGCCCGTCCCTGACAAAGAATCTTCATGTTGCAAGGCGTTCTGATCCGCCGGGACGAGGCGGGCTATCGTCGCGAGCCGTTGACCGGTTCGTTCGGTCCGCCAGCGGTTCACGCTCGCGCCAGTCGCCGTAATCGCTCTAGATAGGCCCGCTCGTCCGGTTCCCGGCCGGCGCGTTGGGCCTCCCACAGGGTCTCGCCCAGGCATTCCATCATGCGATGCTCGGCGGCGTGCGCGTCGCCCGCGCGCTGGCACAAGCGTTGGTACAGGTCGAGAATGCCAGCGGGGCGGTTACTGCCCAATTGCTCCCGGATGGCGATGTGCAGGCCCAGGTGCAGGAAGGGGTTGGTCTGGCCCTGTTCGGGGGTGTACTCGCGGCCCAGGGCGGTTTCGACATTGGTCAGCACCGGCTGGTATTCGGGATGGGCGCGGATCGCCTCGGCGATGATGTGTTCCAGTGGCTCCAGCGGCTGGCCGGCGTTGGCCTTGTCCCAGACCGTGCAGTAGTAGCGGCGCAGACTATCGCGGTCGTTGCCAAACATCGGTTCACCTCGTCTTGTCGGGATATTGGCACAGGTCGTGAATCGGGCAGTCCGGGCAGCGCGGCTTGCGGGCGGTGCAGACGTAGCGACCGTGCAGGATCAGCCAGTGGTGGGCATCCTGGCGGAATTCGGCCGGCGTCGCGGCCAGCAGACCGTCTTCCACGTCCCGCACGGTCCGGCCCGGCGCCAGTCCGGTGCGGTTGGCGACCCGGAAGATATGAGTGTCCACGGCAATCGTCGGTTCGCCGAAGGCGGTGTTGAGGATAACGTTGGCGGTCTTGCGGCCCACGCCCGGCAGCGATTCCAGGGCTTCGCGGTCGCGCGGCACCGCGCCGCCGTGCCGTTCCAGCAGCAGGGCGCAGGTCTTGCGGAGATTGACCGCCTTGGTGTTGTAGAGGCCGATGGTCTTGATGTAGTCCTTCAGGCCGTCCTCGCCCAGGTCCAGCAGGGCTTGCGGGGTGTTGGCGACCGGAAACAGCCGTGCGGTGGCTTCGTTGACCTTCTTGTCGGTGGCTTGCGCCGAGAGGATCACGGCCACCAGCAATTCGAACGGGCTGTGATAACGCAGTTCGGTGGTCGGCTGGGGACGGGCGGCTTGCAGGCGGGTAAAGAGTGGGTGAATTTGGCTGGGGTCCATGGGAACGTCGTGGGTTCGTCAGATGGCGTCGAGCGGGCTGACCACGCCCTTGCCGCCGCGATTGAGGACGTGGGTGTAGATCATGGTGGTGCTGACATCCTTGTGGCCCAACAATTCCTGCACGGTGCGGATGTCGTAGCCTGTCTCCAGCAAATGGGTGGCGAAACTGTGGCGCAGGGCGTGGCAATTGGCCGGTTTGGTCAGCCGGGCCGCCGTCGCCGCGTGCTTCACCGCTTTTTGCAAGCCATTTTCGTGCAGGTGATGGCGCCGAATCGCGCCGCCGCGGGGGTCCACCGCCAACCGCCCGCTGGGAAAGACGTATTGCCAGCCCCATTCGCGGGCCGCGTTCGGATACTTTTTCGCCAACGCGAACGGCAGGAACACCTCGCCGTTACCCTGGCTCAAATCCGTTTCGTGCAACGTCTTGACCTGTTCGAGGTGCGCACGCAGCGGCTCGATTAATTTATCAGGCAACGGCGTCACCCGGTCCTTCTGACCCTTGCCGTCCCGCACCACGATTTGGCGATAGGCGAAGTCCACATCCTTGACCCGTAGCCGCAGACATTCCATCAAGCGCATCCCGGTGCCGTACAACAGCGACGCCATCAACTGGTGCGTACCTTCCAACCGGTCCAGCAAGCGCAGCACCTCGCCCCGCGTCAACACCACGGGCAACCGTTGCGGACGCTTGGCCCGGATGAAGGCGCCCAGATCGCCCAGCGGTTGCTCCAGCGCCTGGCCATAGAAAAACACCAGGGCGTTGAGCGCCTGATTCTGGGTGCTCGCCGCCACATTGCCCCGCACCGCCAGGGTTTCCAGGAACGACACCACGTCCGCCGCACCCGCCGTGCGCGGGTCCCGGTGGCTAATGAAGGCCAGGAATCGCTCCGTCCACGCTCGGTACGCCTCCTCGGTGCGGATTGAGTAATTGCGCTGCCGAATCACCGTCACCAGACGGTCGATAACCGTGGGAGGGTTCTCTGCTTCCACGCCATCGTCTGGTGCTGCCCCGTTGGATGGGGACGGCAACACCGGCGGGTTGGAAATTCGCGCGATGGTGGGATGATTCGCTGGCAAGGTTCGCGCCGAATCCCGCCAGAAATCCCAATCGACCTCGCGCAGCCATGGCACGCCCACCAGCTCGAACAATTTCTGGATAGCATCGACCGATTGCCGAAATTGCCAGTCGCTGATTCTGTCTATTCCGCCAAGATTTGAGAGGTACCGGTGGATGTCGGCGGGGGTGTGCTCCATCAGGCGCCGCTCGGCGGTGGCCTTGATGTACGCCTCGGCCCGGATCACGAACCACCGGTCTGCTGGTGGTTTGACGCCTTGTTTATGCAGCAGTTCCAGATATCGGTCCCAGAAGCGGCGAACTGCGTTGGTAGAGCTTGACAGGGTGTTTGGCATGAACTAAAGTTTTACGTATCTAAATTGGGATAAGTGACTTATGGGTCTATGCTATACAGATGACTAGCGTAAGATATTACGCCGATTCTGTCTAGCTCCCTATCGGCCCATTCTGTCTAATCAACTGTTAGGCGCCCTGGAAACGGCATGCTCAAGGGACTGATCTCAAGACTCAAGAGTTCAAAGCCATCACAATTGCGCGTGCCAGACGGACAACGCCTGTACAGGTGCTTGGCGCATGGGGAAAACTTTCCGGGCGCGATCCTGTCCAGGACGGAAGCGATAGGTTTCTACACGACTCGATTCGTAGTGGCGAAAGATGCGCAGACCGCGGAGATGCTCGTCCTTGAAATGCTAAGGGCAGAGCCAGGACTCCAACTTCCGGAGGGTGTGGACAAGCCGATGGATGCGCGCGTCAGCTTCGAAAGGATAGAGGAAGTTCCTAATGACACACCGCCTCAGCCGAACGCAGGATTCACGTTTTACGTCATGGGCACCTAACACCTCGTTGGAGCGGACGCGTGATAGATAAAGTGCCAAGTACAGACGCCGGCGTGCGCGCCGCTCAACTCAACCGTTAGCCTTCTTCTCAAGCGCCTTGCTAATCGCAATGGCCGCGACTTCGATCTACTCTGCTGTCAACACCTCCAAGGGTGACCCAGGTAGAAACGATACCGCCTAACCAGCCGCTCCACCCGACGCTTCACGGCGGTCGCTCCGGTGAGCGCCGACGAACGGGGCGCGAGTTGAGCCCACTTCGGATTCTCCGGCGCGAGCGCCGTCGAACCCTCGTTGGAGCGACACGGCTTCGCCGCTACGCCCGCTTGGGGTATCGCCCACTTCGTGCGCGATACCCACGCGCGGGTGTCGCTCAACTCGCGCTCCGATATAATTTTTCCCGACGATTTTTTATCCCTGGACCAAGCTGTTTTCGTGATCCAGAAGATGCGGTTGTTTGGTCGATACGCTAGCCAGGAGCCTGGTGCTGGAACTCATTATCGTGGGATGAAGACATAAAAAACCCGGCGGTGCCGGACGCGCCAGGCCTTTTCCAGCCGCCAACACGCACAGCTTCGGATGCGCCGAGGGAAAGCAGTCCTATCGGGGTAACTGCTCCAGGCTGTCCAGCACCGCGCGCGGTTCAAGCTTGCCCTTGAAAAACAGCACCGGGCCAGGGATATCCCGAAAATCGTCCGCGCCGACGTTCAGCCGTTCCGAGACGGCGACGATGAGATCGGGCATGGCGGCACGACGCAGCTTGTCCAGCTTGCGGCGCAGGTAGTCGGGGTGCCAGAAACCCATGATTTCGACATGCGCCACCCGACCATCGGGATGGCGCAGGGCGAAGTCGGGCACGAACACCGTCCCTTTCAAATCCGCGATCTCCACTTCCCGCTCCAGCGTCCACGGCGTCCCCAGCTTTTCCCAGCGGCGGGCGAAGCTTTCCTCCAACAGGCTGTCGTAGGCGGGCGGCGCGGCGGTCAGCGGCTTGAGCGGCGATTGGGCATCGAGCCGGTAGCTCAATTCCTGCCCGTCCCGTTGCAATACCGCCTCCATTTCCCAGCGGCTCACCCGCAGCAGCGCCGGCAGGAACAGCGCCATTTGCAGGCCGTACTTGCGGGTCTGCTTGAACAGGCTGGCGGGGCCGTCCACGTAGATTTGATACCCGTCGTCGAGATTACCCTCGACCGCGTACATCAAGCCGTGGAACTTGAGATGCTGGAACAGGCGGCGATATTCACCGGGGACGTTGCGGTGGGCGGTGAGGCGCAGACACAGCGCCGAGTACAGCAAGCCCTGAGCCTGGGCCAGGTTGTAACGATCCACCAGTTGGTCCGGGGTAAAGTCCGGCAGCGCGGTCAGCAGATGGTTTTCCGGCAGGTCGGCGTACAGCGCCTCGCGCAGGGTTTCCGCTTCGAGTTGATAGCGCGGAGCCACGGCTTCGAGCACTTCCCGCGCCTGGGTCTCGCCATGAACGCCGCGCTCGGCGGCCAGGGTGAAGACTTCACACCGCAACGTTTCCGGCTCCAGTTCGCCGGTGGCCAGGGTGAATTCGGCGGCATTCAGGGCCAGATGGGCGAAGCCGCGCACGATGCGGTAATCGGGCGAATCGCCTTCCAGTGCCCGCAGGGCCGCTTGCAATTCGCCGCGCGTGCGGTGCTGGTGCTCGCGGATCAGATTCAACACCTGCTCGGCCCAGACGTATTGCTCCCGCCGCAGAAAGCGGGGATAGACTTGCGCCCCGCGCTTGTGGGAGAACAGCAGGTCGGAAGGAAGCATCAGTGGTCGGGCTTGTGGCCGGTAGACCGTTCCGGGTCGAACAGCGCCAGCGTGGCCTCGATCCGTTCCGCCTTGCGGCCGGCGTCCGGTGGGGTTCGCCGCCGGTCGGCGACGCGCTCCTCGCGAGTTTCACGCGCGATGACTTCGTACAACACCGCCTGCTTGCCGTCGCCGCGCCGCAGGATGCGGCCCAACCGCTGGATGAATTCCCGCGCCGAGGCGCTGCCCGACAGGATCACGCCCACCGAGGCATCCGGTACGTCCACTCCTTCGTTAAGCACGTTGCTGGTCACGATGGCGGCGTAGGTTCCTGCCTTGAAGCGGTCGAGAATGGCCTGCCGTTCCTTGATCGCGGTCTGATGGGTCAGGCAGGGAATCAGAAAGCGTTGTGAGACTTCGTAGGCGGTGGCGTTGTCCTCGGTGAAAATGACCGTCCTGGCGCCCGGATGATTGGCCAGGATCATGCCCAGCGCCCGCAGCTTGGCCGGGGTGGCGTGGGCGATGCGGCGGGCGTCGCGGTGGGCGCGCATGGCGCGGCGACCCTCGACGCTGCGCGCCGACAACATCACGAACCGGTTCCAGCCTTCCAGCGTGCTCAGTCCCAGCCGGTTGGCTTGCAAAAAGGCGTTGCGCTCATCCAGGGCTTGTTGATACGCCGTCCGCTCGGCGGGGGAAAGGTCCACATGCACCGGCCGCACCTGGAAATCCGCCAGCACGTCGCCGGCCAGTTGTTCCGGGCGTTTGCGGTAGACGATGGGACCGATCAGGTCCGGCAAATCGGCATCCTTGCCATCGCTGCGTTCGGGTGTGGCGGTCAGTCCAAGCCGGTAAGGCGCCAGCGCAAATTCGGCGATGACCCGGTAAAACTCCGAAGGCAGGTGGTGCGCCTCGTCAAAGATCAGTAGGCCGAAGCGGTCGCCCAGCCGTTCGATGTGGCGAGCGGCGGAGTCGTAGGTCGCGATCGTCAGCGGTTGCGGTTCGTGGTAACCGCCGCCGATCAGGCCGATCTCCTGATCGGGAAACGCCGCCCGCAACAGCGCGTACCACTGCTGCATCAGATCCAAGGTCGGGACCATGATCAGCCCGTCCCGCCGTGCCCAGCACAGCGCCAGCAACCCGACCAGGGTCTTGCCGGCCCCGGTCGGCAGCACCACCACGCCGCGTCCCTTCGCCGCCTGCCAAGCCGCGAGGGCTTCCCGCTGGTGGGGGTAGGGCGTCATTTCCAGTGCGCAGGCCAACTGCCGAACCTGGTAGCGCGGCGCCTTGTTGCGAGCCAGTTCACCCTTGAGCGGACCGATGATGTCGCCGTAGCGGTGCGCGGGCGCGCGGTAGGCGTCCACCCGGGGGTCGTAGCAGAACCAGGTTTCCAACCCGGCCGGCAGTTCGGCCACGCCTTCCAGCAGCAGCGTGCCTCGGTCGAAGCGAAGCTGGCGCTCCGCATCGTCGCGGCCGGTGCGGTACAGACCGGCGGTGTCCTTGGTGCGGTGTTTCATGTCCGCCATAATCGCTTCCGAACGGTCGCGCCATGCCAATCGGTTTCCAGCCGTTCATCCTCGGCTTCGGCCAGCGCCAGCGCGGCGCGATAGTGACTTTCCGCCGCGCGCAAGACTTCGCTTGCCAGCAAGGCAGGCGGCGCGGAACCGCCGTGGGCCGACTCGCCGTAATCGTCATCCACTGTCGGCCATCCCAGCGCCGCCCGCGCCCGGCCCAGCGCCAGATCGCCCAGCAGCAGCGCGTTCTCGAAGCGTTCGTTGTCCAGTGGTTTACGCGACAGCGCGGCGTCCATCGCCTCCCAGCGTCCCGCCAGCGCGAGCACTCGCAACGCTTCCCGCCGCGCGCCGAAATCGCGGTTGCCCTCATGGACGGCCCCCAGTAAATCCAAGGCTCGTTCGACCGGCGCGGCGGCGCCAGGATCGAGCGTCCGCCGTGCCCGCCAGTCCAGCAACAGCGCCCGGTGGACCAGTTGCCGTTCCAGTGCCTGGGCTGGATGAAGTTCGACAAGGGTTTCGGTCAATCGCGCCAATTCGTCCATCGCGCGGCGGCGGAAGGCGACGCGGCACAGTGCCCAAAGATGCGTGGATGCGGTCAGGCGCGGATGTTCGTCGTGCCAGCCGGCCCAGGCGCGGGAATGCCAGTCCCAGGCGGTGGCGAAATCGCCCCGGCGCAACGCCAACTCACCCTCCAAAAAATCCAGCGGCGCGGACCATGGCCGCCGCAGGTCCGCCAGCAACCGTCGACCCTGATCGAGCACCGCGCGACAAAAGGCGGCGGACTTGTGATCGAGACTGATGTGCACGATGGCGATCAGCGCGCTGAAGACATCGGCGGGATCGGCGGTTGCGGCCCGTTCGCTGGCCGCCTGTAACAAAGCCGCCAGCGCCAGGTCGTCCTCGCCGGCTTGGCGCAAGCTGTAGCCTTCCCACAGCAGCGCCCGCGTCCGTTCGCCTCGCCGGCCCAGCGCCTCGGCCCGCTCCACCGCCTGGCGCTCCAGCCGGGCTGCCCGGATATAATCCCCGATCGCGCGGGCTTGGCGGGCCTGGGCGCGCGGTGGATCGAGCGCCCGTCGGGCAATGGTCATGGCCGAGGCGCGCGCCACGCCGCCGAAAGTCGAGCGGCACTCAATGCAACAGCGAGAACATCCGTCGCCGATAGGTGGTCACCAGCGGATCCTGGTTGCCAAGCATCTCGAACAGCATGATCAGTCCCTTGCGACCGGCGCCGTCCTCGAATTGGGGATAGCGCCGCAGGATGTCCATGAACTGCTCCAACGCCGCTTCGTAGTCGCCGGCCAACACGTAACGGGCCGCCAGTTGTCGGCGGGAAACGCAATCATCCGGCCGCGCCCGCACCTGCGTCTCCAACGTGGCCAGATCGGGCGCGCCCTGGGCCAGGTCGGCGAATTGCAGCCGCGCCAGCAGGCCACTGGCCGGTTGCCGGTCGCGTTCTTCCGCCGGCAGGCTCTGCAACAGGGTCCGCGCTTCCTCGCCCCGATCCAGTTGGATGAGCTTGTCGGCCAGCGCCACCTTCAGTTCAACGCGATCCGGCTCCTGCCCCAGCGCCTCGCGCAACAGTTCAACCGCTTGCTTCTGGCGACCGTGCTCCCAAAGCGCGTTGATCTGTTCCAGAATCTGGTCACCAGGACCGGCGCGCAATTGATCGATCACCGCGCGATAGGCCGATTCTGGTTGCACGCCAACGATCTGATCCACGATCTGCCCCTGCCAGACCACCATCACCGTCGGCAGGTTGCGCACCCGGAAATGGCCGGCCAGCGCCTGTTCGGCGTCGGCGTTGACCTTGGCCAGAACGAAACCGCCCCGGTACTCCTGGGCCAGCTTGGTCAACAGGGGGGTGAGCGTCCGGCAGGGTTGGCACCAGTCGGCCCAGAAATCCACCAGCACGGGCACGCGCTGGGAGTTTTCCACCACCACCGAGGCGAAATTGTGTTGATTGACGTCGAAAACGTAGGGCGATTCACTCATCATCGGAAATCCGCAAGGGCCGCGCCGGGCGGCGGCAATGTTCGGCGATGACCCGGAAATGGAGGCACGGGCCGCATTTTCAACGGGTGGGGCCGGGAATGTTCGGGATCAGCGTTGGAGATATTGCAGCTTGCCGGGTTTGCCGTCCCACTCGGTGGCATCGGGCGGCGGGTCTTTCTTGGCGGTGATCACCGGCCATCGTTTGGCCAGTTCGGCGTTGAGGGCCAGAAATTGTTCCTGATCGGCCGGCACGTCGTCTTCGGCGAAAATCGCGTGGGCCGGGCACTCCGGCTCGCACAGGG
Organism: Candidatus Contendibacter sp.; assembly: GCA_031732935.1. Lineage (GTDB taxonomy): Bacteria > Pseudomonadota > Gammaproteobacteria > Competibacterales > Competibacteraceae > Contendibacter. The sequence continues at coordinate 30,962 of JAVMKH010000031.1, forward strand.
TGCAATCGATGCACTCGTCGGGATCGATGACCAGAAAATTCGGCCCCTCGTGGAAACAGTCCACCGGGCACACTTCCACGCAGTCGGTGTACTTGCACTTGATGCAATTTTCGGTGACGACGAATGTCATGGGCGGTCCCCTGAAAGGCTGGAAAGCATGAAGCACGCTATCTCAATGGCCCGCACCGTCCTGCGATGCGGGAACTTCCGGAAAAACGAAGCGCGTTATCTTAACCGCGATCCTCCGGCTTGGGCAGATCATGCTCCCCAAGAACCCTTGGGGTGACTTCGGCAAACGCCTAACCCGTGGGCCGCAGCCGCGCCAGCATCTCACCCAGCCAGCGATTGGCGGCGAGATCGACCTCCGCGCCGTCGCGGGTCCGGGCGTTGCGCTCCACCAAATCCAGGAAACCGCGAATCCAGTCGGTGTAGTAATCCTGATCGTAACTGGAGGGTTGTTCGCCCAATTGCGGACCGCCGCGCGGCACCGTCCGGGGCGGAAACACCGGCCGGGGACCCGTTTCCAGCGCCAGCGTCGGTCGCTGTTCCAGCGCCAAGACATCGTAGCCCAGGAAGTCCACGTAACCGTTGAGCAGATTGGCGGTCAGCCGGGCCGGCAGCGCCACGATCTGCTCGAACTTCATGCGGAAGCCGGTCACCTTCCGCACCAGCGCCTCGATCCGCTCCTCCAATTTCAATCGCTGCGCGCCGGCGATCAGTTCCTTGACGAACTCGGCCATGCTGGCTTCCGGCACCCGATAATAGTCGCATAGCGATTTGTTACCGCCCAGATCGTGCAAATCCCGCATCCATTCCGCCACCGCCTCGCGGGCAAACAGCGCGGCGTCGTCCCGGCGGGGTGCCTCGGTCGGTTCGCCCGCCACCGCTCCCAGCCCCAGCAGCGCCTTCATCTTGCTGGTATCCACCACCGCGCCGATGGTCGGGGCGCTGATGGCCTGTTTCTCATCCGGTAGTCGGGTCTCGATCCGGTAGTAGATACCTTCCAGTTCGTCGCTGTCGGCCTGCAGCGCGCGCAGCAATTCGCCGAAACGCTGCTCGCCGGCGCAGTCGATCAGACTACCGGCCACCTGCCGCGCCGCCGCCCGCCGTTTTTCCAGTTCCTGCTCCGGGTTGTCGCTGACGTAGTAATGCGCCATGCGCTCGACCATCTGCTCGCGCAGCCGCGCCACCTGTCCGGTCAGTTGCTGGCGCTTGAGTTCGGGATTGCACAGGGGGCGCAGGCTCTCGGCCAGATAGCCGATGCCGCCGTCGTTGAGGGCGAAGCCCGCCTCCCAAGCCTGGTCGGGATTCTGGAAATGGGCGCACACCCGAGCATCGTTCAGGAACGCCTGGCGGAATTGCTCGATCCGCTTGCGCTCGCCGGGCCGGACGTTCAACTCCTGGCCGTTCTCGTCGTAGTCGAAGATGTTCTTAGCCTTGAAGTTGGGATTACGCAGCCAGAAGCTGTTACGAAACGCTCCCTGGGCGTCCCACTGGCGGGGCCAGTCGTGTTGCTTACCGAAGAAGTTGAGCAGCGAACTTTCCAGCCGGGTGATCCAGCGGCTTTCCGGGGACCGCTCGCCGGCCTTCTCCTCAAACTCCATGTCGAACTTGGTCAGCACCAGAAACAGGGCGGTCGGTTGTTGCGACCGCTGTTCCGGGGTCGCGCCGTGGGTGGAGACGATCCAGTCGAACACCATTTCCGGCAGGGTCTTGACCTCCTGATTGCTGGGGCCGATGCATAGCAACATGCTGGTCAGCTCCTGCTCGGCGCAATAGCGCTCGAACAGATAGGCCACCTTGCCGCGCAGGAACAGGCTCTGCAAAGCGTCCGCGCCTTGCAGGAAGGCCGGCAAGTCCTTGATCTGCTCGCGGGAGCGCGCGCCGGGGAAGTCCAACAGGTCGGTATGCTGGAAGAAGTCCCAGGGCTGTTCGTTGATGACGATGCGCAGTTCGGCGATCAACGCGGTGACTTCATTGCGCGGCAGGGTCACCCGCGCGCCGCCGCTCCCGGTCAGGGTCAGCGTTCCGCCGCCGCCGGTTCCCAGTCCCTTGAGGGTCTGCACGTCGATGATGCTCTGCTCGCGGGGAATCAGCGCCTCCAGCCCGGCGCTGGCGTCGGCGGCGAAACCCAGCCCCTGCAAGCCCGTGTAGAGTCGGACATAAAGCTGGCTGAACGCCTCCACCTCGCCCCAGATCACGCCAAACAGCTTGGCGCGGTCCTGAATCCGCAGCCGGGGCGCCAGTTGCGCCGCCTGTTCCCAGTAACCATGCCGCAACAGACGCACCCGCTCCTGGCCCTTGAAATAGCGCTCGAAATAGGCCTGCAGGTCGTACACGTCCTCGGCGGTCAGCGGGTCCACCGGCTGCGGCTGTGCCGCCGGGGTCAGCCCGGCGAGTAGCTCGGTCAACTGGGCCTGGGTCAGCAACTCGTCGTCGCTGTGGTCGCAGTCAGCGTAATAGGTATTGCCGAGAATCTTGACCAGATCGGTTTGGGTCAGCAGCCGCATTTGCACCGGGGCGGTGGGCGTGACGCCCGAGGCCGGCTGCAGGGTGAAGCGGGTGACCAGGCCGGTGGATTCGCGCCCGCCTTCCGGGTTGATGTCGCGGATGAAATCGATGTCCTGGCCAGCGAAATCGGCCAGCAGCGGCGCGTTGCCCTTGCGCGCCAGGGCCGAGATCAGATAGGACTTGCCCGACTGGCTGGGGCCAAACACGCCGACGCACATCGGCCGTTGCGCCGCCTGGTCCAACCGGCGGGCCTGGGCGGTGAGCCGGCGGAATTCCTTGGTCAGCCCAGCTTTTTCCTGGCGGACCCGCTCAGCGTTGTCGTCCAGCCAGGTCAGGAATTCAGTGCCGACCTGTTCCAGGGTACGGCAGGCGTTGCTGAGGGTGGCGTCGGTGGCGGTCATGGCAGGTTCGCTGGTGATGGCTGACTAGCTGACGATTGTAGCGCAGCCGGCTGGAACGGTTGGGTCAATCAACAGTTGGCGTTCAGTCGGAGCACGGTTTCACATGATCGGCGGCAACGGCTTGCTGGGTGTCGATGCGGAAACTATAGCCGTGACGTTCCAAACCCAGCGATTCGTAGAATGCATGTGCCCGCTCGCGTTTCAGATTCGACGACAGCACAGCTTTATAGCAATTATTTTCGGTCGCGAGTTTGATAGCATGGTGCATCATCTTTTTTCCGATCCCTTGACCGTGAAGGCTTGGATCGACAGCCACATCCTCGATGATTGCGGACGGCATGCCTTGATGCCCCAAATGATCCATGATGAGAAGCACAAACGTGCCCACGATGCGGGCATTGTTGACTGCCACAACTATTTTGTAATTCGGATAGCTGGCCATGCGTTCAAGCATACGTTCGGCATCCGATGTTGAAAGAATATTTCCGTCATCCAAATCGGGTTGCGCGTACAGTCGCAATATATCCGAGAGGTCAGATTTCAGCGCTTCTCGAAAGTGCAGTGAATCCATTTAATCTTCCATTCTCACAAAGGCACTAGACGGTTTGGAACGTGCCCTGGTAGCGGGAATCATGGGCTTGCCGCAATGATATTGGTTGACACAGTCCCGTATTCCAGCACCAGCCTCAATCCGGTGGAACGGATCGGGGCTCACAGTCGTTGCTGGTTCCACTTGTCCAAGCGACTGGAATTACCACCCTCGTGTAGATAACGCTGCTTCATTGCGTCCCAGCGGTAGACATTCTTGAAGGATTCGACCTGTGGCTTGGGTTTGCGGTCGCAACCTTCGGTGAATTCCTTAGGCGCTTGTGTCAGTTCAATCGTGGCGACGATCCGTGGCAGATTGGTGCCGTCCGGTTCCACGCGCCAGTGCAACTCTTCCTTGAAAGATTCACCGCAACAGCAATTACTCGACAACGTAAACAGATTGGCGATATGTCGAAGCCGGCCTTCACGTAAGTGGAACAAGTCGGTAATGGCATAGCCCTGGTTGGAGTTATGGTGGGCGTTCAGTACCGTGAAGGCGTCATCATCCCCGAGATTGATTCGCTTGCCCAAAGCAGTATCCCGATCCTGCTTGATCTCGGCCACGTCGATGGGCTCGATACTGCCTTCCGGGAAAACGGCTAGGACGGCGACGGACTCCCCAAAGCCACCGTCTTCGCCGCCATCCGGGCGGGTACCTTCCCAGAGCAGCAATTTGAATTGCTTGCCTTCGCTACGGACATCCAGGGATTCGGGAGACCCCAGCGTTGTCCCTTTGGGAAGGGTCGCCCGCGTCTTACTGGTGCCCGGCATGCGCAGTGCCTTATCCTGCGTCAATGCCAGATTTTCCTCCTCGTCCTTAGCTGCGCCGAGGAAGATGCGCCGGGCGGCATCGTAGGCCGTGCTCATCGGACCCATGGCGGTATTCCAGCCGGACCGAATCTGGCTGTCTTCAGCGGCCTGGATCCCTGGGGCCACGGTGCCAAGCCACGCCATTAGCCATGAAACCCTGACGGTCCACCGACTCGATTTTCTCATATCCGACCTTAGGTTTTTATCTCAAACGCACCCTCAAACAGGCCAGGGTTTCCGCCTCGGCGAAGCCTTGCTTAGCTCTCACAACTGCAGGGGTGAGCGAGACCATCGGGTTGTCGATCAGCAAGCTCACTCGCTGGCGAACCACCACCCCGCTAACTGGACGTGACCCTGGTAGGCCGTGAAATTTAGATGGCTCAACATGGATTCCAGACAGTTCGCCTGGTTAGGCGACTAGCGGTTCCAAGAGAGGTCTGAGCAGGCCTTTGCCCCGGATGTGGACGTTATGAATTAAAAGAAGCCCAGGTACAGCGACGGTTTTTCTTGCGAGATCCCCCGATGGGGCCGCAACCGGGAGCGTAACAGCGACCCAAAGCCCTCGGCGGTGTCGACATGAATCTCACAAAAGCCGTCCCCGTCCTCGTCACGGGCGTATTCGCCCCGGCCGTGACACACGGCATGGTGATCAAACCCCCATTCCGTCAACCGCTGGTGGATGTCGTATTCATCGGTATGAACGCGAGTGCCAGGGGCGATGAACCGCTCGATCAGCAGGCGAATCGTGGCTTGCTGGGCGTTGTCCAGCATCCGCGCCACCGCCGCCCCACCCCGCTGGATCATCCCGAAAAAATCGGTGGCTTTTCTTTTGCCAAGGTTCCTCGACCCCGGGCCCCCTTCAGCCGGCGCCGACAACCCCGGCGGCCTTTTTTTTCACCGCGTCCGGATGCCCTTTATGCCCAGCCACCCCATGGACCTCGTCGCATTCCACTTCCCCCGACAGAATCGGTTCGGGCTGGCGGGCGACGATCCCTTGGCGCGGTTGCTCGGTCATCCGTTGCACGTCATCCGGGTTCAACCCCAACTCCTGGGCAACCTGGGCATTCGATAAGTTTAGTCCCATGAAGTATAAACATAATATCCAAGCTCGTAACGGCAGGTGGTGGCCGGCCAACACCGTCCCGGTTAGATCGTCAAAAGAGCAATGGCATCCTTCGTACCGATATCTCCGTCGCGCCGGTTGGGTGGTATCGCGACCCTGCTTCGTGACCGCCGCCATGCCACAATGCCGGCAACGGACCCCGGCGGGCCACCGCAACTGGCGAACGGTTGCATGGCACTTGACATCGTCCAGCAGATTTTGAAGGTTGATCAGCGGCAGGGGATCTGGGGTGCGGCGGGTTAGTACCTGCTCAGTGTAGCCCCTCACCCCCCGTGGAGGAGCCGCCCTCAACAGTCTGGAATCCATATTGAGCTAAACTTTTAATCAAGTGAAAAGAAGTTTCCTTAATTTTATCAATATAAAGAGTTTTCCTAATTAGCCACGAAGTTCAGCAGGCTCACCTAGCGAGCCTGTCGGGGTAGATA
>JAVMKH010000032.1:0-6970 GCA_031732935.1 Candidatus Contendibacter sp.
CCACCATGTCAAGGTGGTGCTCTAACCAACTGAGCTACGCGCCTGAGCGATAGGGGCGGAAGAGTAACCAAAGGCGGCAAGGTTGGCAAGGCATCGCCCGTGATTTTTTAGCCTGCAACCCATTCACGACCAGAAAGCGGGAAGGCGCCGACCAGATTTTTTTCACCGTCCCTCATCCAAATCGCGTCGGTCGACGCATGACAGAGTGAAGCGGCTCGCGCTTCACGCGTGGCGACGCTCCATTTATCGCTTCACCCATCGCCTTTATCGAGGAGGATTGGTTTGAACTTTTCCATGTGCTTCATCGGCTTGCAGACCCGATCCGGCGTCACTGAATCAGATGGGGCGTGCTCTGGGTTGATCCACACCGTCGATCGCGGCTGGGCCGCGAAAACCGCTTAAGGAAACCGATCATGAAAAAACCGCTATTTCAAGTTTTGTTCGCCACGACGCTATTCGCCGCGACCGGATTGACCGCGCACGGCTCAAGCCACCGCGAGGCGTTGGCGATCCTGAACGAACCCTGCGCCGACAACACCGACACCTACGCCTGGGTGTCGCCCGGTTCGCACGACAAGCTTTACCTGATCATGAACTTCAACCCGCTCCACGAACCGGGTCAGGGCAACCAGGGGTTGCGCGCCTGCAATGGCTACCGCTATGAGTTCCACATCGGAATCGGTGAGAGCCTCAGGGACAGGATGGTGTATCGCGTCGAATTCAAGAACACCCTGTCCCCCGAGGCGCCACCCAGCGCCACGGATCCTCTGGGCGGCGGCAACGAACTGCTCTGGCAACTGACCGGCGGCACCGAGACCATGACGGTCAGCCGGGTCGTACCCTTGAGAAGTGGAAATCCAGGCAACGCCATCGATGGGGACGGCGCCGATGGGGATGATTTTGGTAAGCAAGTCGTCGTTCTCGCCAAGGATCTCCCCGTCCTCCCGAACAACCACGGCCCGCAGACCGACCGGCTCGTCTACGGTCTCGGCGCCTTCGCCGGTTACGATTCCGGAGATCCCACCAGCCGTGAAGTCGGTCTCTACGATCAGAATTTCGTCGATAGCTTCATCCACCCTTTGGCGAACGGGGGGCGGGCCATCGCCGGCCAATTCGACGACCCCTATCAGCTCGATGAAAAGGGTATTTTCGACCTGGTCAACTTGAACAAGGGCGATCTCGGCGGCATTCCGGGCGCGCGCCGCCCGCCGGGCACGGATGTATTCACGGGCTTCAACCTGTTTTCGATCGCCCTTGAGATTCCAATCACCGACATCTTCCCGCAAGGCATCCCGCACAACGGCGAACTCAAGGCCGATTCGACCGACAGCCTGCTGCGGATCTGGTCGAGCATTAGCCGTCAACAAACCCAGACCGTCGATGCCAGCAACGTCATCACCGGTCTCAAGGGATCCGGTCCCTTCGTGCAGGTCGGGCGAAACGCTCTGCCGCTCTTCAACGCGGGCCTCGTCGGGACCCAGCGCCAGACTCGCTACCTGCGTGGCAGCCCTCTCAAGGACGTGACCAACTTCGGCGCCGACATCCTGTTCCCGGTGCTGGTGCGCGACGCCGAGGCGCTCGGCATCTACAAGGCTCTGGGGGTACCCGCCGGCACCGTGGCCACGCTCAAGGGACCCCGCACCGACATCATCGGCGCGATCAACCTGGGTCGTCCCATCCCAGTCGCCGACGGTTTCACCGGTGACGTCATCACCCTCGACACCGCCATCGATTCAAGCTTCCCCAATGGGCGTCGCCTTGGCGGCGGCACCGCGCCGAATCGTAATCAGGTGAACGTGAATACTGTGCTGATCAGCCTGATCGTGGCGGGCAACCCGGCGGCCGGCCTGGCCAAGGGCATCGAAGTCAACGACAAGGACTATCTCAACCGGTTCCCGTTCCTGGCCCCCGCTCACCAGGGTCTCTATCAGGGACATGGCGGCATCAACGTTCCGACCGAACCCACCCCGCCGCCGCCCACTCCTTGAAATCGCTTCATTCAATCCATGACCGCATGGAGACGGGTCCCCGTCCGGGACCCGTCGTCCTGGGAGGCTGAAGATGTCACGTTCAGGATGGATAAGGAAATATCTGCCGCTGGCGATAGTGACCTTTGCCTTGAGGAGTTCACCGCTGTTGGCCCACGATCTGTGGATCGAGCCAACGACATTCTTCCCGAAACCGGGCCAGTGGGTTGGCGTGCGGCTACAAGTCGGGCAGGATTTGCTCGGGGATCCGCTGCCACGCAATGCCTTGCTTATCAATCAGTTCGTATTTGAGGATGCGGCGGGCCGCAAGCCGATTGTTGGTCAGGATGGCGTTGATCCAGCCGGCTTGTTGCGCTCGGATCTGCCGGGTCTGCTCGTTATCGGCTATCACAGCCATCCAAGCGTGGTGGAATTGCCCGCGGAAAAATTCAATCGGTATTTGCGGGAAGAAGGGCTTGAGACGATTGCGGCGTTGCGAGCCCGCCGCCATGAAACCGAAGCGAGCGCCCGTGAACTTTTTTCCCGCTGCGCGAAAAGCCTGGTGCTATCGGGAACGCCGAGCGCGGATCAGAGTGATCGACCCCTTGGGTTTACTCTCGAATTGGTGGCCGAACGGAATCCGTACACGCTCGACGTCGATGAGGAGCTTCCCCTGCTTTTGACGTATGAGAACCACCCGCTCGCGGGCGCGCTGGTCGTCGCGATGAACCGATCGAATCCCGCCGAAAAGCTGACGGCTCGTACCGATGACACTGGCCGGGTGCGATTTCGGTTGCGACCGAGCGGAATGTGGCTGATCAAAGCCGTGCATATGGTGCCAGCGGCGGCCGGCTCCCACGCCGAGTGGACGAGCTTTTGGGCGTCGTTGACGTTCGAACGGCACCCCAGGGTCGCTCAAGGCGATTAAAGGCTAAAGAACCCAAAGGTCACGGACAATGCTGACAAGTCTCTTCGGAATCATCCCTGCCGTCTGGCGGCGCGGGTCTCTGGTCCATCTGGCGTGGTGCGCCGTGGTCGTCGCGCTTTTGAGCGGCGCAACAGCGCACGCCCATGAGATCGGCACGACGCGCGTGTCGGTTCTTTTGCAGGAGGACCGGACGTATAACGTCGAAATCGTGACGGACGCGGCGGCACTCGCCGAGAAACTCAAAGCCTCGGCCGGCGAATCCTTGCCCCTGGATATCTGTTCGACTTGTCTCCAGTCGGCGTTCGCGAGTCTTGACGAACCATTTCGCCGGCGCGTGAAGCTGGCGTTCGATGCCCAGGAGGTTCGCCCCGCGATCTCCCACGCGGTCACGCCCGGCGCCGACGCCATCTCGCCCACCCTGGTGACCTTTCGATTGACCGGCCAGATCCCTCCGGACGCGCGCCACGTGACCTGGAGCTATGGGTGGACATTCGCGTCTTACGCCTTGACGATCCAGAGCACGGGTTCCAAGGAAGTCACCACCGAATGGCTGGAAGGCGGCCAGACCAGCACCCCGTTCGCCCTGACATCGCCCGCGCCACCGGTCGATCGGCTCGACACTGCCTGGCGCTATCTCGCGCTCGGCTTCATCCACATCCTGCCCTTCGGTTTCGATCACATTCTGTTTCTCTTGGCCTTGCTGTTGCCGGCGGTGTTGTGGTGGGAGAACGGGCGGTGGCGGCCGGCGCTGGCACTGCGAACGGTGCTGCTGGAAACCACTGGCATCGTGACCGCCTTCACTCTCGCGCACTCGCTGACGCTGAGTCTGGCGGTGCTGGGGGTGATCGACCTGCCCAGCCGGCTGGTGGAAACGGTGATCGCGTTTACCGTGTTGCTGGCGGCGCTGAACAACTTGTTCCCCGTGGTGACGACGCGGCGCTGGTCGCTGGCGTTCGGGCTGGGGCTGATCCACGGTTTTGGCTTCGCCAGCGCGTTATGGGATCTGGGGTTGCCGACGGATGCGCTGGCACTGGCCTTGGCCAGTTTCAACCTGGGCGTCGAAACCGGACAACTGACCATCGTCGCGGTTGTGCTGCCGCTGGCTTTCGCCTTGCGCCAGACCTGGCTGTACCGGCGGCTGGCGTTGCCGGTGGGCTCGACCGCCGTGGCCTTGCTCGCCTTGGCCTGGTGCCTGGAGCGGGGCTTGAACATCAACCTGTTGCCACAGGCATCGGCGGCGCGCGACGTGGCCATATCGATGCTGGTCTCGCGCTAACCGCGTCTCGGGAAACAGGCCATGCCCGCGAGCAACGTACTGCCTTTCCCGCCTGGCGGGCAGCGTTGCCGCGCGCGGCGCGGCCCGCTAGAATCTTGGCGCGAAACGATTACCGGGAGCAAGCGAAGCGCCGTGGACCTGGCCCGTCAACCGTCACCCCCCCCATCCGATCCGCTGGCCGATCTGCTGACCGCCACCGCGCGCGGCGACCGTCAGGCGTTCGCCGAGTTGTATCGACTGACCCGAAGCCGGTTGTACCCGATCGCGCTGGCGTTGTTGCGCCAACAGGACGCGGCGGAGGATGTCTTGCAGGAAACCTATCTGGCTGTCTGGCGCACCGCCGGGCAATACCAGCCCGGACGGGCGCCGGTTCTGGTCTGGCTGATGGCCATCGCCCGCCACCGGGCCATCGAATTGCTGCGCCAGCGGCGGCGGCGGGCGGCGGAAGCCAATGCTGAACCGCTAGCTGAAGAAGCCTTGCAAATCCCCGATCCCCAACCCTCGCTGTCGGTCGATCACCTGGCTCACGCCATTCAGGAGTGCCTGCGGCGTCTGTCCGTCGATCAATCCCAGGCCATTGGGCTGGCCTTCTTCCACGGGTTCAGCCACGAGGAACTGGCGGCGCGGCTACGAACTCCGCTCGGCACGGTCAAAAGCTGGGTACGACGAGGGTTGCTGCAACTGAAGGGGTGCCTGGAATCATGAACCGGAACGAAGCCGAAAGCCTGGCTGGCGATTACGTGCTCGGCACGCTGAGCGGGCCGGAACTGGCCGAGTTCGAGGCGAACCTGGCCCGCAATCCGGAGTTGCAGCGGCAAGTTGCCGCCTGGGAGCGGCGCTTGAGTCCGCTGGCGGCTACCCTGCCGCCGGTGGAGCCGCATGCCTCGGTCTGGGACGCCATCGAGGCGGCGCTGGACGACGCGGGTCCGCCCGCCACCGTGACCGTGCGCGCGCGGGAAGGCGAGTGGCGGATGCTGGTGCCGGGCACGGAAATCAAGGTGCTCATGGTGGACCGGGAGGCCGGTTTCCAGTCCTTCCTGTTACGGCTGGCGCCTGGCACCCTGCTTCCCCCGCACGACCACAGTATCCTGGAGGAATGCCTGCTGCTGGAGGGCGACATGCTGATCGGTGATCGCGCCTACAGCCGGGGCGACTATCACGCGGCGCTGCCCGGTTCGCGGCACGCGCCCATCTCCACCCGCAACGGCGGCATCGTGTTCATCCGCAGCGAATTGCGGCCGGAAATGCTGGGTTGAGCCCGATCAGCGCCACGGCGCGGGAATGAACTCGGTCTCGCCGGGGATTGGCGCGAATCGCCCCTCCGCCCAGTCGGCCTTGGCCTGTTCGATGCGTTCCCGCGTGCGGGCCACGAAATTCCAATAAATGAACCGTTTGCCGTCCAGCGGCGCCCCGCCCAGCAGCATCAGGCGGGCCGGCATTTGGGCGTGCAGACGCACCGTCCGGCCCGGCGCCAGCACCGCCAGTTGGCCGGCCGCCAACGATTCGTCTTCCACCGCCACATCCCCTTCGGCCAGATAAACCCCGCGTTCCGGATAATCCGGCGGCAGCGCCAGCGTGCCGCCCTCGGCCAGCTTCACATCGGCCTGGAAGGTCGGGGAATAGGCGACGACCGGTGAGCGGAGACCGAACGCCGCGCCGATGAGCAGTTGCAGCGACACGCCCCGAAACGCGATGGCGGGCAACGCTTCCGCCGGATAGTGGTGAAACGCCGGCTCCATTTCCTCGCGGTCGGCCGGCAGCGCCAGCCAGATTTGGATGCCCTGCACCGCGACTTGCTCCGCCCGAATGTCGGCCGGCACCCGTTCCGAATGGACGATCCCGCGCCCAGCCGCCATCAGATTGACCGCGCCCGGTTCGATGCGCTGGACGCAGCCCAGGCTATCGCGGTGCATCATCGCGCCGGAATAAAGAAAGGTTACGGTGGCGAGACCGATGTGCGGATGTGGCCGCACGTCGCCCGCCGTGCCCTCCCGCTCGAATCGGGCCGGCCCCATGTGATCGAAAAAGACGAAAGGACCGACCGATTGGACTTCCGCCGCCGGCAAGAGCCGCTGGACCGGAAATCCGACATCGCTGGTCTTCGGCGAAAGCAGGTGTTGAATCGCGTTCATTGCGCTGTCCTCATCATCATCGCGGTGGTCCTAACCCGGTGATATCAACCTGTATCATGAGATACAGTTGTTTGACATAAGCTTATCGCAATCGTTACCGACATTGAATGCCGCGCCTTGACCCGATGCAAACCGGGTTGCCGGTCGGTAGCAGCGGACAGCCGGTTGGAGAGGGAAAATAATGACTAAAACGTTTGCCAGCGATTGTCACCATCAGGGAGATTGGACGCAACCATGACTCCATTGCCATTGGAAGAAATCGGGCTGCGCGGGCGGCATCACCGTTCGGCGCTGTGGTGGCTGGGGCTTTTGTACCGCCGTCCAAAGCAGCTCAATGATCGCCTGAAAGAACTGAATAAATCTCAGGCAGCTCATGCCAGTGCCGTGCTTTATCTCCATGCGCTTCCTTATATCGTGCTTTTGAGCATCATTGGCCGGTGGCTGCTGTTTAGTGTTTTCGGTTTGGAGCTAGAACGATCCCTGGCCATTTATAACATATCGCCTATTTTACTGCACATCCTGTTTTTAATTACAGGAATTTGGTTGGCAATGATTATTGGCGTTGTTTTTGGGTTGTTTGCTTTAACTAACAAATGGGTCATTATATGCGTTTATAGCAGTCCTATACCGGTTGTGGAATTTCTAAATACCAACCTACTTTTCCAAA
>JAVMKH010000033.1:0-6926 GCA_031732935.1 Candidatus Contendibacter sp.
TTGCTCGATGCCGACGAACTCGGCGCGGCGCTGTATCGCTTGCCGGCGCTGCCGAAACAGCGGGCCGAAGCCTGGAATCGACTGGCGCCGGGGATCGCCAAGCTCGACGCGCCGTTCGCCGATGCGCTGGTTCTGGCCTTGGCGCCCGCCGCCGAGGCGGAATTCGCGCTCGAACGGTGGTTGCAGCGCTGCGAGAAATACCCGCCGACCGAACCTCTGTTCCATGCCCTGTCGGGCGGATTCGCGGGAGGGAGTTTGGCCGACGCTCTCCGCGTCAAAATTTTCCACCATGATCCCGATGCCGCCGAGAACGTCGCGTTTCGGCTGTTCGGCGCCGCGTTGCGCTGCCGGTTCGGTTTGGGCGACGCGGGCATCGCCGGCCGCGCGCCCCGCTTGTTGGAGCGGTTGTCCTCGGCGCGTGGTTGGTTCAGCCGGATGTTTCACGAATCGCAACTGAAATCCACCCTGCTGACCGAGCTGTTGTTCGCGCCCCAGCCCGTGACCGACGCGCTGATCGAGCAACTGCATTCCTCGTTTTCGTTCTATCTGGGCCAGGATACATCTCATCCGGTCCTGTGGCCGTACCTGCTGGCCGATACCCGCTATTTCGCGACGCCCGATCTGGCTGCGGACCAAGCGTTCCGGTTTCCGCCGCTGGCGCAGCGCCTGTTCGAGGCCGGTTTGTATCGCCAAGGGCGCAAGGAGGATTATAACCGGGACTTGACGTTGAGCCTGCTGGCGCTGGGTAAGTTGCCGCAAGCCGATATTTGCCCGCATCTGGGTCGGGTGGCGCGCGGGTTGTTGGCGACGCAGACCCCGCAACGGGAAGGGTGCGTCGACCTGCTCGCGCAAGGACTGCGCGATGGCCGCGTTACGCCCACGGACCTCGCCGGTGCGCTGGCTGGGCAAATCGCGGTCACGGAACAGGGCTTCGCGCAACTGGATCAGGCGTTGGCGTCGCTGGGCGCGACCGGTGAGGCGGGGCGGGCGACGGTGTTGCTGGCGTTGGAACAGGTCATCGGCGGCGGCGGGGCGAAATTTTCGCCCCGCAAGCTGTCGCTGTTGTTGGACCGGCTCACCGGCATCCTAGACGAAACGCGGCGGGGCGTACACGATTCGACCGCCCGGCGAGAGCTGGAACAACTGGCGACGGTGAAGAAAAAATCCGTCGCCCGCGATAAGGCGAGCGCCTTGCTCGCCCGATCTGGCCCGGCCGATCAGCCGCCGCCGCCAGTCCTGGCCGTGGCGGCGCTGGGGCAATCCTGAAGGGGCTTTGGCGTGGCAAGGCGGCGTTAAGAAACCTCTCCCGCTTGCGGGAGAGGAATTGCCACCCGACCCCGAAACGTTACCGCGCCACCGCCGGAATCATCCATTGCAGGTAATACGCCTGAATGTAGGTGATGACGCCGATGATGGTGGCGAAGAACAGGCTGTGTTTCAGCGTGAAGCGGAACAGGTCCGATTCCTTGCCCACCAGTCCGGTGGCGGCGCAGGCGACCGCGATGGACTGCGGCGAGATCATCTTGCCGGTGACGCCGCCGGTGGTGTTGGCCGCGATGGTCAGCACCGGATCGACGCCGATCTGCTGGGCGGTCACCTGCTGCAAGTTGGCGAACAGCGCGTTGCTGGAGGTGTCGGAACCGGTCAGGAACACGCCGAGCCAGCCCAGGAACGGAGAGAAGAAGGGGAACAGCACGCCGGTTGCGGCGAAGGCCAGGCCCAGCGTCGAGGAAGCGCCGGAGTAATTGGCGATGAAGGCGAAGCCAAGCACCAGACCGATGGTGAAGATCGGCCGGGCCAGTTCCACCAGGGTTTCCCAGAAGGTCGTGAAGAAGGTCTTGACGTTCACGCCCAAGATGAAGGCGCTGATGACGGCCGCCAGCAGAATGGACGTTCCCGTCGCCGACAGCACATCGAATTTGTAAACGGCGTCATAGGGCGTGAGCGCCTTGACGATGGGCACGTCTTTCATGACCAGCTTGTCCAGGCCGGGAATATGGAAGCTCATCACCCATGCCTCCAGCGGAGCCCCTTTGGCGAACAGAGCCTTGAACGAGGGCAGCGTCCAGATAGTCACCATGATGGTCAGGACGATAAACGGCGACCAAGCTTTGAAAATTTGGCCCGCGCTATACTCGGAACGGACAGGTCGCGTCGCCGTGCTGGCCCCGTTGCCGCCCGCGCCCTGAAACGCGAAGTTTTCCTGGGGTTGCCAGACAAAGCGCAGGAACAAGGTTAGAGCGAGCAAGCTCACCAAAGCGGAGGTGATGTCGGGCAGCTCATAAGCCCAGTGGTTGGAGGTGTAGTACTGAGTCAACGCGAAAGCCGCCGCCGCCACGAAAATCGCCGGCCAGGTTTCCCGCACGCCGCGCCAGCCGTCCATGATGAACACCAGCCAGAACGGGACGAACAACGATAGCAACGGTAGTTGGCGGCCCGCCATCTGGCCGATGAGGAACGGATCGGTGCTGGTGACCTTGCCGGCGACCGTGATGGGAATACCCAACGCGCCGAACGCCACCGGCGCGGTGTTGGCGATCAGGCACAGGCCAGCGGCATAGAGCGGGTTGAAACCGAGACCGACCAGCAGCGCGGCGGTAATCGCCACCGGTGCGCCGAATCCCGCCGCCCCTTCCAGAAACGCGCCGAAGCAGAAACCGACCAGGACCATCTGCAAGCGCTGGTCGCCGGTAATGGACAGGACCGAGGAACGGATGATTTCGAACTGGCCGGTCTTGACCGTGAGTTTGTACAGAAACACGGCGGCCACGATGATCCAGGAAATTGGCCACAAGCCGTAGAGGAAACCGTAACCGGTCGCGGCCAGCGCCATCGAGGCCGGCATTTGATACACGACGATGGCGATGACGACAGCGAGCACCACCGTGATCAAGCCGGCGACATGGCCTTTCATCCGCAAGACGGCCAGCGCGATGAAGAAGAAGATGATCGGAATGGCGGCGACCAGGGCGGAAAGCCACAAGTTACCACCCAGCGGCGCATAAATCTGGGTCCAGGGTTGCATGACAGGGAACTCCTCGGATGGTGGTTGATGACACGTTTTTTTTCTTCCTGAAACCCCGCTCGGGCGAATCGCGGGCGCAAAAAGCCCCCAACCCACCCGCGTGGGCGTCCTTGAGAACTGGGAAATGCTAGGGAATCAGCCGGTATCGGGCCGCGCGCAGCGGTCCACCAGATAGACGATGGAGCGGTAGTAACGTCCGCTGTGGAGAGACAAGCCGATTTCACAGGTGCGGCTGGTGGAATACCCAGACCGGCACTCGTCCGGCAGCGCCGCCGGCAAATCGCGCAGGGCGCTGGCGTTCAATTCCGGGTGGGTGAAGCCTTTGTCGCCGGCCCAGCCGCAACAGGAAATCCGGTCGGGGATGACGACTTTCTCGACGCACCTTTCGGCGATGGCTTTGAGCTTGGCCTGCAAGCCCATGTGGGTGGTGCTGCACGTCGGGTGCAGGGCGACCGTTTCCGGCAGCTTGCGCAACGTCAGTCGCTCCAGCACGAAATCGTGCAGAAATTCGGTGATGTCGTACAGCTTGAGGCCAGATTGCTCCTGGTTGCGCTTGAGCCGCAACGAACAAGGGCTGGTGTCGATGACGATGGGGTCCTGCCCGTCGCGGCTGGCCTTGCGCAGAGCTTGTTCCACCTCGGCCCGCTTGGCGTCGGCCTGTTCCGGCAAACCTTTGCTGGCGAAGGGCTGGCCGCAACACAACGAAGTTCGATCTTCGGGCAGGATGACCTCAAACCCAGCCTTGCGCAGCAGGGCGGCGGTTTTCACCGGCAGGGCGTCCGCTTCGGGATCGCCCTTGGCCGGTCCCATGGTGCGGCTGGCGCAACTGGGGAAATAGACGACGCGCGGCTGGCTGGTCGCCGCCTTGGCTTCCGGCATGGGTAGCGCGCCGGCGGTGGGCATGTAGCGATTCCACAGCGGAATCCGATCCCCGGATAGCTTGCGCGCGGCGCCGATCACGCTGCCTTGCAACCAGGCGCCGAAGATCTTGTGGGAGAGATTGGCGGCGCCCAAGCCGAGCCGGGTGACGGCGGTGACGCTGGTAAATTGATTTGCCATCAGATCGCCGACCCAGTGCGCGACCTTGCCGCGCTGTTGCTCGCGTTGCTTAAGCATCATCGTGCCGGTGTTGATACCGACCGGGCAGGTCAGGGAACACAGGCTGTCGGCGGCGCAGGTATCGATCCCCTGGTACTGATACGCTTCGTTGATCGTCTTTAGTCGACTGCCATCCTCGCCCGCCGCTCGCAAGCGCGCCATTTCCCGTAAGCCAACGATGCGCTGACGCGGTGACAGGGTCAGGGCGCGGGATGGACAGTTCGGCTCGCAGAAGCCGCACTCGATGCACTTGTCCACCAGCGGATCGACGGCGGCCATCGGCTTGATGTGCTTGAGGTGCGCCTCCGGGTCGTCGTTGAGGATGACGCCGGGATTGAGCAGGTTGCGGGGATCGAACAGCGCCTTGATCTCCCGCATCAATCGGTAGGCTTGCTGGCCCCATTCCAGTTCGACGAATGGCGCGATGTTGCGGCCGGTACCGTGTTCCGCCTTCAGCGAGCCATCGTACTGATGAACGATCATCTGGCATACGTCGTCCATGAAGTGCTTGTAGCGTTCGGTTTCGGCGGAATTGGCAAAGTCAGGGGTGATGACGAAATGCAGGTTGCCTTCAAGCGCATGGCCGAAAATGATCGAACCGGTATAACCATGCTTGTCGAAAAGGCGTTGCAAATCGAGCGTCATTGCCGCCAATCGGGGCACGGGAACCGCGACATCCTCGATGATGACGGTGGTGCCGGTCGCGCGCGCCGAACCGACCGAAGGGAACAGTCCTTGGCGGATCGCCCACAACTGGGTGAATTCTTCCGGGCGGTCGGTGAACTGGAACGGGAGCAGGGTGGATATGGCGGCGATGCCGGCGGTGATCGCTTCGACCTGAGCGGTCAAGCTCACCGAATCCATCGCCCGCGTTTCCACTAGCAAAGCGGCGGCGGTTTCCGGCAACTCCTTGAAGTACGCCGGCATTCCCGCTTTGTTTTCCACCGAACGGATCGAGGCGCGGTCCATCAGTTCCACCGCCGCCACCGGCTGGCTTTTCAGCGCCGCCACGGCTTCGCAGGCGGTCTGGATATCGGGGAAAATCATCAGCGCCGTGGCCTTGTGGGTGTGCTCCTCGACCGTGTGATAGGTGATTTCGGCGATGAAGCCCAGCGTGCCTTCGGAGCCGATCATCAGGTGTTGCAGAATCTCGAAGGGGTCTTCGTAGTCCACCAGGGCGTTGAGGCTGTAGCCGCAGGTGTTCTTGATCTTGAACTTGGCGCGGATGCGTTCCGCCAGCACCGCGTCGGCGCGGGTGCGTTGACCGAGTTCGGCCAACCGGTCGAGCAGGGCGCCATGACTGGCGCGGAACGCCTCGCGGCTGGCGGGATCGCCGGTGTCCAGCACCGCGCCGTCGGCCAGCATCACCCGCATACTCTTCAACGTCTGATAGCTGTTCTGAGCGGTGCCGCAACACATCCCGCTGGCGTTGTTGGCGGCGATACCGCCGATCTGGCAGGTGTTGATCGAAGCGGGGTCCGGCCCGATCTTGCGCCGGTAGGGTGCCAGATAGCGGTTGGCGTGGCCGCCGATCAAGCCGGGTTGCAAGGTGATGGTCGCCGCATCCGGGCCAATTTTCCAGCCGCGCCAGCCGTCGCCCAGTTGCAGCAACACCGAATCGGTGACCGCCTGACCGGAGAGGCTGGTGCCGGCGGCGCGGAATGTCACCGGCGTTCCATGCTGATGCGCCAGCGCCAGAATGCGCCGCATCTCGTCCTCGCTGTCCACCCGCGCCACCAGCTTGGGAATCAGCCGGTACAAGCTGGCGTCGGTACCGTAGGCGAGCGTGCGCAACGGATCAGTAATCAGACGCGCCGCCGGGATAAATTTTTGCAGGTCGCGGTGAAGTTGCTGGTAAGCCGTCGGTAGCATGGGCGTTTTAGCCTCTCGCGTCGTCCAGAATCAGCACGATCAACTCCTTGGGTCCGTGCACGCCGAAGGTCAGAACCAGTTCGATATCGGCGGTCTTGGACGGGCCGGAGATCAGCAAGGCATTAGTGGGCATCCCTTCGGCCCAACGCTCCCGACGGATGGCTTCGGCCAGGGAGCCATGAATCTTCGCCGCTTCCAGCACCGCGATATGCAGCGCTGGCGCCAGCGACATCAGGCGCGGTTCGTCCGCGTCCGGCCACAGAATCAGGGCGCCCACGTCGGCGAGTCCGCCCTTGGTTGAGGTGATGCTAGCGTCGATGGCAAACAGCCGTTCCTTGCTCTGTTCCACCGCCTCGGTGTAACCGACCAGCGGTGGCAGGTCGCTTTCCCAACTTTCCGCGAGTGTGGTTCCGATGAGGGTGGTGGGGGCGCATAGCAGGCCGTTTAGCGAACGCTGGCGGAGCAGGCCCTTGAGGGCGGTCGTCCAGTTCCGACTGTCGGTGACGATCACCTCGGCGTGCATGTTCTCCATCAGCCGCTTGAGACGCGCTATTTTGTCGGCGCGGCTAAGTTCTGCTTCAAGCGGCGCGGCGGGTTCGGTGGCGGCGGTCTCTTGTGGCGCGACCGCGCGCAAGCGGGCCAGGATATTGGCGCGGGCGTTACTCATCGGCGATCCCCTTCTCTTTGACCAGCGCGTGCAGGCTCTTGGTGGCGAACGGGGGCAAGGCTCTGGATTGGGTCCACTTTTTCACGATGTCCGGCCCCGGCAGTTTGGGTAGTTGCGGACCCAGCAGACCCAATAGCTTGGCGTTCAAGGCGTTGATCCAGGGCGTGGCGTTGCTCAACGCCCAGCCTTTCCAGGTCAGGCTTTCCGCCGCGTTGACCTTGTAGCCGTGACCCTTGACCGCGTTCGGCGAATCCACCTTGTTGT